>NZ_CANCWY010000023.1:0-26689 GCF_947381695.1 Limosilactobacillus sp. DJ3M12 | reverse complement strand
TACCTGATGTCACGCCGAATGGCGTTTTTTATTTACCACCAACTGGGTGGCTAACTTCATTCTATAATCCACCATATTTTATTTTTTCACACTTCGATAGTAACTTATCCAAATTATAATACAAAAAATCGTTAACATGCCAAAAGCTTCTTGAGTACCAATTGCCGTAGAGATACGTCTAGTCGTGTGGAGATGACTCTGACTGGCTGCAACAATCATCGCTACTAATGAGGTCCCAATTGCCCCGGCAAATTGCTGCAAAGTATTAAGGATCGCATTTCCTTGTGATTGCTTTGCTTTACCAACAACAGTTAATGCACTTGTCATTACGCAACCCATGCACATTCCCATTCCACCCATATAGAGAATATAAACAAGCGCAATAAATATATTTGTTAAATGCTATCCATAGATTGTAAAAGCAATAAGCGCAATTAGACATAATGAAGTCCCAATCAAAATAGGCTTGCGAGCGCCAAATTTATCTAAAATCCTCCTCCCAATGGGGCAAATATCGCACCCACAAAACCAGCCGGAAGGACAATCAAGCCAGCTGTCATTGCACTATTACCATTTACCAATTGAATATAGTTTGGTAAAAGAAATGCAAAGCCTAACGAAATAAGTTGGGTTAAAAAGAAACCAAGAATATGCCCAGAAAATTTTTTATTTCTAAATAATCGTAATTGTAAAATTGGTTCTTTTAGGGTTAATGAACGCCGAGCAAAAAGTCCCATTCCTAAGATCCCGATTAACAATGCACTACCAACTGAAAAGGTCATGAAGGCTTGGCTTCCCAGGTTACTAAATTCTGTTACAAAACCACAGAACATGAATACAATCATTAATATACTAAAAAGATCAATTTGTTGCTTTTTAATCGGTGATTTTTGGGTAATTCCCCATTCACCAAGCACAAACGAAATAATTAAAAGCGGAATTAATGAATAAAATACCCACCGCCAATTAAGCTTGCTGGCAACGATTCCACCAAAAGTAGGACCAATCGCTGGGGCAACTCCAGTAATAAGATTTCCACTCCCCATCATAAAGCCAATTCTGCTTGTTGGAACTTGCTCCATAATAATATTAAACATCAATGGTAATGCAATCCCAGTTCCTATTCCCTGAATTGTACGACCAACTAAAAGCACCCCAAATAATGGCGCCAGTGCATCAATAATTATTCCACTGATAAAAAGCAAGTTTGCAACTGTAAAAAGCATCTTTGTTCGGTAAGAGCTTTTCAAAATTGCCGATAAGGGAACAACGATTGCAACCAAGAGCAAATAAATGGAAGTCATCCATTGGGCCTGATTAGTAGTAATCGAAAATTCACGCATCAGGATCGGAAAAGTCACATTCATCGCTGTCTCTACAATTACCCCACAAAATGACATCAATCCGGTTGCCACAATCGCTGCAACAACTTTTGCCGAAATTTTTTCAGTATTCGTACTCATTATTTCTCCTCTATCATCGTTGATAAGAATCGTCTTATTTTCGAAATGTCCTGTTCACTAAAATCTGCTTTTAATTTCTCTTCGTATTGTGTAATATACGCACTTACATCTGAAGATAATTTTTGGCCTTCTGCAGTAAGCGTAACGATTTTTTGACGGCGATCTTCTGGTGACGGATAACATTCAATTAAATTTTTCTTTGCCATTCGTTGAAGTAATACAGTAGTGGTTGATCTCTTTATTCCAAATTCATTTTCAATCTGGTGTTGATCACAACTATTTCCCGGGAAATGCGTTAAAAAATCAATAATCGACATTTGCGTTCCTGTCAATCCATACTGCTGCGCAAATGCATTCATTTCTTGATTCATCGCATTGTTAGCTTGTTTTACTAGACGACCTATTAGCAATTTTCATCTCTCCTTTTTGTTAGCCGACTAGCAAAAAGGATAATATGATTTAGCTTATTAGTTAATATAAAAAGGACTGTGACATAAGTTAAGTTACTTTCATAAAAAGCAAATACGCAGTACAACAATGGCCTCCAACGTCCGACAAAACCGAACATTGGAGGCCTACTGTTGCTTGCGGGGGCTCCCAGAGGCTAGCTTCGCGTCGAAAAACGAAGTCACAAGTGACTTCTGTCTCGCTCCCTCAATAAGCTTTATTTAATTATCCTAAAATCATTTCAGCAATATCAAGGACAATGATAATCCCTAAAATACTGCTCAAAAGCACTAAAATTTTTCTCGTATGTTGATCTTTTGATTGCAGTTTTTCCCAATTCATTCCCGCATACGCGATTAAGATCAAAGCACAGCCAATGATACCGTATATTCCAGAATGAAAGCCACGATTATCAATGGTATAACTTGCCGCCATGAAAAGGCCAACTGCAAACAAAAGCCCCCATAATAGTTGCTTTTTATTCATTAAATCAATACTTTCTCTCTAAATAAACTATTCTTGAAGATGATAGTTATAACTAGCAACAATAATATTCTCTCGGGAATTCAATAACGCCCGTAAACGAACACTGGTCTGATTATGTAAGGCCAATTGCCATGGATGTTTAGGAATAAATTGCGGAACAAGAACAGTCGTCGAATAATTTCTTGCTTCTGCTCGTTTTGCAATCACATCAACAAAACGTAACGTTGGTTTTGCGATTGAACGGTACGAAGAGTGAATATCAACAAAACGGACATCTGGATATTCAGCTTTAAATTCATTTGCTGTTTTATGCTCTTTGCCTGGATTTTCATCAAACGAAACATGCATGGCAATAACATAATCACCAATCGACCGAGCGTAATTAATTGCACCACGAGTTACCCGGGTTACATTACCAACTAAAACAATCACCGTTGCACCATCGTAATCATGTAATTGAACTTTCGTCTTTTCAGTAACCCGCAACTGAGCGGCTACTTTTACATAGTGCCGGTGAATCGAATGGAACATCCATAAAAGCAGCGGCATGATAATTAAGTATGGCCAAACATTTGCAAAGTGTTGCCAGAACAAACAAATGACAAGAACAAATGAAATCAAGGCTCCTACTAGGTTAATAAAGGCTTTCCCTAACCAGAAACCTTCCCGTTCTCTAAACCAGTGAATAATCATCCCAGATTGCGATAAAGTAAATGGAACAAATACCCCTACTGCATAAAGCGGAATTAACATATTAGTCTGACCATGGAAGATCAAGATCAAAATAATTGCTCCAATCGCCAAGGAAATAATCCCGTTAGAGTAACCTAACCGATCCCCACGATCCATGAACGCGTGCGGCATATATTTATCTTTGGCCATATTAAAGGCAAGAATTGGAAAGGCTGAGAAACCAGTATTAGCAGCGACCGCTAAAATCATTGCAGTTGAAAGTTGCAAGAGGTAAAAGCCTAGCCCATGCCCACCAAAGATTTGTGCGGCCATTTGGGAGAGGATTGTTGTCCGTGAATTAGGAACTACCCCCAGATAAAAACTAAAGAAGATAATGGCAATAAAGAAGAACGCTAAAATAGCACTCATAATTGCCAGGGTAGTTGATGCATTCTTTTCTTTAGGCTTATTAAAGTTAGGAACAGCATTACTTACGGCTTCCACCCCAGTTAAGGATGACGAACCAGCTGAGAATGCCCGAATAAGCAAAACAAATGACATTCCCGATACCGGTGTTCCATAATCAACAATTGCCCGGTAATGAATATGACCAGTGGCAATATTATAGCCACCCCACACTACCATCACAATCATCATAATAACAAAGAAATATACTGGAATTGTGAGGAAGTTTGCACTTTCACTCATTCCCCGTAAATTCATAAACATGATTAAAAGGACAATAACGATCCCGATTGGAATTGAAAATTTATATAAAGCAGGAACTGCCGAAGTAATCGCTTCAACTCCAGATGTCGTTGAAACAGCCACCGTTAACATATAGTCAACTAGTAATGATCCTCCAGCAAATAATCCCCCATTACTCCCCCAATTCCGTGTGGCAACGACATAAGCACCACCACCACTAGGATAGGCATGAATGATTTGTTGGTATGATAACGTGATAGCTAACAAAAGGACCAACACAACTGCCGCAATCGGGATTGAATACCAGATTGCTGCTGCGGATAAAGTTACCAGAACAGTTGTAATTTGCTCTGGTCCATATGCTACTGACGATATTGCGTCAGAAGAAAGCATGGCTAATGCTTTAAATTTAGTTAAGTGTGTTTGCCCTTCATCAAGGGTTTTTAACGGTTTCCCGATTAAAACACGTTTCAAATAGCGCCACATACTATTTCTCCTTTGATTTTTACACTTTTTAAGTAGGTGACAATATTACAATTTATTCTTTAATTTTGCAACCTACAAATATATCTATTGATCTTTTCCTGGCATCTTTACCTTGGCATTAACCTTTTCTGCCGCAGGATCGACTTTTTTCATCCGGCTAGCCACAGCCCACCGGTAAAATCCTAGCGAGCAGATGATAATAACAACAAAATCCCATGGGTACTTCAACCAGTCCTTGCCGCCAAATCCTTCACTCCCAATGTAAGAAACTATTGAGATAAAAACAAGATAAACCAACATCCAATAACTATTGCGTAAGTCACGTAGCCCTGATGCGTGACGATACTTAACTTCATAATAAAGATAAATTGGTAAGCCTAATAAGATAACCCCAATTACCTGAACAGTCGTCGGCCACATTGTCCAATAAATTGAAAGGCTCGTCAAGACAAATGCAAATGGCGCCAACCAGGACATAAAATGCGGATGAAACGGCCGCTTTAAATTAGCATCCATTTTGCGAAGCGACATTACAGTGACTGGCCCGGTAAGATAAGCAATTAAGGTTGAACCGGTAATTACAGTGGCTAACAAACTCCAATTTCTGAAGAGACTAACCATTACCACCGCTAAAATTAGATCCACAACCATTGCAAGCCGCGGAATCATGTAGCGCCGTTCTAGCCGTCCCAACCATTGAGGCAAATGTCCAGTATGAGTCATTGCTGCCAATGCTCGTGAGGCAGTCGCCACGAACGCAACCCCTGTCCCAAATGGTGAAACAAAAGCATCCATATATAGCAAAATTGCAAGCCAATTCATCCCCAGCAGGATCGCAATATCAGCAAATGGAGACGTATAGTTAATCCCATGCCATCCTTTTTGCGCTAATAAATTCGGATCAATCGCTCCAATAAAGGCAACTTGTAACATGACATAGATCACAGCGGTAATAATCATTGAAATCAATACGCCTCGCACGATATTTTTATGAGGATTAATCATTTCTCCTCCCATGTTGATTACCGTTTGAAAGGCATCATAAGACATAATAATTCCAGAAATAGCAGCTGCTTCAAAGATTGACCGGCTACCATATGGTATAAAAGTAGTTACGCTATGACCAAAATTACTAGGATGAAAACCCGCCGCAATAAGCATCACAATTGTTAGTGTCGGTAATAAAATCTTAAAAATTGATATTAAGTTAGTAAAGCGAGTCATCAATTTTACCGACCAGAAATTGATCAAAGTAAAAATCAGCATAAAGCCAAATACAACTAACAATCCAGGAGTCGTAATATTACCGTTTTTCATAAAGTGGTGAGTCCAATTTGCCCATGCCCACGGCCACGAGCTCATATATTGAACCGAGGCCACTGCTTCCATTGGGACTAAAGTGATTAATGAAATCCAATTTGCCCATGCAGCAATAAAGCCTAAAAACGGACCGTGGCTATACTGAGCATAACGACTCATTCCCCCGCTTTCTGGAAACATTGCCCCTAATTCAACATAAGTAAGGGCAATGCTAATAATGATTATTGCTCCTAAGATCCATGACAAAATAGCAGCTGGTCCGGCAACCTTTGCAGCAGTTCCGGCACCAAACAACCACCCTGAACCAATTAAGGAATTTAAGGCAAGCATTACACCAGAAAATAGCGTTATCTTCTGGAATTTCATTTTTTCCATTTCTTAGTTCCTTTCAGTTATAGTTTGGTTAAAAATTAATACTAATTTACTTTACCACAATTTAAGATTTTTAGATTAACTTTATAGTTGAACCGCCTTAACTGAATTACCATTCAGCTTTATTATTTGAAGCAAATCTTTTGTTCTCAAAATCACTGTGGCCGTATTAATGTTTGGGTGACACCCTATTAACTCCTCGTTCTTAAAGATATCAGCATCAATAATAAAGGTAACCTGATGTTGTTTATCATTAAACAAGTTAAAGGGTGAAACAGCCCCACTTGTTATTCCTAACTTCATAGCTAATTCTTCTGGGTGGGCAAATGAAAACCGACTAGTCGATAGATTCTCTTTCAATTTTTTCATATTGAGACGCTTATTTTCTAAGATTGTAACTAAATAATAGCCAGCTTTATTTTTTAGAAAAAGGTTTTTCGTACGGGCAAATTGATATTCTTGAACATACTTGTCTGCTTGTTCCGCTGTATAGACTGGGGGATGAGTAACAATTTGATAGTTTATTTTTTCGTTGTCTAAATAGTTATAGACACTGGTTGCATTTTTCGTCATTGATTTTCCTCCAATAAAAAAAGATCCCAACATTTGAAAAAACAAACATTAGAATCTTTTCTGCCCACAAAATTAAATTTTAGTCAAATGGTATTACATCATACCGCCCATGCCGCCTTGTGGAGCAGCAGGAGCTTGGTTATTAGCATTTGGATCTGGCTTATCAGCAACAACCGCTTCAGTAGTAAGAAGCAATGCTGATACGGAAGCAGCGTTTTGAAGAGCAGAACGGGTAACCATTGTTGGGTCAACAATACCAGCCTTGATCATATCTTCAAACTTGCCATCTGCAGCGTTGTAACCAATACCTTCTTTTTCGTTCTTTAATTCATTAACAATAACAGAGCCTTCAACACCAGCGTTTTCAGCAATTTGACGAACTGGTGCTTCAAGGGCAGCCTTAACAATATTGATACCAGTTAATTCATCACCATCGGCTTCAATCTTGTCAAGAGCAGGAATTACGTTAATTAAAGCAGTTCCACCACCAGGAACAAATCCTTCTTGAACAGCAGCACGAGTAGCGTTCAAGGCATCTTCAATCCGGTACTTCTTTTCCTTCAATTCAGTTTCAGTTGCGGCACCAACCTTAACAACGGCAACCCCACCTGAAAGTTTTGCAAGACGTTCTTGAAGTTTTTCCTTATCGAAGTCGGAAGTTGACTTAGCAATTTCTTGCTTAATTTGGTCAACACGTTCTTGGATAGCCTCCTTTGAACCAGCACCATCAACGATAGTAGTAGTATCCTTTGTAACTGTAACCTTGTTTGCTTGACCTAATTGATCAACAGTAGCGTCCTTAAGACTCATCCCAAGGTCGTCAGAAATAACAGTACCGCCAGTCAAAACAGCAATATCTTGAAGTTGAGCCTTACGACGGTCACCAAAGCCAGGAGCCTTAACAGCAACAACATTAAAGGTACCACGAATCTTGTTCAATACAAGAGTTGGTAATGCTTCACCAGTAATATCATCAGCAATGATCAAGAGAGCACGGCCTTCTTGAACAACTGATTGAAGCAATGGCAAAATGTCTTGGATATTACTAATCTTCTTGTCAGTAATCAAAATATATGGATTGTCAAGGTCCGCTTCCATCTTGTCGTTATCAGTTACCATGTATTGTGACATGTAACCACGGTCAAAGCTCATTCCTTCAACAACATCAACGCTAGTGTCAACACCACGAGAATCTTCGATAGTAATTACACCATCATGGCCAACCTTTTCCATTGCATCAGCAATTAGCTTACCAACTTCTGGATTAGCAGCTGAAATAGAAGCAATTTGTTCGATATCATCCTTGGTCTTTACATCGTGTGACATCTTCTTCAAAGCTTCAACAGCAACTTCGGTAGCCTTGTCAATACCACGACGAATACCAACTGGGTTTGCACCAGAGGTAACGTTCTTCATACCAGCATTAACAATTGCTTGGGTTAAAACAGTAGCAGTTGTAGTACCATCACCGGCAATATCGTTAGTCTTTGAAGCAACCTCGGCTACTAACTTTGCACCCATATTTTCAAATTGGTTTTCAAGTTCAATACTCTTAGCAATAGTTACACCATCATTAGTAATAGTTGGTGTGCCGTAGCTTTGTTCCAAAACAACATTCCGTCCCTTTGGACCCATTGTTGTCTTAACAGTATCAGCTAATTTATCAACACCACTGAGCATAGCGCTCCGTGCATCTTCAGAAAACTTAATTTCTTTTGCCATTTATGTCACCTCAAAATTAAATTCATTATTTAAAAGAGACGGTGAAGGAATTTCATTCTTTCTGTCTCCTGCTCTTAATTCGCTTATTTAACTATTCAACGATTGCTACTAAGTCTTTAGCATGAACAACTAAGAACTTTTCACCGTTGTATTCTACTTCGTTGCCTGCGTACTTATCAAATAATACGCGGTCGCCTTCCTTAACAGCTGGAGCAAGCTTTTGTCCGTTTTCTAAAGTACGACCTTCTCCAACGGCAATAACCTTTCCAGTAGTTGGCTTTTCCTTCACATTGGAAGCAAGGACAATTCCACCAACTGTCTTTTCTTCTTCAGTTTCAGCTTTTAGAACAACGCGATCTCCTAATGGTTTTAACACGTTAATCCCTCCATCTTGTTAATAAATTTTATTTTTAGCACTCAAACTCTTCAAGTGCTAACCACATGTTTAAATATAACATGTTCTCTTTAAAATGCAACAAAAATACTTTGACTTTTTTTGACCATTTTTTAAAACTTAAGAGATCATACCTACAATCCATGACTTTTATTAATAATTTAGTAAACAAAAAGCATTGGTTGAACGCTTTCATCAAACCAATGCTCTCCTAATTTATTCAATTGAATCTTCAGTATAATTTTTAATGAAGTAAATTAATGTTTGAAGTTCGTTTGTTAAGTCAATGTTTTGAACTTGAACATTTTTTGGCACAGATAAACGAACAGGAGTAAAGTTAAGAATTCCCTTCACACCAGCTTCAACTAATTGGTCCGCAACATGTTGGGCCTTGATTCCTGGAACGGTTAGAATAACAACATCAATCTGTTGCTCTTTTAACTGCTTTACCATATCCTCGGATGGGTAAATTGGAATACCGCTTTTGACTGTATTGGCATATTCTGGCTTAGTATCAAATGCCGCACTGATCCGTAAATTAGTATCTTGGTGGAAATTAAAGTTTAACAAGGCACTTCCCAAACTACCAACTCCGACTAAGGCAACACTAACTAATGAGTCTTGGTGTAAGATTCCTTTAAAAAACTTTAATAGACTTTCAACGTCATAACCGTATCCCCGCTTACCTAATTCACCAAAATATGAAAAGTCACGACGAATCGTTGCCGAATCAACTTGCACAGCCTCCGAAAGTTCAGTTGATGATACCCGTTGCTTATTTGCGTCTTTCAATACATTTAAATAACGGAAATATATTGGCAACCGTTTCGCAGTCGCGCGTGGAATCTTTTTATTAGCCATTCTACTTTTATTCCTCCTAAAACAAGCCCTTCTCAACCTAGTTTGCCAACTAATTACTAAGTTTTTGACAAGGATAATGTTACTAATTTTTACTTTGTGAAATTTAAGTCTAAGTATATTCTAGCAATTAAACCCTTTTTTGTGAACTAAAATACAAAAATATTTTCAACTTTTTATTTAAAATTAAAAATCTGCTAAAATAAAACCATATTAAATCAACGAATTAAATGAGGTTTCAATATGTTACTTTTACAGACAAATGACGTTGTGCGTCGATTTGGCGCGGACGTTTTATTTCACAATATGAACATGCAAATCCAAGAGCATGGCCGTACTGCGCTTGTTGGGCGTAATGGTGCTGGTAAAACGACCTTGTTAAAAATGATCGCTGGAATCACCGAACCAGATGAAGGAACAATTACGAAGGTTAAAGATTTGACAATTGGTTACTTGGCCCAGGATCAAGGACTCGATAGTCAAAATAGCATTTGGACTGAACTAGATACTGTCTTTGCTCCTCTCCACAAAATGGAAACGCAAATCCACGATCTTGAACAACAGCTCGCTGACCTTGATAGTTCCGATAGCAATTATCAACAAATTCTTTCAACATACGATAATTTACAAACTGCCTTTAAGAAACAGGGTGGTTTCGAATACGAATCACGTATGCGGGGAATTCTACATGGATTTGGTTTTGGCGAAGATAGTTATGATACGCCAATTAATTCCCTTTCAGGAGGGCAAAAAACTAAACTCGCCTTAGCAAAGATCCTTCTGCAAGCACCGGGGCTTTTGATTCTAGATGAACCGACTAACCACCTCGACATGAACGTTCTTTCATGGTTAGAAGATTATCTTAAAAGTTATCAAGGTGCATTGCTTATCGTCTCTCACGACCGTTACTTCTTAGATCGTGTTGTCAGCGATGTTTATGATCTCGATAATAAAACACTCACCCACTATACTGGTAACTACACGCAATTTGTTAAACACAAGCAAGAACGATTAGAAGCAGAGTGGAAACACTATGACCAACAACAAAAAAAGATTGCTAAGTTAGAAGACTTTGTTAATCGAAATATTGTTCGTGCCTCAACAACTAAACGTGCTCAGGCGCGGCGAAAGCAATTAGAAAAAATGGAGCGGCTTGAGCGTCCAGAAACTGATGATAAATCAATCCATTTTCAATTCCATTCTGAAAAAGATAGCGGAAATGAAGTTCTTGATGTGGAGCAGGCAAAAGTTGGCTACGATGAACAGATCCTTGCTGGGCCGCTTTCATTTAATGTCCGCAAGCCGCAGCGTATTGGGATTATCGGACCAAATGGAATCGGAAAATCAACTTTACTTAAATCTATTCTCCATAAAATTCCGTTAATTAGTGGAACAATCAAACTCGGTGCTAACCTCGATATCGGTTACTATGACCAGGAACAGCAACAATTACATCCAAATAAAACAGTTTTAGAAGAAGTATGGGATGACCATCCAGAAGTACCTGAAAAAGATATTCGCTCATTATTAGGTAGTTTCTTATTCGTTGGTGATGATGTTTATAAAGTTGTTCATGACCTATCTGGTGGTGAAAAAGCACGATTGGAGTTAACTAAGCTCTCATTTAAACCGATTAATTTTCTTATCCTTGATGAACCAACTAACCACTTAGATATCGATAGTCGAGAAGTGCTTGAAAACGCAATTAACGAATTTAGCGGAACCGTTCTCTTTATTTCTCACGACCGTTACTTTATTAATCAGGTTGCAACCGATATCTTAGCAATGGAACACGACGGAATTAAACATTACGAAGGCAATTATGATGACTACCTAATTGCTAAGGAAAAAGAAAGTTCATCTGAAGCTGCTTCACATAATTCCACCACCATTACTAAAGCACCAGCTGGTAAACAATCTTATCAGCAAAGCAAAGAACAGCAGCGCGCTCGCCGAAAAATTCAGCGACAAGTCGATGAGCTAGAACAACAGATGGCGGAATTAGAAGAAAAACAAACCGCAATCCAAGAACAAATGAGTCAACCAGAGATCGCTACGGATATTGGAAAATTAACCGATCTTCAAAAAGAACTTGATGAATTATCAGCTAAATCTGAAGAATTTGAACTTGCATGGACAGAAGCAGCAGAAAAACTGGAAGAATTTGATCAAGAAAACTAAAAGAAGAAGCGGACAGGTCCGCTTCTTCTTTTAGTTTTGTCGGAATTTACGAGTATTTTCTGCAAGGTGAACTAAATTACGCAAGAAGTCGTGAGTAGATGCCTCATAGTTATACTTCTTACCTAAATCATAAATATATCCATTAATGTAATCTACTTCTGTTGGTCGATTTTTACTCATATCTTGGTACATTGATGGATAATGAAGCGGGCTGGTAACTTCACTAACATATTTAATCGTTTGCCACTCCTCCTCACGAGTGCTTAAGAGCTGAATACCAGCCCGTTCGGCAACATCGAATGCTTCATTAATTAACTGTTTGCCAAGCTTTTCTGCACCATCGTAATCGATAAATTGCCCCATTTGAATCTCAAAAAGCGTGCAGATCGTGTTAATAACAGAATTAAAAACTACTTTTGTTAGGAGGGTACCATAAAAATTATCATTAAGGTGGGGATTAATATTCGCCGTGGTAAAGTCCTCAACAATTTGTTTTACCCGCTCATCTGGTTCGCCGACTTGGGGAGCTAAGTTGATCGAACCAGCACCAGGTTTACCAATAAAATCCACATCCCCCGCCTTATTAAGGACCGTGCCAATTAAACAAGTTCCGGCCACGACATGTTCTTTAGGAAAATATTGGTTAATTTTTTCAATATGTCCCATGCCATTCATCCCGGAAAAGACATATTGATGGTCAGGACGGAAGAAATGAGCACTGCGTTGTAACAAATCACTAAGCGTCATCTGTTTGGCAAAAACGATAAACACATCTGGATCACCATCATATTCTTCTGGTGAGTAAATATTAATTGGTACAAGATGTCGATTCTCATGGTCTCGAGAAACGTAAACCCCACCCTGTTGTTTAATAGTTTCAACTTGGGAAGCCCAGTTATCAACAAAATCAACCTTCGCACCTGCTAATTCTTGAAGCAATACCCCAAATCGTAGTCCCATTGCCCCTGCACCTAAAACCATATATTTCAAAGCCATAATTTTTCCTCCTTAACTAAATAAATTCAATTTAGCAATCCGCTCAACGGCCTCCGTCAGTCGTGCTGGCTCAATCAAAAGGCCAATCCGCACATAACCTTCACCGTGCTTGCCAAAGCCATTGCCTGGTGCTACTGCCACGCCAGCTTTGTCCAATAACAAATCTGCAAAGCTTTCACTGGTATAATCCTTTGGAACCGGCATCCAAGCATAGAAAGTACCCTGGGGAGTAAATGCATGCCAGCCAATTTTTTCGGCCGCATTAATAAAAGCATTCCGTCTTTCTTCATAACGACCTACAATTTCGGCAATTGCATCATCACGTTGTGGCAGCGTTAAAGCATCAATAGCAGCTTCCTGTAAGGCAGGAAAAAGACTAACGAATAGGTGATCTTGAATTAAGTTTAAGGCTTCAATAATATCTGCATTACCAACCGCAAATGCGATTCGCCACCCTGCCATGTTGAACGTCTTAGAAAAGGTATAAAATTCAATTCCCACATCTTTAGCGCCTGGTGTTTCCATAAAGCTAACTGGAGCTTGACCGTCAAAGCCAATTGCGCCATAGGCAAAGTCACTAATAATGCCCACATGGTACTTTTTGGCCCACGCAACTAATTTTCGATAAAACTCGGGAGTAGCTACAGCACCCGTTGGATTATTAGGATAGTTAAGATAGAAGAATTTAGCACGTTGCGCCACCTCTTCAGGAATTGCCTCTAAGTCTGGCAAGAAATTATTTTCTGCTAATAATGGTACTGTTTCAAAATTAACTTCTCCTAATGCTGCTCCTGATAAGTAATCTGGATAGCCAGGATCAGGAAGCAGAAAAGTGTCGCCGGGATTCATCAATGCCCATGGCAATTCTACAAGCCCAATCTTGGAACCACCCAAAATTGCAACTTCTTTTTCTGGGTCAAAGTCAGCTCCATATTTTTCAGAATAAAAGTTTGCCGCTGCTTCTTTAAATGCTGGCAATCCCCGAAATAGTGAATACTTATGAGTTTGCGGATCCGCTACCCATTTTTGCGTGCTCTTAACAATATAATCTGGCGTTGGCTTATCGGGATTCCCTTGACCAAGATTAATAACATCGACCCCTTCACTTATTTTTTTATTAACCTTGGCAACTAAATTGGCAAAAAATTGTTTCGGTAAAGTGTCTAATAATTTTGATTGTGCAAAATTCATCTTTTCCATCCCCTCAATGATAAAGACTTGGTCGGCGATCCTTAAACACCGGAATCGGCCCCCGAACCTGTGCTAACTGCGCTAAGTCAATTTCTGCATAACTTACTTGTTCAACTTCTCCTGCATCATGGATAATCTGCCCAAGCGGATCTATTACTAACGAATGACCATTAAAGCTATTCTCTAAATCCGTCCCAACACGATTGACCGCGACTACAAAGGCTTGATTTTCAATTGCCCGTGACTGAAGCATTATTTTCCATTGTTTAATCCGTTTGCTTGGCCATTCTGCCGAAAAATATAAGATATCAGTTCCATAACGAGCGACTGTTCTAATCCATTCGGGGAATCGCAAATCATAACAAATAAAACTTGCACTCGGAACCCCAGCTAATTCAAAGTGATTTTCTTTTTGCCCAGCTTTTAGATATCGGTCTTCATTCATTAGTCCAAATAAATGCATCTTCTCGTAACTGCTAATTAGATTTCCCTTTTGATCATAAACATAGGTTGTATTGAAAAAAGATTGTCCACATCTCACCGCTACTGAACCACCGACAATGTTAATTTGATTTTCTAACGCTAACTCACTAAGAAATTTTTGTGTCTTTTGACCGTTTTCATCTGCCAAGTCTGATAATTGATCTAAGGCATAGCCAGTATTCCACATCTCCGGCAAGACAACGATATCTGCATGGTGACTAGCAGCTTCTTCAATTGCTTGTTTAGCTTTTTGATAATTTTCGGCAGGATTTCCTAATTGAATATCAAGTTGAGCTAATGCAATTTTGCGTTTCATCACTTTCACCTCCATAAAAAATACCCGTCCTTAACTTAAATAAGGACGAGTATTTTCGTGGTGCCACCTTAATTTACTATCCACTCACATGAATAGCCTCAGGAAGTTCATAATAAACTTCGATACTTGATAACGGATATCAGCCGACAAGTGCTTAGTTTTTTCCTCACACTTGTTGTATTTTTTAAGACCATCTTCAAAGCAATTTGTAATTTTCTTCCACCACCCGAAAACTCTCTTAATACTACATTGCTTTTACTCTTCTTAAACGACTAATATTTAATTGTTGCTCGTATTCTAATTTATTTTTAATTATTTGTCAATTCATTTTTAATTGAATCTCAAAAATAATTAGTCTTGACAAAAGCTTAGTCTTCCAATTAAAATTTTAATTGTAGATAAAAGTAGGTCAGTCCAGGAACGATAGCCATCGACTGCAAGCTATCGCCAGTACCGAAGCCCTGCTACAACTTTAATATATTCTAATAATAAAATAATTTAAAAGTGTAAAGTGCGTCTTTAAACGAGAATGGTACCGCCATAATTGGTGTCTCGGTTAAGGGCGCTTTTTGTTTTCTGAAAGGATTTTCTATGACTCATAAAATACAAAAAGTAGTTGTTAAGATTGGTACGAGTAGCCTTGTTCTTCCTAATGGAAAAATTAATTTACGAACAATCGACCAACTTTCATTTGTCCTTGCGACATTAAACAATCAAGGATACCAACTTATTCTTGTTTCCTCGGGAGCAATTGGCGTTGGTCTTGCAAGTTTGGGATTAACAGATCGTCCCGCCGAAATAGCACAACAGCAAGCCTTAGCATCTATCGGTCAGGCTGCTTTAATGCGAATCTATTCGCAACGATTTTTAGACTATCAAACGCACGTCGCCCAACTTCTCCTTACCCGTGATGTGCTCACTTATCCCGTCAGTCGCCAGCATACGCTTAATACAATTAATGCTTTACTTCAGCAAAATGTGATTCCAATCGTTAACGAAAATGACCCCGTGTCAGTTGATGAGCTTGATCATTACACTACTTTCAGTGACAATGATGAACTCTCTTCCCAGGTAGCTATTGCCATTGATGCTGACGAGCTAATCATTCTTTCGGATATCGATGCCCTTTATGACAAAGATCCGCATAAATTTCCTGACGCACAAATCATTAAAGAAGTTCCATTCCTAACGCCGGAAATAGAGAACGTCGCAAGCGGTAGCAGCACTAGGTTTGGAACAGGAGGAATGGTAACTAAATTACGGGCAGCTGCCACAATGATGCAAGCAGGTAAACAAATGATTTTATGCAATGGTCGTGACCCTAAAATTCTTTTTGATATTTTTGATGGTCATACTATTGGTACTCATTTTGGAAAATAGGAGTGATGATAATGAACCAAGATTTAATTACAATTGGAAAAAGAGCCCAAATCGCTGCAAACAAACTAGCTTTAATGAACACTGCCACCAAAAATAAGGCATTGCTTCAATTGGCAGATGATTTAATCAAAAATAAAAACCAAATTATCGCTGCCAACCAACAAGACTTGGCCGCCGCTACCCAGATGCCAACTAAATTTACAGATCGTTTAATGGTCAATTCCCAACGTATTGCGGACATGGCTAATGGTCTCCGAACAATCGCCGACTTGAACGATCCCACTTCCCAAATCGATAAGGGATGGATTACCAAAGATGGGTTGCAAATCCTTCAACGGCGCGTACCATTAGGGGTAATTGGCATTATCTTTGAAGCACGACCAAACGTAACTGTAGACGCGACCGGCCTCACATTCAAGAGTGGCAATGCAGTTATTCTACGGGGCGGAAAAGAGGCTATCCAGACTAATACTGCCTTAGTAAAAATTCTTCGTGAATCATTACAAAGCCAACATTTACCGGTCGATGCGGTTCAGCTTATTACCGCCACTAGTCATGCGATTGCTGATGAAATGATGAATCTCACTGACTACATTGATGTCTTGATTCCACGAGGCGGCCGGGCCCTTATTCAGCGGGTTGTAACAACAGCTACGGTTCCAGTTATCGAAACTGGTGCGGGTAATTGCCACATTTATATTGATAAGGATGCTGACCTAACAATGGCGACCAATATTACTGTAAATGCAAAAGTACAACGGCCTTCTGTATGCAATGCCGCTGAAAAATTACTTATCCACCGCGATATTGCCGCTGAATTTCTTCCTGTTATTGCCAAAGCTTTAATGGAACATGGCGTCCAATTACGCGGTGATGAAATGGCGTGCCAATTAGTATCAACTATCCGTCCCGTTACTGAGGAAGATTGGGAGACAGAATATAATGATTTAATTATGGCCGTAAAAATTGTTGATTCCCTTGATGATGCAATTAACCATATTAATCACCACAGTACTCACCATTCAGAATCAATTATTACAAACAACATTACCCGGGGACGCTACTTCCAACAAGCCATTAATTCTGCCTGTGTTTATGTTAATGCCTCTACGCGGTTTACTGATGGGGGAGAATTTGGCTTTGGCGCTGAAATTGGTATCAGTACCCAAAAACTCCACGCCCGGGGACCAATGGGATTACAACAATTAACAACAATCAAATATGAAATTACCGGTAATGGGCAAGTTCGGAAATAATTTAGGAGGTTTTTTAGATGAAAATTACAATTATTGGTGTCGGAAATATGGGAAGCGCAATTATGAAGGGATTAAGTCGTACGCAAAATTTTACCCTCAGTGCGATGAACCCTGTTAATTCACGTGTTACAAGCCTTGCTAAGAAGCTCGGGTTTAAACTCGTTAATACAAACAGTGAAGTAGTTAACCTTACACCCGATATCGTAATTTTGACCACCCCGGCTCCTATTACAACCGTAGTCGCTAAAGAATTAGCCGTCCTTAACGATCACACTATTTTTATCTCTGCCGCTGCTGGAATTACTCACGAAGACTTAGCTAGAGTGCTTCCGAATAAAGAAATTGTTAATATTATTCCCAACACACCAGTTGAAGTTAATGCCGGCACAATTGGTCTTGCCTTGCCAACCGGAACTTCTGCTGAAGCAATTTCAAAAGTAATGACTGTTTTAGATAGTCTTGGTGATGTCATCGAAGTTCCAGAACGACAACTAGATATAATTGGTGTTATCGGCGGCTGTGGCCCTGCATTTGTTGATGTGATGATGGACGCAATGAGCGATGCCGCCGTCAAGCATGGCCTCGATCGTCAAACTGCATATGAAGTTATTGCTAGTATGGTAAAAGGTACGGGGAAACTAGCCTATGATAGCAAGCTTGCTCCAGCATTATTACGTGATCAAGTAACATCACCAGCAGGTACAACAATCAAAGGCGTGGAAGCATTGGAGAAAAATGGTTTCCGTTACGCCATGATGGATGCCGTTGACAAAGCAAATGGTGAATCATAAACGCAAAAAAAGACCGCGGTTACATCCATACAGCGCAGTACAATAATGGCCTCCAGCGTCCGGTTTTACCGAACACTGGAGGCCATCATTGCTTATGAGAGTTATGTTTATAATTATTTATTCTGAATTCGATCGAACATTAATCCCGGTACTGCATTCAAATCTAATCCTGCACGGTCGCCATGCTTGTAGTTAACATAACCAGCAGCCCCAATCATTGCAGCATTATCACCACATAATTTCAACGGTGCTTGCAGCATCGGTACATCAGGATGAGATTTCTTCATGTCATGATCTAAACGAGCACGGAGACCATGATTTGCAGCGACCCCACCAGCTAAAATCAGTTGCTTTACTGGGTAATCATCTAACGCCCGCATTGTTTTTTCGGCAAGCACGTCAATGACACTTTGTTGGAAACTGGCTGCAAGATCATATTTATCTAATTTTTCCCCACGTTGGTCTGCATTATGAACTGTATTGATGAAGGCGCTCTTCAGCCCACTAAAGCTAAAGTCATAATTATCTTCTTTTTCCATTGCTCGTGGGAAATTAAAAGTGTCCTTACCCTTAGCCGCCCATTCATCAATCGTTTTTCCTGCCGGGTAATTGACTCCCAACACGCGACCAATTTTATCATAAGCTTCACCGGCAGCATCATCACGTGTTTCACCGATAATTTGGTATTCATGTTCAGATGGCATATAAACTAATTCCGTATGTCCACCGGAAACTAACAATGCCATTTGTGGATATTTGAATTCCCCAACATAGCGTGCAGCATAGATATGACCTGCCATGTGGTTAACCGGAATTAACGGAAGGTTATGAGCCCATGCGATGGCCTTTGCTGCTGTCACACCAATTAATAATGACCCGACTAATCCTGGACCGTATGTTACTGCAACAGCATCTAGGTCATCATAGCCTACAGCCGCTTGCTCTAAAGCTTCATTTGTACACTTGGTAATTTGTTCAATATGATGTCGACTAGCTACTTCTGGTACTACTCCACCAAAACGTTGATGGCTATCGATTTGCGTTGCAACAATATTGGAAAGGATTTTAGTTCCATTTTCAATTACGGCAACACTTGTTTCATCACAGCTTGATTCAAACGCTAAGGTTAATGTGCGTTCTGTCATAATAAAATACTTTCACCTCTACCTAAGTAAGTTTGCTTGCATATCCACGGCATCTTCGTGATTATCTAAGTAATAACGTGGTTTAATATGCTGATTACGAAAGCCTAAACTTTCATATAAGCGACGAGCTGATACGTTATACACTCGTACTTCTAAACTCAGCGAATGTAATTTTAAGTGCCGGGCATAGTTTTTGGCAGTTGAAATAAGATACGTTCCAATTCCTTTATTTTGGTAACTTGGTGTAATGCCAATATTCGTAATATGCAAATCATAATGGTACCAATCAATGGCTGTTCCCATAAAGCCAACAATCTGCTGGTCATCCTCAACAACTAAATATAGTCGATCACACGGCCGTTGGAGTTCAATGCGGAAAGCAGCATAACTCCATGGTGCTTTTCCATAGATTCTTTCTTCAATTTCTACCAAGGTTTGAATATCTTGTTCCTTTGCCATCCGGACCATGTATTGATGACCAGATATCATTACTATTCGTCGTGTAAATTCAAGGATCGGTCGTTTAGTAGGATTGGTCGTATTGATAAACCATTCTTTAAACTTCTCGAACATAATTTTTTCTTTTTTCTTCAGGATGAAGTTTTTGCCAATTAGCCTCTGCTTCAGTAATTCGTAAATAATGCGGAACAAAAGGGTCAATCTCTTTAACTGGTTCCTTCATTTTACCTGCAAGAGCTAATTGATAAGTTGACGGAATACTATAAGATCGTGGCAAAAGGGTCACATTAGCTGGTAATTGATCATATTTGGCTTGAATTTTATCAGTCATATGACCTACCAAAACAACTTGTTGATCTAATTTTGCAAGTTGATTAAGCAAAACATCAATCCCTAGATGTTGATCTTCTATTTTATTTACTAACTCGCCATTTTCCCACTGGTAAGCACCAGCAAATACATTTCCTCGTCGTGCATCAAAGAAAGGAACAATAATTGCTGATGATGTTGGAACTACATTACGTGCTAATACTGCTAAACTTGATACGCCAATTAAGTCAATCTTTTCTGTATCAGCCAATACTTTAGCGGTTGTAACTGCAATTCGTACTCCTGTATAAGATCCTGGTCCCTGTGCAACCACTACCCGATCAATATCTGTTGGCTGCCACTGAACTAACTTAAATAACTTACTAATTGCCGGCATTAAATAAATACTATGATTGCGAACCATATTAAGGGTTGTCGTTGCCAACAATTGCTCATCTTCAACCAACGCTACGCTCATTGGGTGGTTGGATGTATCGACGGCTAGAATCTTCATCTTTTATCAATCCTTTCAATCATCTTACATCTTATCACACTGGATCCGCTTTGACTTCTCTTTTAATTTCTTTTGTTTATTTACGACAAAACAGGCCCCAGCAAAAGTTTTACTGAGAGCCTGTTTGTTATTTTAAAGCCGATTATTAGTCGCGATCATCATAACCCTTTGGATGAGTTGAATGCCACTTCCAAGCAGTTGCAATAATGTCGTGAACATCATCATACTTAGGACTCCATCCAAGAACATTACGAGCCTTATCACTAGCAGCAACTAATGAATCTGGATCTCCTGGACGGCGTGGTGCCATTTTAGCTGGAATAGGTTTACCAGTAACTTCTCGAGCTGCTTCTAGCATTTGCTTGTTAGAGAAGCCAGTGGATGAACCAAGGTTAAAGGCATTACTCTTGTTACCTTCCTTAAGGTACTTAATAGCAAGAATATGAGCATCTGCTAAATCCATAACATGGACATAGTCACGAACATTGGTACCATCTGGTGTGTTGTAGTCATCCCCAAAGATACTCAATTCATCACGCTTGCCTTGCGCAACTTGAAGAATGATTGGAACTAAGTGCGTTTCTGGACCGTGATCTTCACCGATCGTACCATCAGTGGCAGCCCCGGCAACATTAAAGTAACGAAGGGCAACAAACTTAATACCGTAAGCTTTATCAGCCCAAGCCATCATTTCTTCCATCATTAACTTACTCAAGCCATATGGGTTAATTGGGTTTTGTGGGTCCGTTTCCTTAATTGGCATGTGTTCTGGAACCCCATAAGTAGCAGCGGTTGAACTGAAGACAATATACTTAATATCATGATCATGCATTGCTTCAAGCAAAGTAATCATTCCGCCAGTATTGTTATCAAAGTACTTCAATGGCTTACTCATTGATTCAGGTACAATCGAGAAAGCAGCAAAGTGAACAACTGCAGTAATATCTTCATTGTCAAAAATCTTATCTAAGAATTGACGATCACGAATGTCACCCTCATAAAACTTAGCCTTGGGATTAATCGCATCCCGGTGACCCGTCGATAAGTTATCAGCAACTACTACATCTTCACCATTTTCAATAAGATCTTTTACCATATGGGAACCGATATATCCGGCACCACCAGCAACTAAAATTGACATCTTGTTTCCTCCTTGCTCCAACTAAAGCTTTCATAGTGATTGTAGCACAATTTTACTGTTTCTAATTAATAAAATTTAGTAAAAAGAAGTAAAAATTTTAGCGGCTAATTTTATAGCGAGGATTTTAATTGATCAAAATTAATTTGCTGCTCAAGGTACTTAAATAATAAACCTTCTCTTAATCCACTATTACTAAAGCAAATCTCATTAATTGACAATTGCCGGACAAGAGAGATAAGGGGGAGAAGTCCTCCAACAATTACATCCGCTCGCACTTTCGTAATTCCACGGATTCCTGCCCGCGTCTGGCGATCCGTTTCTAATAGCTGCCGCATAATCAAAAAGGCTTCTTCTGAACGCATTGTTAGCCCATGAACTGGTCTGACTTCATCAGGATTAAGAGCTTGTTGCCACCGATATACCTTTGCTAATGCACGGTTACATCCCCCGAGTGCCACAATTTTTGTCTCCCGCATCCGATTTAGCCATAATTGTTGAGAAAGAACTTCATCAATTTTAATCATGGCATCAAATAAATCAGCTGGATTAATTTGATCTTCAAGATGGTAGGTTTGCGAAATGCTAACTGAACCGATCGGAATACTAATCGCTTCTTCTGCTTCCCCATTATTCACCGAGATTAATTCCATACTTGCTCCTCCAGTATCAACAATTATTCCCTTATCAATTGGAAGAGTCTGATTAACACCAACATAGTCAAGATATGCTTCTCGTTCTCCACTAATTACATGAATTTCAAAGCCCGTTTCTTGCTTGACCTTTTCAAGAAATTGCAGTTGATTTTGTGCTTGACGAACCGCAGCAGTCGCCACCGCAATAATTGTCAATTTCTTATTACGGTATCGATCACAAATTATTCGAAATTCTTTTAGGGCATCAATAGTCCGCTTTACAGGAGCTGACTTCAACATTTTTTCTGGCCCCATATTAGAAGCGAGGCGAACATATCTTTTTTCATATTGAACCGTTTCAAAGCTCCCGTTATCTTGAATTTTTGTTATTTTAAGCCGAACTGAATTTGAACCTAAATCAAGAATTGCAAGGTACTGCTCATTGCTCATAAATTACTCATCCTTTCGCTCATCTAAATGAAGATTGGGAACATGGCGAGTTAAAGTTTCAAAAACAGAAGAAAAATGTTTTTTTGCTTTCTTCTCCTTTTTCTCACGCGCATTCAATTTCATTGCTTGTTTAACAAAGTATTCTTGTGAACTGAATGGTGCGACATCACCACGATCAATCCGTTCGTAATGATCTCCTACTAACCGTCGAGCCTTGACATTATCTTTCCACATAACGTCAAAAATATGAATTGCATGAGCTTTTGTGTCTGGCTGGGTAACGGGATACAATTCTTCAACTCGTCGATTAAGATTTCTCGTCATCATATCGGCACTTGCGAGGTAGACTTCCTCATGACCATTACTCTTAAAATAGTAGATCCGGGAGTGTTCAAGGAAACGCCCAATAATCGAATGAACCTCAATATTCCCATGCAATTCTGGCAAATCGTTCCTTAAACAGGTAATGCCTCGAATTAATAACTCAACCTTAACTCCACTAGCAGCAGCAGCGTATAGGCGGGCAATGATTTGCTTGTCAGACAAGGAATTCATCTTCATCCGAATTAACGTAGGATTACCATTTTTGGCATTTTCAATTTGCTCATCAATTTTGGCATTAATAAATGTCCGAATCCCATCAGGAGATACCCGTAATTCATTGAAATAAGCTGGTCGTGCAAATCCTGACAGCATATTAAACAGGTTTGTCATATCGATACCCAGCTCATGGTCACAAGTAAATAATCCCATATCAGTGTAAAAATGAGCTGTTACATCATTATAGTTCCCAGTTCCTAGGTGCATATAACGCCGCAGCCCATCTTCATCGCGACGGATAACCAAAGCAACTTTACAGTGCGTTTTAAGGCCAACTAAACCGTAAATAACGTGGCACCCCATCTGTTCAAGCCGTTGTGCCCACCGAACATTATTTTGTTCATCAAACCGCGCTTTAACTTCAACTAAAACCGTTACTTGCTTACCCTGTTGCGCGGCCATTCCGAGATACTTAATAATCGGTGAATTACCAGAGACCCGATAAAGAGTCATCTTGATTGCCAAAACATCTGGATCAATGGCTGCTTGATGAATAAAGTTGACCACGGCTTGAAAATTATCATAAGGATGCTGCATTAGGTAATCCTTTTGGCGAATTGAAGAAAAAATATTATGATCCATATCTAACGCTGGGTTGAGGTATGGCTTATATGGTGGATAGCGCAAGTCATCATGACCATCAACCATCCCCGATAATTTTTTTAAGAAAGTTAAATCGACGGGACCATCTACTTCATACAGTGACCGTTCACTTACATGCAGATTATCAATTAATTGATCTTTTAACCATTCATCGATAGAAGCAGGAACTTCTAGGCGCATCACCTGTCCATGCTCTCGTTCCCGCAATTGCCGTTTGACTGCCCGGAGCAAATCAGACGTATCTTCTTCAGCCACATCTAAGTCCATATCCCGCATAACTCGATATGACGCTGTAGCTAAGATCTCGTATCCTGGAAAAAGCGCGCTCAGAAATTCAGTAATGATTTCATCAATCAAAATGAAGCTATTTTCTCCTGGTAACCGAACTAACCGCTTATAAATTTCTGGAACACGGACTGTTGCAAATTTGATATCTGCTTCTTGACGATCATCATGTGGTTCCATTTGTGGACGATGAACTTCTTGATCTCCCTCTAGAATTTCCTCTGCAACTGGTTCACTTGTTGAACGGATTTGACGCCGTAGCTGAACAGCAATATTTAAAGAATTATTGGAGATAAAAGGAAAAGGACGTGAGGCATCATCTGCCATGGGAGTCAAAACTGGCATCAGCTCATCATTAAAGTACCGACGAATAAATTCATATTGCTTCTCGTCAAGTTTGGGGACATGGAGAATATGAATATTATTTTTAGCAAGGTCCGGGATGATTTGCTGATTATAAACTTCATACCGTTGCTTAACCATCCGGTGTTCTTTTTCATTTACTGCATCCAACTGCTCTTCTGGAGTCAGACCAGACGCATCAGTAGTAGTAACATTGGCAGCAGCAAGCTTATGAAGCGATGCAACCCGCACCATAAAGAATTCATCAACATTGCTTTGAGTAATTCCCAAGAAGTTAGCACGTTCTAACAAAGGATTAGCAGTATCAGTTGCCTCTCCCAGTACTCGGCCATTAAAGTCAATCCAACTCAATTCTCGATTAACATAATTCTGCGGCTTATAAAACTCCTTATACATCTTAATGATCGCTCCTCTCAGTTAAGACCGGTTCAATTCCGTATACATCCTTAAATAGTTGTGATTTTTTACTAAAAGACCACTTTTCAAGAACAAGGTCATCATTGGCTATTGCTTTAATGATTAAGCGGCTATCTCCTACCAGCTTCAATCTAATACTTGAAATTTTTTGCAGCCGCGAATCATCTAATGCATCCACCAATCGTAAAATAGCAGCTAATTTTGCTACTGGCATCTGGATCTCATCATCGAGATGGCGGTAATGAGCTTGACTAATATCTGGAGACTCTGCACTATGATATCTTGCCACTTCAGCAATAATCCGATTATCTTTATCTGAAAGCCCAATTAGAGGATTAGCCTCCATAATATAAGCAGAGTGGCGGTAGTGTCCCCGTTGATTAATAAAATTACCAATGTCATCAATTCTACTAGCAATTTCTAATAATAATCGCTCATGCTGACCAAGACGATGAATTGGGCGCAATTGATCAAAGAGTTGGAGTGAAAAGCGCGTTACAAAATCCCGATGAGCTGAATCAACACCGTATCGTGAAGAAATATTGTCGGCAGCTGTTCTGATCATTTCATTAATTTGCCGTCTCGTTTTAGGATTATCAACCCCAATTCCATGGGAAATCCCATCCATCGTTGAAATATCAGTTACGTAAAGGCCTGCTGGTTGAATTAAGCGCACTGTTCGCGCCGTTACTAAATAATTTGGTAATAATAATTCAAATTGTTGGTCATCAATCTGAATATTTTTCATTAAGCCATCTTTTACTGGCGATAAAATCTTTTGGTAATCATCATGAAATTTATTTAGGGGAACTTCCGCGATTTGCTGATCATTTGGCAAAAATAATTTATTGAGTGAGAGGGCATTTTGCACCATCATTACTGTATGCTTTTTCTTTGTCAGTTCTGGTGTTAAGTATTCTAATTTACTACTGATATAATCTTGGATAATTTCAGTTGGATTGGTAGCAGTTTTTCGGAGACGCCCCACCAACTGACTGATTTTTGCATTACCAAGATCAATATCCCATGCTCGTTCAAAGCTTCCATGGTGAAAATAAGCTAAGGTAGTCGAGCTAAGACCGATACTTAGAAGATACATATTGTGTTTACTAAGTTTTTCAAAATCTGGTAGCAAGGTTAAAAGGTAACTCATCGACTGTGCCATTAGCTGGTTATTGTTTAACCATTCAATCTGTAATCCTGTCCGAACTTCTAACTGGTCGGCCACATACCTAGTTGCAACTGGGTCAAGGTCTTCTAAATCGCCATAAAATTTAACTGGTGTTGCCTGGTAGTCATTAATAATCTGCTTAAATCCTTCAATATTATTAACAATTGCAGTCATATTTTCCGAATAATTAGCAACTTTAGCGTTTCCGATATTTAGAAGGCCCGATCGAACATTATTTATCACTTTTAAAGTAGGTATCTCAATGATCCGTAAATTAACCTGATCGGGTTCGAGGTAAATAATCGCCGTTAAAGATCTTTTCACGTCAACTCACTCCTCATAATTACTACTATTCATAGAATACCATCTTCCTTTAAATGTCTCTACATTAAACCATTTAAGATCTTTTCGTCTAATATTTAGGACTAAATTGAACTACTCCCACTTAGCTAAACCTACGGTTTAATGCTTGAAGTGGGAGATTCTGGAAACATCGCATACTTAC
>NZ_CANCWY010000022.1:0-27573 GCF_947381695.1 Limosilactobacillus sp. DJ3M12 | reverse complement strand
GGGTAAGTATGCGATGTTTCCAGAATCTCCCACTTCAAGCATTAAACCGTAGGTTTAGCTAAGTGGGAGTAGTTCAATTGTTAAAAATTGATTAGTCTATTGGATTGATGTTTAAAACTAAAAATGGTCAGTGAAAAATTTAAAATTTTCCCGACCATTCTATTATTAATGTTAAATATATTTTGGTGAAGTTTCAGGTGCCCATAAAAGACAGATAGTACCACCTATAAGTAAAACAAGAGTACAAATTAGCATTGCTAAAATTGGACCGCCGAGATGAGTTAAGATTGGTAATAAGAATGTTCCGCTAGCAGCTCCAAAACGACTGATAGTGATACAAGTACCAACCCCACTAGCTCGAACCTTAACATCAAATAGTTCTGTTGGATATGGATAATCAAGGACAAGTCCTGAGGATAAGACTATCGCAAAGATCGCAAAAACGCTAATTTGGAAGAAAGGTGAAAAGTTATTGCCAATTATTAATAAAATGAGGGCTGCTGCTGAAAGGAAAAATGTTCTTACCAAAAACATCCGCCTACTAAGAATCTTGAAGATTAAACTACCGAAAATTACACCGATAAGGACGCAACTATTATAGATAATCCCAGAGAGGTTGTTATTACCAAGATTCATACTTTTTAGGAGAATTGGTAAGAAGATACTGATACCGAAAAATGAAAATGCCTGACAAGCATAGAATAAGCCACCAACAATGGTTTTTCGGCGATAAGGGGGATTAAATAGGGTTTTAAGAGAGACATCTTTTGGCTTTTTACTACGAATTTGTTTTAATGATAATCCCCATTTTTTCCCGAGATGTTTTTGAATTAGTTTTTGAGCAGTTTTATTTTTCCCTTGACTTGCTAACCAGCTCGGAGATGCAGGAATTCGGAAGATTGACCGATAGATTGCAGTCATCAGTCCAGGAACGACACTTGATGCAAGGATAACTTGCCAATTATGAGCACCAAACCCTGTTACTAAAATTCCCGCGATGTATGAAGTAATAAAGCCAATTGTCCAATAAATGATTAGTTGGCTTTGTAGGCGTCCGCTTTCTTTTGCTGGTAACCATTCTACCAATAGAGCATTCCCAACAGTATAGTCAATGGCAATCATTAAACCAATTAAAATCCGTAAGATAAACAGGATAATAAGATTCATTGTTACTAATTGTAAAAGAGAAAATATAGAAAAAAGATACATATCGAGCATCAACATTCTTCGCCGGCCAAATTGGTCAGCGATTTTACCCATTAAAGCACTCCCAGCGAGTCCAATTAAACTCCCAGCACCAATTAGGCCAACCCAAAAGTCGGTAATATTGATATAATCGGTTGCTTGGGAAAGGGCAGTTCCACTAATTCCAAGAGCAAAACCACAAGCAATTTGTCCAAGAGCGAGGGCAAAATATATTCGAAAGTGAATTGATGATAAAGGTGCTTTTTTGTAATTCTTCTTTGTATATTCCATAAAAAATTAGGCATATGTGATCAAAATTTGGCCTAACTAATTGATTCCTCCTTGTGAATAAAAAAGTAAGTAATACTACCTTAACAAAAAGATGGTATTTAATGCAAATTGCTATCTTAAATAAAAAGGGAGTGGAAAAATAATTTTCTCACTCTCTACATAACTCTTAAATTTTTTGCTATTAATTCTTATCTGCTAACTTACTGTGCCAGTAGCCGTAAGTGAAGTAGATGATAATTCCGATTCCAAACCAAATTGCTGCTCCAATATATGTTTCTTTTTGCAACTGGGTCATCATGCCAAGGCAGGTGAGACCAGAAAGAATTGGAAGCACAGGGTAGAGGGGCACCTTAAAGCCTCCACGATTACCGATATCCTTTCGCTTACGAAGCGGAATAATCCCAAATGAAACGAGCATGAAAGCAAATAAAGTTCCGATGTTAACTAAACTTGTAAGTTGATCAAGAGAAACAAGTCCGCCCATGATAGCGATAATAATCGCCACGATCCATAATGCAACTTGTGGCGAGTGGCTCTTTTTATCAAGCTTTCCTAAGAATGAAGGAAGCAGACCGTCACGACCAATTGCATAGATCAAACGAGAACTAGAATAGATCATTGAAACCATCATTGTGAACATTCCGATCAAAGCCCCAATTGACAATAATTCTGCCAACCAGTCTTGATGAACCATCTGTAAGGCGAATGCCACTGGATTGGCAACGTCAAGCTTGGTGTACTTAACCATCCCAGTTAGGACTACGGCAACACCAGTATATAAGATTGTTGCAACAGCAAGTGTCCCAATAATTCCTAGAGGCATATTTCGTTTAGGATTCTTAACTTCGGCAGCCGAACTGGAAACACAGTCGAACCCAAGATAAGCAAAGAAACCAATCGTTGCCCCGTGAATCACACCCTTCATGTGGTATGGAAGGAATGGATGGTAATTTTTGGGCTTGATGAAGAAGAAACCAACAATAATAAAGATCAAGATAATTGCAATCTTAAGGAAAACAGCAATGTTGTTGATACGCAGTGAAGATTGCATCCCCCGTGCAAGCATTACTGTAATCAAAAGAACAATTACAACCGCCACGATATTTATGTAGGTACCATGAGCTGGATCAAATGGACCCGATAGTGCTTTAGGGAGATGAATACCAAATCCTTCAAGCAATGTATTGAAGTAGGCTGCCCAACCTGTTGAAACAGAAGCAACAGCTAACATGTATTCAAGAACTAATGCCCATCCCAGCAACCAGCCAAGGAATTCACCAAACACTACATTTCCGTATGAGTAGGCACTCCCAGCAACCGGTAATGCAGAAGCAAACTCAGCATAACACATTGCAGCTAGCGCACAGACAATCGCTGAAAACAGAAATGACAATGACACTCCTGGTCCAGCTGAATTTGCGGCAATTGTTCCAGGGAGAATGAAAATCCCAGTACCAATAACAGTACCGATCCCAATTGCCATGAGATCACGAGCATTCATTGATTTAACGAAAAGCTTGTCTTCACCAAGATACCGATCGAGACTTTCTTTTCGCATAATGTTTAAGCTCATCTTTAACCCACCTTTGCTATAATAAATTGTACGTGCCGAAATGGTTCGTCACGTTTATAATTAATAATGATACCTTAGTTAATATTAAAAGTAAATTAGAAAAATTTAATTACAAAAGAGGGATAAAAATGGCAATTGAAGTTACTAGTGGCGCAGTTGTATATCGTCAAGGCGAAAATGGAATTGAGTATTTACTCTTAGAAAGTCAAAATAAGGGACACTTCTGGGGATTCCCGAAAGGTCACGTTGAAGGCAATGAATCACTAGAAGAAACAGCAATTCGTGAAATAAAGGAAGAAACGCAATTAGAATTACCAATTGATACAAGTTTTAAGGTGTATACCGAATACGACTTACCAAATGGCAATCATAAGCAAATGACCCTTTATACTGCCGAGTTAGATAACAAGGAAGACATTCATCTGCAAGCAGAAGAGATTAAGAATTGTGGATGGTTCAACTATCAAGATGCTCGTGAACGGTTAACCTACGAGAATTTAAAAGAATTATTGGATCAAGTTAACGATCATTTAAAATAAGCAATTATGAAAAATAATAAGTATGTGTTTATTGTGACAGGAGCAGCTGGCTCCGGTAAAACAACTGTCGCTAACTATCTTCAGAATCATTATGATATGCACCGGGTAATTACCCATACGACCCGGCTGCCACGTCCGGGAGAACAAGATGGGGTAGACTATCATTTTGAAACACCATCTTCCCTGAAGAAACTCCATTTACTTGAGCAAGTAACTTATGACCAGTTTCAATATGGTTCTTCATTAGAAGGCTTAGCAGAAGGATGGAAACAAGGGGAAAATGATGTGATTGTTCTTGACACAGCTGGTGCGATTACTTACCATCACCAACTTGATGCTCAAGCAGTGATTATTTTCTTGACCGTTACCCATATGGCTTCTTTAGCTAAGCGAATGACACTGCGGGGCGATAAATTGAGTGCGATTCGTTCTCGTTTACATAGCAAAGAGTATCACCGTGATCTTGCTTTACCAGCGGCTTTAAAAGGGATCGCGCATGTCGTAGTTAATGACCAGTGGAAAAATACCAAACAACAAATAGATATAATTGTTAGGCAGATATTATCCAAAAAGAACTAAAATATGTTACAATATCATCTCTAATCGGGAGGAAAAAATATTGGAGAAATTAATTGATCAAGCACGGACCATTATTAAAGACCATCGTTTGCGGTGGACTAAGCAACGTAAAATGATGATTGAATCAGTTGCGCGACATCCTGATCGTTACTTTAATATTGTAGAAATTGACCAATATCTTCGAGAACAATTCCCTGGATTAAGTCACGATACTATTTATCGAAATTTTAAAGAATTTGAGAAATTGGGCATTGTCGAATTGCGTCAACAGCATGATCAGATGCAGGTTAAATATTCGTGTGATTTTACCCATCACCACCACTTTATTTGTGATATTTGCGGACGAGTTCAAGAAATTCAAATGCCACCAATTGATAAGAAATTCTTTGAGAAGCAGTTGCCAGGAGTTAAAATCACTGGGCATCGGTTTGAATTGCACGGGATATGTGCCCAATGCCAGAAAAAATCTTTACAATAAATTCATATTTATTGGGCCAGTTTTCGTGTATTATATACTCTGGAAAAGGAGAATGAGACATGGGAGCAAAGATACCGCCATTAGTAACCCCATTTGCACTTGTATCATTGGTACTTGCGTTGGGTGCCACCAATGTAGTAGTTAATAAAGCAACGCATACTTCTGAGGGTGCAAAAGTAACATCAGTATCAACAAGTCGCCAATTTCAGCAATCGGGTGATGAGGAAAGCAATCAATCAAGTCGGAATTCACAAAGCGATCGTGATGATAATGATGAGAGTGCAAGTAATTCATCAACTACCCGGACAAGTAATAGCAACAATACAACGGACGATACTGGGGATACTAATCAACCTACACGGTCAGCAGGAAACACTGGCACAGAAGCATCGACAAATCGATCAGCAAATACAAACGAAAGTACGAGTGCTAATCGAAACAGTACCTCACAATCGACTGGTACAACAACTAACAATAATACAACGACACAAGACACGACTGGTGGTAATACTACCGGAACGACTACGACTGAATAATAAGGAGGCGGGTTATTAATGTTTAGTTTTCTTGATATGATTAACTCGTCATTGAGTTACTTTAACCTTGACGTAAAGTTAAAGAGTCGTATTTATATCATTATTGCTTTACTGGGCGATATTTATTTAGTTTATGTTACGTTCCGACTCTTTATGAATCATGTTTGGCTACGGGCATTGTTATATTGCTTAGCAGTGATTGGATTAACATATTTTATCTATCTTAATTTCGTCTTTTACTTTCTTGAAAAGACTTCACGATTTGATTTTATTTCACCGCGTGTCGCAAAGATTACTGGTCAAAAATTTGAGGACGGCAAAGCTAAGACGCCTCTTGATGCACAACAACGACTAGCGGCAGAATTGGCAAACCGGTCAAATGGCTTGTTTGCTAATGCCGACACGATCCCAGCAGCAGTAGCAATTGACGAACATGAACAACATAACTTACACCGTGTTGTTGACCAACTATTAATGGAGGGTGTGTTTGTTAACGGCTATGATGGCCTGAGTGAAAAAGAAATCGTTGAACAATATCAGGCAACTGAAAAACCAGTTACGGCTTTGAATTCACAATCTGTTCCGCCATACTTTGAATTAGTTCATGATGAGTTGCAACACCGTCTTGAAATCTACATCGGGATGAACCAAATGGAACGGCGCCCAGTTGGTCATATTACCAAAATCGGCCTAACCGATGTCCATACTGCTCATGATAAGTATCAATTGTATCTTGCAACAGTAGTTGTTACTGGGGGCCCGAATAAGATTGCTGGGCGAAGCGGCTCAACAATTTTAACGGAAGAAGATTATGGACTACAAGTTCAAGTAGCTTATAAAAAACGAAATAATGCTTAAAAAAGCTGAGATTGGAATTTCTCCCAACCTCAGCTTTTTTGCTGCAATCAGTATTATTTTTCTCTGAATTCACCGTCGACGATATTGTCATCATTGTTTGTCTTATTACCATTATATTCAGGCATTACGAGGGCAGCTAAGAGGTAGAAGACTCCTAGCGGGAAAAAGCCAGTAAAGACGAAAATGAGAATTCCGATTATCCGAACGAGGGTTTCATCAAGACCGAAGTAGTCAGCGATACCCCCAAAGACACCAAGAATTACTTTATCTTTGGATTTAGTTAAATGTTTTTTAGTTTTTGCCATTATGAAGCCTCCAATCGCATAGCTTTAATACTTTTATTATACCGTATTTTAGAAAAGAGATTTAAAAAGTTAATACTTATTTTACTTATGAAAGACCCGTAAAGTTATTGGCGACGTGCTTGACCATTTAAATCTAGAAGCATATTATTGTTTTCGTTTGATTAAGATACAAACAAAAGTCTTTTTACGGACAAATAGGAATTTTTGTCTCATTATGAAATGATTATCTTCAATTACCCCTGTTGTACTGAATTGCAACAAGTTAGAATAATCATGTTAAATTTGTATTATTTGGGGAGGGAAGAGTTATGCGTGTTACGAGAACTATTCGTGACTTTGAAAATGCATTGATAACGTTATTAGAGAAAAATTCTTTTGAAAGTTTGACGGTTGATCAAATTTGTAAAGAAGCATTGATGCACCGGAGTAGTTTTTATCGCTATTTTAGTGATAAGTACGATCTCTTAGAGCAAACGTTAAATGCACAAATTAATAAATTGACGGAGAATACAGATTCTGAAGATGACATTATTAAGCAATTATTATCATACATTGATAAAAATAAAGATGTTATCCGTCATTTAGCACCTAATAGTGCACGGAGCTCTTTGTATACCGAAATTTTAAATATTTTAAGTCAGGTTCTTTTAGAGCGGCGCAATCTTGAGACTAATGATCCAATTGTAACGGCGCTGCAAAAGTCTGATAATCCCGAGATGCTTGCTTATGTATTGAGTGGCGCTATTATCGGGACCTTTTACTGGTGGCAAGGCAATAATTATGATGTACCAACTGAGGACGTTATTAATTTTGCGAGAGCAGCTACCAAGTCATTAACAAACTAAAATTATGAAAGGATAAGTTTTGAGGTGAAGTATTAAATGTGGAGCATGATTAAAGGCGAATTTCGTCATATTATTCATAACCGTTTACTGCTTCTATCAGTAACGGTTATTTGCTTCATACCTTTCCTATATAGTATTTTCTTCTTAAAATCAGTATGGGACCCGTATGGAAGTACACGAAACTTACCGGTTGCGGTGGTAAATAAGGACATTCCGGTTGAGTACCAAGGCCGGAAAATGGATGTCGGGAAACAGACCGTTGATGAATTGAAGAAAAATCATCAATTAAAGTGGGAATTCGTATCCGCTAAAGAAGCAAAGTATGGTATGAGCCATCGTAAGTACTATGCTGTTGTTACGATTCCTAAAGATTTCTCTGAAAATGCAACGACTGTTTTACAAAAACATCCCAAGACGATGAAATTACATTATCAAACTAATGGTTCTTTAAACTACATTGGACAAGTAATTGTCCAAACTGGGATGACACGGCTAAATGAAAAAATTCGTGCCCAAGTTACTAACGCTTACGCAACGGTAATGTTTAAGCAATTGCATGTTGTAGGTAAGGGGATGAACAAGGCCGCTGATGGTGCCCGACAAATTGGTACTGGAATGGTGACCTTAAGTGATGGTGTAAATCGTTATGTTGCCGGAGTTTCCCAAGTAAATAACGGGGTTCAAACCTTGCGTGTTAGTGTTGCACCATTAGCTTCTGGTGCTCAACAACTTGCTACCGGGAGCCAAACCTTAGCAAATGGTATCATGCAATATACTGGTGGGGTTAGTCTCCTCGGCAATGGTGTTGGTCAATTAATGGCTAATTCCGGTGCACTAAATTCCGGTGCCAACCAGTTGAGCAGTGGCTTAAGCACTTTAATGGCTAACTCTGGTGCGTTAAATTCTGGTGCTAGTCAGTTGAATGCTGGGTTAAATACTTTAATGGCTAACTCGGGTACATTGAGCTCCGGTGCTAACCAATTAAGCAGTGGTTTGAATACGTTAAGTGGTAATTCAGAGAACTTAAGAAACGGTTCTGGTCAACTAGCATCCGGTGCTAATCAGTTGAATTCAACCGTTAACAGTCAATTAGGAAACATTAACTTTAACGGGATTATGGGGGCCATGGATCAAGCACAAAATCTTCAGCAAGGACTAGGTCAACTCCAGACCGGTTTGGCAGCTGCCAAGAATGCTCTTGCTGGTGTTCAAAGTAGTGCTGCTAGTCTTCAACAAGCTTCGGGAGCATTATCTGGTGCTGCCGGTGCTGGTGACAAGCTTAAAGGTATTGCAACTAACGATGGTCAAATTGCTGGATTAGCACAACAAATTCTTAGTGATGATAAAGCTAGTGATCAATCTAAGAAGGCCGCTCAACAAATTGTACAAAATGCTAGTGCTAACGTTGCTGCTATTCAAGGATTAAGTGGAACTCTTGGTCAATTAAACAATCTTCAAGGAAGCTTGAGTGGTATGCAGCAACAATTAGGTCAGCTCTCACAAATGTCTGCTGTGTTAGATAATGCAGATGGGACTATTCGTCAAGCTAACTCATTATTAGCAACCTTAAATGGCTATAAAGGTACCCTAGCGGCAATGCCAGGAGCTGTTGATCAACTTAAACAAGCAACAAGTCGGATTTCTTCTGGAGCAAGCACGCTTAATAGTGGTGTAAACCAATATACTAATGGTGTTGATAGTGCTGCTGCCGGTGCTGGTACGCTTAATTCAGGAATTGGTCAATATACAGCTGGGGTTGCTCAAGCTGGAGTCGGTGCTAATCAACTAGCTAGCGGAATCGGTCAATACACAGCTGGGGTCGCCCAAGCTGGAACCGGAGCTGGTCAATTGGCTAGCGGAATCGGTCAATATACAGCCGGAGTTGGCCAATTGGGTAACGGAATTGCCCAGCTTAACGCTAATAGCGGGGCCTTGAATTCTGGTGCAGCTCAATTAGCTGGTGCGCTTGGTCAACTAAACGGTCAAGTTCCTGCTCTTATTGCTGGTGTAAACCAATTAGCTGCCGGAACTCAACAACTTCAAGATAATTCTCCTGCTCTTATTTCAGGAATTGCGCGGTTGAATGCTGGTGCTTCTCAACTGGCTACATCGCTTGCAGGTGGTGCAAAGCAAATCAACGGTATTAAGACTTCACCACGGACTGCCAAGATGTTTGCAGAACCAACTGCTCTTAAGCACACGGATTACAGTTATGTACCAAACTATGGTCACGCCTTAGCACCATACGTTCTATCATTAGCAATCTATGTTGGGGCACTTGTATTTAACTTTGTTTACCCAATTCGTCGGGTTGCTGAATTTGGTAAAGCTCCAATCGCTTGGTGGGCAAGTAAGGTAACAGTTGGATCACTGGTAGTAACTGCAATGGCAATCGCGGAAGATGCAATTATGATGGCTTGTGGACTTACAGTCATTCACCCAGTTGCATTCTTTGCGACAACCATATGCTTTGGGTTAGCTTCAATGGCAATTGTTATGTTCCTCTCAATGCTCTTTGATAACCCCGGTCGATTCTTCGCCATGGTTCTCTTAATGCTCCAATTAGGTGGATCTGGTGGTACCTTCCCAATGGAAATTACGATGAAGTTCTATAATGTAATTCACTGGTACTTACCGATGACTTACTCAATCTTAGGACTCCGTGATTCAATTTCTGGTGGTTTAGGAGCACATTACACGATGTTCTGTAACACTGTTCTGATCGTAATTGCGATTGTCTTCTATGCATTGTTATTAGTCGGCATGATTTGGTTACAACACCATCACTATGCTGGTCGCTCAGAATTGGATAATAACCAAGAACTGCTTGGACCAGAAGGCGATTATGACGGCATGCACCTTCAACAACGTCGCCCAAACCAAGGAGACAACGGTGAACAATAATTAAAAATAACAGAGGGAGCGAGACAGAAGTCACTCGTGACTTCGTGAGCCCCCGCAAGCAACAGTAGGCCTCCAACGTTCGGTTTTACCGGGCGTTGGAGGCCATTGTTGTACTGCGCCATTTGTCTTTTATGAAAGTAACTTGGCTTAAGTCACAGACCCTTTTTTGTTGCTTAAATACTGATGATTAAGTAAAGGAGTGCTAAGCTATTAATGTAAGCAGTTTTTATGAAAGGAATGGGAAAACTGATGAAATTAATTATGTATAGCGTTCGTGACGCTGAAAAGCCTTATATTGAAGCATGGGCAAAGAAGACAGGCAATGATGTCAAGATGGTTACTGAACCATTAAATGCTGATACAGTTAAGCTTGCAGAGGGATATGATGGAATTTCCTTACAGCAAACAACAAAACTTGGGGATGAACAACTATATGAACAATTAGCCGCCATGGGAATAAAGCAATTAGCTGCTCGAATGGTTGGGGTTGATATTTTTGATTTAGATGCATGTAAAGCAAATGGCATCATTGTAACGAATGTCCCTATTTATTCACCACGGGCAATCGCAGAAATGGGTGTCACACAGGCGATGTACTTGTTACGACGGATTGGTGAATTCGAACAACGCATGAGCCATGGCGACTTTCGGTGGAGCGATGACTTGATCAGTAATGAAATTTACAATTTAACCGTGGGAATTGTTGGCCTTGGTAATATTGGTGGGGCCACTGCTCAGATTTATAAAGCATTAGGCGCAAAAGTCCTTGCATATGATCCATCATACAATGTCGAATATGAACCATACGTTGAATATACCGATTTCGATACTGTTGTTAAGAATGCGGATATTTTATCATTGCATACACCGTTGTTACCAAGTACCGAAAACATGATTGCAGCACCACAATTTAAGATGATGAAAGACAATGCTTACTTGATTAACATGGCTCGTGGAAAACTGGTAAATACCGCGGACTTAATTTCAGCATTGGAAAATAAAGAAATTGCGGGTGCTGGCCTAGATACATTAGCTGACGAAACTTCTTTCTTTGGGAAGCAAGTTTCATCAGATCAAATTCCAGATGATTACAAGAAGCTAGCTGCAATGCCAAATGTTCTTGTTACTCCCCATGTTGCATTTTTGACTGAAACATCTATACGGAATATGGTTGAAATTAGTTTGAATGATGCTGTAACAATTCTAGAAGGTAAGCATTCACGTAATGAAATTAGAATGTAATTAATTAAAAAACTCTACCAATTTTTGACGGTAGAGTTTCTTTTTAATTAAGATATAAATAAAGTTATTAAAGAAGGCTTAAATAAATCAAAAGGATATCGCTTTCTAGGATGATAACTGTTAAGCTTAGAACTATCAAATACCACTAGTCGATTTAGGAAGGAGGAACATCCCAAAGTTGTCAGCCACTAATAGCCATATACATAAGGAAAGGACTGATAATAATGGCTAGCGATAAGCACGGAATAAAAGATAAGATAGCAGGGAAACTAAAAGAAACTGAAGGCAAAGTAACTAATGATAAGACTCGTGAAGGAGAAGGAAAACTTCAGAAACTTAAAGGAAAAGTAAAAGATGAGGTTAATGATCTTAAAGAGTCAATAAAAGGAAATAAAAAGGAGGGCTGATTATGTACTGGATTTGGGTTTTAATTGTTGGTGGATTAATTGGTTTAGCTGCTGGTGCGTTAACCCGTCGTGGCGGATCGATGGGAGTGATCAGTAATATTGTTGCTGGACTAGTAGGATCAGCAATCGGTGAAGCAGTATTAGGCGCATGGGGACCGCAAGTAGCTGGGATGGCAATTGTTCCATCAATTATTGGAGCAGTAATCTTAGTAATGATCGTCTCCTTGATTTTCGGAGTAAAAGCAGAGAGATAGATAACTAATAAAAGCAGCGATCAGTTTTGGTCGCTGCTTTTATTAGTTTTTCTCATATTTTCCAAACCGTTGATAATCTTGAACTGACATTTCTACCGTTAATAATGTCCCATCACTTTCATAGGTAGTATCTAAAATATTAGTGTGTTCATTGAGGTAAGAAACAACGTGACCATCAGTAAATGGAATAAGAAGAGTAGTGGTGACATAGTCCTTAAATAGGTGTTTCTTAATAACATCAACAAGAAGGTCTAATGAAGCATCTTGTTTAGCTGAAATTACAACTTGATCGTCACCTTCAAGAATAGGGAATTCAATCTCAGTTTTATCTGCTTTATTAAATACGTTGATCATTGGAATATCAGTAATCCCAATTTGTTTTAAGGTTTCATTAGTTGTTTCCATCATTTCCTTGTAATGTGGATCAGAATAATCAATAACTTGGATTAGTAAGTCAGCATTAGCGGCTTCTGCAAGTGTTGATTTAAATGATTCAACAAGGTGAGTAGGTAATTTACTAACGAACCCAACCGTATCACTTAGTAGGAACCGTTTTTGATCCGGAAGTGTTAGTTGCCGCACACTTGTATCAAGAGTAGCGAACAACATATTCTTTTCAAAAACGGTTTTTTCTTCAGCAGCTCCATATCTTCTTACAAGGCCATTCATAATCGTGGATTTACCAGCATTGGTATAGCCGACGAGTGCTGCTGTGGGAATTGCACTCTTTACTCGTTGCTTGCGCTTGGTTTGTTCGGATTTATCAATGTCTGCCAATTCTTGACGAAGGTGGGAAATTTGATGTTGGATAGTTCGCCGATCCATTTCAAGTTTGGTTTCCCCGGCACCCCGGTTAGTAAAGCCGCTTCCTCCACCGGTTTGCTGGTCTAACCGCTCACTTACACTAGTTTGCAATCGTGGTAAACGGTATTGCAGTTTAGCGATCTGTACTTGGAGTTTGGCTTCTTTAGATTGTGCACGGGTTGCGAAAATCTCTAAAATAAGAGCGGTTCGGTCTAGAATACGACATCCGGTTCCTTCTTCAAGATTACGTAATTGGCTTGGTGATAATTCATCATTAGTAATAATAGTAGGAACGTGATTAGCATCAGCCACGTCACGAATTTCTTCGACTTTGCCTTTTCCAAAGTAGGTAGCAGGATTAGGACGATCGATGACTTGATCAATCCGATCGATAACTTCCATGTGATTTGCTTGTGCTAGTTCAGCCAGTTCGACCATTGAGTAGTCAAAGTCTTCTTGACCGGTATTTAAGCCAGTGATAATTACTGGTTCTGCAGTTTGTATGTTAGTCTCCATTGAAGAATAGTGTTCCCCCTTTATGGATATTATTCTGGTAATTCAAGTTTGTTGTAAAAATCAACACTAGTATTATTCTTGTCTAAAGTTAGCTTAGTGATGCTTCCGTTACGTGGTGAATCGCCTGGATCGTAAGCGTCAGAATAGCGTTGGACGATTGAACGAATAGTGGCTCCGTGTGAAACTACTAGTACTTCTGATCCGTCTGGCAATGCTCGTAAACGGTCAAAACCTTTATCTACCCGCTTCCAGAAAGCAACATGGTCTTCAGCAGTACCATAATTGTCCGCTGCTGCAATCTTATCTTTTAATTTGTCTGGACCCCAACCGGCAACCATTTCTGCAAAGCTATGATAACCATCTGGGCCGCCAAGAAAGTCAGCAAAATGTTGGCCATCTTCTCCTTCAAAGTAGCCAAAGAATTCTTCCCGAAACGCTGGCTCTGGAATTGGCGTTGGATTATTACCAGGATGTTCAGCAAGCAAGAAACGGGTAGTTGAAACTGTTCGTGCGAGGTCGCTGCAAAATACATAATCAAATTGAATAGGAGCAAGCGCCCGTCCTACTCGTTTAGCGTCTTCTTCACCCTTTGGCGTTAGCGGACCATCAGCCCAACCTTGCATCCGATTGTAGAGATTAAGATAGGTTTGTCCGTGGCGTACAAAATAAACGTTGATTGCCATAGTTACAGCACTCCTTTAAGCGAAATAAAAATACTTATTACATTTTAACATGATTTCGCTGAAGAAAAAGCAATTATAGCATTCGGTTTCGCTTAATAATTCGTTGACGAATCGCTTTGATAAGTGCTAACAAGCCAACTCCTAACAGTGAACACACAACAAATGCTAAGATGATAAGTGAGAAGTGCTGACGGACAAACGGAATTGTTCCAAAGTAATATCCACATCCAGCACCAATCGCTACCCATAATGTAACGCCAATAATATTACCAATTGTGAAACGATGGAACGGAAACTGCATTGTTCCAGCAATTAAGGGGACAAAGGTACGAATGAGCGGTACAAATCGCCCTAATGCTACAGCTTTGATCCCATGACGGGCTAAAAATTCTTGTGCTTTCTCAAAGCGGGGACCGGCCATTCTTTTTTTGAGCCATTGCCAATGAGAAAGGGAATGACCAATATAATAATTAACTGTGTCACCAATTAGCGCCGCGAAAAAGAAGACGGGGATGACGATTTCCATTTTTAAGATCGGGTTAAAAGCAATGAAAGAACAAGTTAAAAAGACGAGTGATTCACCAGGAAACCATGGGAAAATCACTAATCCAGTTTCCATAAAAATTAGGATAAAAAGGAGAACATAGCTCCAAGCGCCCATCCACTCAAACATGGGAATAATTATTTCCGCAATATGAGTTAGAAGATAAAAAAGATGGCTCATTGTTGTTTCCCTCCCCCTGGATCATGGTTTCAATATATTGTAGCGTTATTATTAGTTATTTTGATGATCTTAGGATTAAAATTAAACGACATTTAATAATTGAAAAAATAGAAGGCGGAAAGTTAACAGACTAATTGGCGAAAATGATATAATAATTGGATGATTTTAAGATAAATTATTAAGTAAGTCGACCTGAAGATGAAAGGTAGGGAGTATGGAATGTCTACGAAAACTGAAAAAGAACTAGAACAAAAGTACCTTGATGATGTGATTGATAAAGTAAAACAGGCCGAACAAAAAGCAGAAGAAAAGATTAAAACGGCTCAACATGATATTAAGGGCATCAATAAGCAAATTGATGATATCCACTTAAATACCACTACTTATTCAGGCATGATGGATACGGCCATGTCTTTTCGTGCTCAACAGCAGATGCTAGATGAACGTCAAAATAGCTGGCAACACGCTGCAGACCGGCTAGCAACTTTACAGCGACTTGAAAAGAAACCTTACTTTGCTCGCATTGATTTTCGTGAAAAAGGTGCCAATGAATCCGAAAAGGTATATATCGGGCTTGCATCCTTTACCGATAAGCCGGATCACTTTCTTGTTTATGACTGGCGAGCACCGATTTCGTCTGTTTACTATGAAGGAAAGCTCGGGAAAGTTAAGTACCAGACTCCGGTAGGTGAACAAGAGGTTGATCTTACTCTTAAGCGCCAATTCCAAATTAAAGATGGCGTGATTGTAACCATCTTTGATACCGACGAACAAGTAGGCGACCAGATGCTTCTTGATGCTCTTGGTAACCATTCAAGTACCAAGATGAAGAGCATTGTAACGACGATTCAACGGAAACAAAATGAAATTATTCGTGACACTAAAAATGAATTGTTGTTTGTTCAGGGGGCTGCTGGCTCGGGAAAGACAGCTGCAGTTCTCCAACGGGTTGCCTGGCTTCTTTACCGTTACCGGGGGAATTTGACCTCTTCACAAGTTGTTCTTTTTTCACCTAACCAATTATTTAATGACTACATTGATCAAGTTTTACCGGAATTGGGTGAGCATAATATGGTCCAGATGACTTACTTCCAGTTTGCTAATCGTCGGGTACCAAAGCTTCATGTTCAAAACTTAGAACAACGGTTTGAAAGTCACCAAGATGAAACGGCTAAGAATGCACAACAACTATTAACTAGCTTACAATATTTCAAAGCAACAGAGCGTTATGCTAACCATCTTGGTCATGCTAATATGCGTTTCCGTAACCTTATGTTTAATGGTAAAGTCTTTTTGAGCAAAGAGAAGATTAAGGAGATTTACTACTCATTTAACAATAACTATAACCTGGGAAATAGGTTGGATGGAACGAAAGAAGCTCTTATTAAATACCTTAATCACCGTGTTGGATCTGAAATGCGCAACAAATGGGTAGAGGATGAAATTCAAAGCTTGAGTAAAGAAGAAATCGACAACCTATTTAATAACCAGCCACGTGAATTTGAGGATGAAGATAAAGAATACAAGTTCCTTGCGCGTCAAATCGTTATGCGGGCATTTATACCAATAAAAAAAGCCATCGATCATAATCAGTGGCTTAACATCAATGGACAATTTTTACACCTTCTCCGGGTAACTCCAAAACTTGTTAATATTGCTGAATACGGTATTTCTGCAGAGCAATGGAAAGGTTATGTTGATGGGATAAAAGAAGAGCTAAAGAAGGGAAATATCAGTGCAAACGGAATTACCATTTACCTGTACCTGTATGATTTGATTACTGGAAAGCGTGGTCAACGTGATATTCGTTACGTTTTTGTTGATGAAGTTCAAGATTATGATGCTTACCAGTTAGCTTACCTTAAATATCGTTTTCCCCGTGCTAAATTCACATTGTTAGGAGACCTTAACCAGGCGATTTTCACTCATGAGAATAGTCGGTCACTATTAAAGCAGTTAGGGACGATGTTTGATCCAGAAAAGACGAAGGTTGTCCAATTAACTAAGTCTTACCGTTCCACGAAACAAATTACCGACTTTACTAAGCATATTTTAATTGACGGTGAAGCAATTGAGGCCTTTGAACGTGAAGGCAATAAGCCACAAGTTTATCAAACTAAGGATGAACAAGAAGGGGTAGCGGCAGTTATTGATATTCTTAATAAGTATCAGAATGACCATGATGCCGTCGCAATTATTGGTAAAGATCTCAAAGACAGTGAAGAGTTGTATCAAAAGTTAAATGCCAATAATATCAAGACCACCGTTATTCGGACAGAGAATCAACGGTTAGTAAAGGGGCCAATTGTTGTGCCAGCATATCTAGCAAAAGGGTTGGAATTTGATGCGGTTATTGTCTGGAATGCGAATGATCAGCAATACCATGGTAACGATGAGCGACAATTGCTATATACAATTTGTTCTCGAGCAATGCATGAGTTAAGCTTAGTATCAATTGGCAGGACAACTAGTTTGCTGACCCAAGTGCCGACAGATGAATATGAAAAAGTTAATGTTGATAAATAAATGGCAAGAGTAATATTGCACTTTATGTCAACTACCACGCCGGTCCTGATGTCATTGGTTTGGGATAAGGATACCCAACGAATCTTGGGAGCACAGATGATGAGTAAACACGATATTTCAGAAACTTTAAGTCTGATTTCGTTATGCATTCAGAACCAAAATACAATTGAATTTCTTGGAATGTATGATACAATGTTCCAGCCAAACTTTGACCGACCATTTAACTATGTCAACTTGCTAGCTCAAGCAGCGGTTGCCAAGGAAGATAAGAAAGTAAGCAAATAAAAATAACGAGGATGAAAAAACTTTTCATCCTCGTTATTTTTAATGCTGTTTTCTTAAAAATGGCACATCTTGGAAATTAACTTGCATAATTGCATTGGCTAAAAGTAAGATTAAACCACCCCAAATTAGTTGTGGTGTAAGGGGATCATAGCCCATGATAACTGACATGGTGCTGGCAAAAAATGATTCTAACATCAATAATAATCCAGCAGATGTAGCATCAGTATATTGCTGAGCTGTAATTTGCATTCCTTGCGCTAAGAAGGTTACGACGATCGCTAAAATAGCCAGGGGAATCAGGGCTTGAACCCAATGAATTTGTGTAAGGTTAGTACGTTCAAATAAGCCAGTCGTAATCCAACCGAACGTGCCTTGACATAGGCCAATCATGAAGATTACCACCCAGGGACTAGAAACTTTCGGTGCGTACTTTCCAAAGAAGATTAATTGTAAGGCCCAAAAAATAGCAGAAACAACAGTTAGAAAGTCCCCAAAATTTAATTGAAGGCCAGTATTAGCAACATTAGTGATGACAGCCATTCCGATAATAGCGAGGGCGACCGCAAAATATGTCTTCCGTTGTGGACGCTCATGCCAAAACAACCACAAGATCAAGGGAGCAATTGCAACATATAGGGTTGTCAAGAAGGCATTTTTAGCCGGAGTAGTATAACGGAGAGCATCAGTCTGCAAAAAATAACCCAGGAAATTAATTGTTCCCATAAGGACTCCTAGTTTGAAATCCAGCCAAGTCATTTTGTTGATCTGTTTATGGAAGATAAGATAACCGGCAATTACACACATTGTTCCCCGGCAAGCATTGATAACTCCAGAATGCATCCCTGCTTGAATCGTTAGTTTGGCAAATACATAGCTGCTTCCCCATAGAATAGCAACCAGTAATAACATTAAATTCGCTTTTTTCTTTGAAATGGTGCTCAGTCCCTTCTGTTAATTAACGACACTCAATCATAACATTTAAGATCTATTTTCAAAAGGTTAACTACGACAGAAAAGTGACGGAATTTTTAACTTTTTGGAAAAATAAAATTGTACGGTTGCGGTTAGCTAGTTAGTGTATTATTGTTAATAATGATATTTTTTTATGGAGGAACGACTATGAAAACAGCGTTGCAGAAGCTCCGCCGTGTCTTGAATACCAAGCTCGGTTTTTTTCTGCTTGTTGTACTTTTATTTTGTTTAAAGAGCTATTGGGCTTATCAAAATGAATTTAATTTAGGTGTAAAAGGAAGCATGCAACAATTCCTTTTAGCATTTAATACGATTCCAAGTGCCCTTGTATTTTTGGGAATTGCATTATATTTCCGTGGACGCTTGTCCTATTGGATGATGTTGATAATTAATGTGGCATTGTCGACATGGCTTTTTGCAAATATTTTGTACTATCGAGAATTTTCAGATTTCATTACCTTTAACGTAATAAAGGGATCTGGAGCGGCTTCAAATAATCTTGGTAAAAGTTTAATGGGGATATTACGTCCCGAAGACTTTTTGGTTTACCTGGATGTTGTAATTTTAGCACTCATCTTACTTTTCCACTTTGTCCGTGTTGATATGCGGCGCTTTAAGGTTAGATATGCGATGACGATTACTGCCCTTGGCTTTGTTCTATTTGGAGTTAACTTAGGAATGGCGGAAAGTGATCGTTCACAACTACTTACGCGAACATTTGATAATAATTATATTGTTAAGTATCTAGGACTCGAAGCATATACAGTTTATGATGGGGTTAAGACGACTAATAACAGTGTAGTAAAAGCGCGTGCTAATCGTGACGAATTAAAGCCGGTTTTGCATTTCATCCATAGTAATTATGCTACGCCAAACGTTGAATATTACGGTAAGGCTAAAGGAAAGAATATTTTTATCATTCACCTTGAAAGTCTCCAGCAATTCATGATCGACTATAAAGAAGATGGTCAAGAAGTAATGCCAAACCTGAATAAGTTGTACCATGCTAATGATACTTTGGCGTTTGATAATTTCTTCCACCAAGTTGGTCAAGGAAAGACGGCGGATGCAGAAACAATGCTCGAAAACTCGCTATTTGGTCTTCCAGAAGGATCAGCAATGGTTACTGATGGGACGACTAATACCTTCCAATCTGCGCCAGCGCTTCTTCATCAAAAGCTAGGTTATACGACGGCCTCATTCCACGGGGATGTTCCTAGTTTCTGGAACCGTGATAATGCTTATAAGTCTTTTGGTTACCAATACTTCTTTAGTAAGGAGTATTACCCAAAGACCAAGGATTATGATGCTGGATATGGAATGAAGGATAAGATCTTCATGAAAGAATCAGCCCACTATATCGAGCAGCTTCCACAACCATTCTATGCAAAGATCATCACAGTTACTAACCACTATCCATATATTCTTGATAAAAAGAATAAAGATATTGAAGCGTGGAAGACTGGTGATGACACGGTCGACCCTTATATTCAAACTGCACGATACTTAGATGAATCACTTGGCGAATTTCTTGATTACCTTGATAAGACGGGGTTACGGCAAAACAGTGTGTTAGTTCTTTATGGTGACCACTATGGAATCTCTAATAACCACCAACCAGCCATTGCGCAAATCTTAGGTAAGAAGAAAGTAACTAATTATGATCTAGCAATGTTCCAAAAAGTACCATTTATGATTAATATGCCTGGCCTAAAAGGTGGCATTAACCATACGTATGGTGGTGAAATTGATGTTTTACCTACTCTTGAGGATTTGTTAGGAATTAGCTCTAAGAATTATATTCAATTCGGCCAAGACTTGCTCTCACCAGAAAATAAGCAAATTGTACCGTTTAGAAATGGTGATTGGGTAACGCCAAAATACACTAAGTATAATGGTGACTACTATTACACTAAGAATGGTAAGCAGATTACTCACCAAACCGCAGCGCAACGTAAAGAAATTGGTAAGATTCAAAAATACGTTACAACTGATCTTGGATTATCAGATAAAGTCGTGAATGGTGACTTGCTTCGGTTCTACAAACTTCCAGGATTTAAGAAAGTTGATAAAAAACAATATACTTATAACCTTAAGAAGAGCTTGAAGAATTTACAGAAGCAGCAAAAGAAACAGAAGACAAGTTTAAAGTCGGAAAATAATAACCAGAGTACTTTCGATGATTATACAACCGATGCACCAGAGTTAAAGAATTATCCGAAATTAAACTTCCCTAAACCATAATCAAATGAAAATGGAGGCCAGTAATAGTACTAGTCTCCATTTTCATTTCAAACAGTTGCGCTGCGCTAATTATCTGGTAAAATGTTTAGGTGTTCACAAGCTGGATTGAGCTTTAATTATGTTTATAATATGTTACTATTAAACTTGAGTAACCGTTTTCATTGACGGGTGAAATAAAGGATTTTGCATAATGGATGAATGGATGAACTACGAACAATTTGATCGGCAAACATGGCACGGCTTTTTCCCAACTGATTCAGTACGGTTAACCCAGGGGAACTTGGATGAAATTAAGTCGTTGAATGATCGAATTTCAATTGAGGATGTGCAGGATGTATATTTGCCGCTAATAAAATTAATTCAACTGCGCTACCAGAACTTTTTGGAATGGCAGATGCAAAAGGCAAACTTTTTACAGCGTTCCACGATGCGCATTCCATATATTATTGGGATTGCAGGTTCGGTTGCAGTTGGGAAGAGCACCATCGCTCGGTTGATTAGTATCTTACTAAATAAGATGCTGCCTGATAAGCGGGTAGAATTAATGACAACGGATGGGTTCTTATATCCTAATGCAGAATTAAAACGGCGGGGGATTATGGATCGGAAAGGCTTTCCCGAATCATATGACATGGAAAGGCTTCTCCAGTTTCTTAATGATGTTAAGGCAGGGGAACCAGTTGTCAAGGCGCCTACATACTCCCATCAAGTTTATGATGTTCAGCTGGATAAGCCCTTGGTAATTGATCGCCCAGACATATTGATTGTAGAAGGGATTAACACGTTGCAATTGCCAAGTAACCAGCAACTATATGTCAGTGATTACTTTGACTGGTCATTGTATGTTGACGCAGATCCGGACCTGATTGAGCATTGGTATCTTCAACGGTTTGGGATGTTGCTAGAGACAGCCTTTACTGACCCATCAAACTATTACTATCCTTATTCGAAGGGTGACCGTCAGGAAGCATTTAAAATGGCAAAGGATGTTTGGCAACGCGTCGACCTTCCTAATTTACGAGAGTTTATCCTTCCAACCAAAAGTCGTGCTGACGTAATTTTACATAAGACAACGGGACATCTCGTGGATAAGCTTTATCTGCGACGAGGTTAATTGGTTAGCCAACTATACAAGTCAATAATTTCAATATCAGGATCTAAACCAGCGTAATTGAGCGTTGGTTTTACTGTAATTAAAAGCTTTTTATATTTTGAGGAAAGTTGCCGTAATCCGCTGATCGCCCGGCGATAGGCACCATCATCAGCAAGCGAATAAGCGATTTGGATACAGGTAAAGATATCATTTTTAATTGCGACAAAGGTAATCTCATTATCTTTGATGCGGCCGCTATATACTTGGTAGCCTTGGCTCAATAAGTCAATAAAGACAATATTTTCAAGGATTCGTTGAGAAAGGACATTCTTTTTCAGTGTGAGAGCTTGCCGAATACTAGGATCTACCGGATAATAACGAATATTGGTACTTTTGATGTGGCGACGGGAAAAATCATATTCTTTGCATGGGTAAAAGATAAAGGACCTCTGTAAGAACTGTAAATAAAAATCGACCGTCTTATTGGAAGTAGTGATGTGGTGACGTTTAAGACTATCGACAATTTGGGAGATATTTTGTGTGGTTCCAGCATGATGAGCTAAGTGATGGGCAAGTTGCTTAGTCAGGCCTGGATTGCAAAGGGTCGCCTGCTGGGTGAAATCGGTAATAATAATTGTGTTGATGATCCCATTCACGTAATTGCGGAGGTTGATTGGACCGTGGATTTCGTGAGTATAGGGGAACCCACCCTCATTTAAATATTGATATAACGCTTGGGAATCAGCTTCTTGTTGGTTCCTTTTTATGTATTCACGGAAGCTGCAAGGGAAAACCGGGATGATAGTATAAGAAACCATTTGTTGAAGATTTTCTTTCTCCAAAATGGTTTTGTTGGAACTTGTAATATAGATATCAGTATTAGAGAGTGAATTTAGGGCATTTACAACGCGGGCAAACTGGGGAACCACTTCGACTTCATCAAGAAAGATATAATTCATCTGGTGTTTACTAAGTCGATCAAGAATAAATTGTAAGAGATATTCTGGATTGCATAATTCATTTTCTAGGAGATATTCAAAGTTGATCACTTGAATTTGACTTGAGGAAATTTCTTGACGCCGGAGAGTTGCCCGAAACTGGTCAAGAATAGTCGTTTTACCACACCGCCGAACGCCAACAAGAATCTTAATTGTTGACTGGTTCATGCTGTTTATTAGTTGGTTAAGATATTTTGTCCGAATAAACATATTGCACCTCAAGTAAAAAATAACTAACTAAATTTTATCAAATGCAGAAAGCGCATTCAAATCAACCGAATTTGGAATGGATTACAAATCCTGCATTAGAAAATCTAGTTAAAACATCTAGTAAAAGTAAAAAATAAATCTTTTTAATCCTAATGTATCAATGTTCGAAACGGTTGCACATGATATTTATGACTCATTTTTATTGACAATTACTCACAGACCACTTAAGAAGGATACAGATTAAATGAGATGAGGAGGCTGTCGAAATGATAAAAACTGATAAAGACACTAAAACACTTGAGGCACAAGCAGTTGATGAAGAATTACGTCTATTAAATATTGATTTAGAACACTAATTAAATATCCTCAATAAAATTCCATCTAACGAAAAAGGCGTGAGAAAATTTAGCTCCCGTCTTTTTTGTTATGGAATATTAAATAATCATTGACCATGCCATGTTCAGCCTGTAAACTAGCCTTTAAGAATAAAAATTTGAACAAAGGAAGTGTCATTGTGGCAAACATCAATTTAGATGCGTTTGATAAGATCATTGTCTTGGATTTTGGTAGCCAATACAATCAATTGATTACTCGTCGGCTTCGTGATTTCGGTATTTATTCCGAATTGCTTTCTCACAAGTTAACCGCAGACGAGATCAAAGAGATTAATCCTAAAGGGATCATCTTCTCTGGTGGCCCTAATAGTGTTTATGATCCAAACGCATTCAAGGTCGATCCAGAAATCTTTAAGCTTGGTATCCCGATTCTAGGTATTTGTTATGGAATGCAATTAATGTCATACGACCTTGGCGGAAAGGTTGAAAAAGCTGATAACTCCGAATATGGACGAGCAGATATTGAAGCACTTGATGACGAGGCTGTATTATTCAAAGGTTTGCCAAAGAAGCAATATGTATGGATGAGTCATGGTGATTTAGTAACTCAAGCCCCAGCTGGATTTGAAGTTACTGCTACTAGCAAGAACTGTCCAATCGCATCGATTGCTGATAATGACCGTAAATTCTATGGTGTTCAATTCCACACTGAAGTTCGTAATTCCGAATACGGATTAGACATTTTACGCCGCTTTGCTTTTGATGTTTGTGGCGCTAAAGCAAACTGGACGATGGATGACTTCATCGACATGCAGATTGATGAAATCCGCAAAGAAGTCGGTGATAAGAAGGTTATCTTAGGTCTTTCTGGTGGGGTTGATTCCAGTGTTACCGCCGTTTTGATTCATAAGGCAATTGGCGATCAACTTACTTGTATCTTTGTTGACCACGGATTGTTACGGAAGAACGAAGCTGACCAAGTGATGGATGCGTTGAGTCGCGACCTTGGTGTTAACATTATTAAGGTTGACGCAGCAGATCGCTTCTTAGGTAAGCTTGAAGGTGTTACCGATCCAGAACAAAAGCGGAAGATTATCGGTAAGGAATTTATCGAAGTCTTTAACGAAGAGGCCAAGAAGATTAAAGATGCTGATTTCTTAGCTCAAGGTACGCTTTATACGGACGTAATTGAATCTGGAACAGACACCGCCCAGACAATTAAGTCTCACCATAATGTTGGTGGTTTGCCAAAGAAGCTCGGTTTCAAGTTAATTGAACCATTACGCAAGCTCTTTAAGGATGAAACCCGTGAACTCGGTGAAAAACTTGGAATTCCACATGAATTGGTATGGCGTCAACCATTCCCAGGTCCAGGTCTTGGAATTCGTGTTATTGGTGAAATTACTACTGAAAAGCTTGAAATTGTTCGTGAAAGTGATGCAATCCTTCGTGAAGAAATCAAAAAAGCAGGTCTTGATGAAGAAATTTGGCAATACTTTACTGTCTTACCAGGTATTCGTTCAGTTGGTGTCATGGGTGATGGCCGGACATATGACTATGCGGTTGCTATCCGGGCCGTTACCTCAATTGATGGGATGACAGCCGATTTCGCTAAGATTCCATGGGATATTCTTCAAAAGATCTCAGTCCGAATCGTAAATGAAGTCGACCACGTTAACCGCATTCTTTATGATGTTACGAGTAAGCCACCTTCGACGATCGAGTACGAATAGAATTGTAATGTTACTTAGTGTTGGAATGGCGATATAACGGCAATTTGGCAGTGTTAAAACTCGACCAACTCATAAAAAATAACATGTTTGTTTGCCAAAGTGTTTGCCATATGAAGAAAGCATCCAGTGTAAAAGCTGGGTGCTTTTTATAATAAGAAATTTTTAACAATAAGTCTTAATCCTTTCCATGATGGTTAAACATTTGATTAAAAGTAAAAATGTCCCATAGTGTATCTGATACTTCATGGTCTTCTTGTCCTTCATGAGTATTTACTGGTGGTAAGCCTTGTTTTGCTCTGTTCTTGTTGACTTCACGTAAATTGTGGTTATCAATATCCATACCAGTTACCCACATTACGATCCACCATAAGACACAATAAAGTAGAAAAGCTTCAACAATCCATGAGATAAATTCCCATAATCCTAACCATGTAATGATAATTATTGCAATAACTGTGGTAATCAGCCAACGACGATGCATGATCTTCTTTCTTTGGTTATTATCAATCATCAGCACCACTTCCTTTATCTGCTTCTATATATGACTTTAATTAAATTGTATCATTATTAGTATCGTAATAATGTAATTCTATTTTTAGAATTAAGTATATTTAACGCGTGGTGCTAGTGAAATTTTTCTAAGCAATATTAGATGCCAGAAACGCTACTTCCAACCGTTATTGAAAGACTGTTAAAATTTGCGCACGATTATTTTTGGCATTGGCAGATTGCAAGAAATAACTTGAACGAATTTAGTAATGTAGATTAAGCAAGAAGATCTCGATTGGTGTATGCCAGTTAAGACATTTAAGTGGTCGGGAATTCAGATACCAATTAATTTGAACTAGCTTGTGATCGCTTAACTCTTCAATAGCTTGGCCTTTGGGAATAAAGCGCCGTAAAACTCGGTTACGGTTCTCATTACTACCGCGTTCATGTGGTGAATAAGCATGGGCAAAATAAACCGGAGTACCAGTTCGCTGCTCAATTGCCTGGTAGTTAGCGAACTCTTTACCATGATCTACGGTCAGCGTCTTGAGTTTGTCTTGAAGTTGACTAGCTAGTTCAAGCACGGCTTGAGTCATGGATTGACTATCGCGACCATGGAGCCGTTTAACAATTGTCAGGCGACTCTTACGCTCCACAAAAGTAGCCACAGCTTGACCTTTACGCTTGCCAGAAAGCACGGTGTCAGCTTCAAAGTGGCCAAATTCCTGGCGAGTTTCGATTTTATGAGGACGCTCCTCAATTGAGCGGCCGTGACTGAATGTACCCCGCTTTTCTTTAGCGCGATGGCGACGTATTCCATGATCAGGCAAATCAGATAACTGCACATCAAGCCATTTTTGATCAATCCAGTTATAAACCGTCTTGTAGGCAATCCCAACCACATGGGCAACTTGTTCAGGAGACCACTTCTGGACTTGAATCTTTTCCTCAATCAAGTGCTTAAGGTTTTTAGTGAGCGAAGACTTTCGCCCCCGTTGACTAACCTTTCGTTCGCAGTCAGATTGCGCTAGCTCAGCCTGATACTCACCATTTAGTCGGTGAAGTTCATTAAAGATCGTGGTCTTACTAAAGCCTAAGTAATTAGCGATGTATCGTAAGGAACGTCCTTCATTATGAAGCGTTTCAATGACAACGCGGTTCTGGAATGATAAAATAGTGGTGCCCATTAAGGTCCTTCTTTCTAATGGAATGTTGTGGTAACACCATTAAAGACCTTGATGGGTTTTTCTGTCCACTTAAATGTTCAACTTAAATTTTACAATCTGCCATTTCAATAAGGAAAAGTCTGTTTCAATCGTTCGGCAAATTGCTTTTAGTATGTGTGAGTTATGTTCTTTCGTTCCAGCCATGTTTTGGTAAAATGGGGTTTCCAAAGTGTTTGAGCTTCTATCATATGCTCTTTTTCAATAAATTCCATTCAATTACAGAAATTTGACACAATAATGGTACATTAGAATTAGGTAGGTGTGTTAGGTTACTAAGAGAATGGGTGCTGTATCGTTGCCATGATGGAATTTAAGAATAATTTAAATATTGTGCCGTTGTGCTTTTATAGATAAATACTAGCTGAGAAAGTGCAGAGGGTGAATATAGTCACCATAGCTTACTGTTTAGTAGTATTGATAATACACTTGTATTGTTCAATAACATTTGATAAGGAATATAATCATCGATTTAAGATCAAGTGTAGTCATAGCTAAGACTACGTTACTAAATTTTTGGGTTTTCAACGAGTTAAAAAGATATCTTAGTTTGCATCGGCTTTATTCTTAATATTGGCACTATTGGGATCAATACATGGTTTGAATTCCATTGTTCTCCCTACTTCTATCAGTTTAGTTTTAAGTAGTTTATTACTTTTGATGAGTCATTTGCTTTATAAACTTGTAGACAGGAATTATTCAAACTGAAAGTGCTTTGGTGACCCTATAATTCCTTTATTCA
>NZ_CANCWY010000021.1:0-28235 GCF_947381695.1 Limosilactobacillus sp. DJ3M12 | reverse complement strand
AAATATATCATAGAACAAAAGAAAAAGCACTAACGTACTTTAAGAGAGCGATTCATCCCCTACTTATAGAAGTGGGGGTATTCTCGCAAATTTATGGATAAATAGGCCCAACCACGCCGATATTTAAATATATGATTACCATATTTATCTTTTTTCGCTGTTTTTACAATGCGAACGCTAAATGTTTGAAACCAGCCAAGCATAATACCAATTAAAATTAGAACAATCGTAACTAGCAACTGCCATTCCTGTTGCTCCGTAAAGATCGAAATAATCGTCATGACTAACGCATAAAGCGGAATAATTATAAAACTAGTCTTAGTCACAGTTTCTAATTGAAATGTTCCTTTAATGAAATTATATAAAATCAATAGACAAAAAATTATTAAGAGAGTCATTAAACATCCTTCCTAATATAAATATAAGATAGATTTTAATAACTCTCCACTATTACACTTTTAATCGTCTAAAGTAATTCTTTTTTCAAAGCGAAACATTTCATTATTACTATCCTGAATTTCGAAATTAGGATCTGGATGGCTTTGGTTATAAAATTCTACAACAGCAAAGCCACAACGATTGATATAAAAATGAATGTTTCGTTTATCAAAATACGGGGTACATGTCTCCCAAAGAACGGTTTGTGGATATTTCTGCTCTAATGCAGTCCAAATTTTATAACCAATTCCTTTATTTTGATGTGCAGTATCAACATATAAGAAGTCTAAATGATTGTGATGAGTTTGATCATCGATTTGTACAATTGCGCCACCCACAATCTAGAGATGCATAAATATCTTCAGTCGGTAATACATCTTCTAATGAGCTATCCTGTACTTGAGCTGCTTGATTAAATGAATCTTTCATTGCAGGAACAAAAATTGGTAAATCTTTTTCATTAAGTGGCATAAGCTTAAAATCCATCGTTTTACCTCCTAAAATACATAAAACTAAACGACCAATAATTTAAGGAATTTTACCATCTACTGCGAACTTTTGACCACTTATTACATATATAATGTAAGCAATGGCAAATATAATATACTTAGCTTAGAAAGGAAGTGGAAACTATGAAAGTAAACTGTCATATCGACCCTAATATTGAAGAGGAACACCTCGATTTATTTGTCCGTGAAATGAATCCCCAAATTAATAACCTCTTAAAAGGTTTTACAAGTACCGAACCAGTATTATGGTGTTATGACGCCGATCAAATCATCCCCATTAAATTCCCTGATATCTTTGAACTAACTGTCGCTAAGACTGGTACTAAAATTTCAACAAAAGATCATACCTACTTTTATCGTGAACGGTTATCCCACTTCAAAAGCAATCTTCCGAATGATTTTATTGAAGCATCTGTCAGCACTATTTTTAATTATCATTACCTTGATCACCTTGAGTTATTAGATAATGGTTTGATAGATGCAATTTTAACAAATGGTAGCCATATTCAGATTTCGCGACGAAAAATCAAAAATTTGAAAGCGAGGTTAGGACTATGAAAAAATATGTCAAATATACGATTGGTTTCTCAGGAATTGGTGTTCTAATTGGCTTAGCAATCTCTTTAGTTTTCAACTATCTTAACGGCAGTACCACTTACTACCCATCATCCCCTAATTTTGTTAACCAATTCGCTCATCCCCTTAACAGCGTAACTGTTTCTGTTATTTTATGGATGCTAATTGGCTGTGTTTTTGGGTTTGGCAGTTTAATTTTTGAATTTAAAAATTGGTCACTGCTAAAGAAAACGATCATTAATTTTTGTGCTTACTATGCTGGCTTTGCGCCATTAGCAATCCTATGCGGTTGGTTCCCATTGACTTGGATTAATTTTGCCATTTTCACGCTTATCTTTATTGTAATTTATGTCATAATTTGGCTTCTTAATTGGTACTCAATAAAAAAAGAGATTCGCTCAATTAATCAGCAAATCAAAAAGTAGTTTTCCCTCACATTTGATTGTAATAAGCCTGGACTAATTCAACAAAGTTATTAATATTATAAGTTGTTCCAAATAACTTACGAGCCGATGTCGACCAATAAGAAATTGGGTCTTCATGATCAGTTCCACCAAGATAACTTGAAATCATTGCATGTGTCCAAACAGTTCCACCGCCATCCTTGGTTCCCTTCGTCACGGGTAAATTATTCTGTTTTAAGATATAGGCTGTATAGTAAGCAGCATTGCCAAGCTGGTTGGCAAAAGAAGCTGCAGTATATTCATGAGGCATTTCAAACTGAACAAAGTATGGATTAGCATATGGCCCTGCTCCTTCTGCCATATATTTCGTATCAGCGATATTCAAAATTTGTTGATTATCAATAAATGTATGAACAAACACTCTAGTTGAACTATAATTTTGCTTCATATAAGGTACTTCACTACTAATCGTTGAATTTTCATTCCCAGTATCGTGAATTACGACCCCACGAGGATTTCCAGATGAAGTACTGTACCCGCGTTGTTCAAATATACTTGAAATTTGTTTAGTAATTTTAGCGTGTGGAAGACCAGATTGAGTAAGATAATTATTGATTTCGTTGTTCATTTTCAATTCAATATCGGTGGCCCGAATAAAATAATTTTTTCCATTATAGTTAATCCGTGCGTAAGTATCATCGTTATCATTAGAAATCAGATAGTAGCGATTGACCTTAACTAATGCTTGATCAGGCAGGTTGGCGCGTTGAATTGCTGAAAGTGAATTATATACTCTTGCGCCACTGCTTAACGTAGCCGTTTCACTAACAGCATACGAATTACTGACCTCCCGCGTATGATGAGAATAAAACCAACTCCCACCGATTATTGCTGCGACGATTACAACAAGTGATAGATATATTAAATTTTGTTTTTTCTTTCTCTTTGCCATACTAGTTATTGTAACGAATAAATTTGAATTTTGTAGAAAAAACTAATTATTTATAAGTAAAGTTAAAAATCCCTTGCCTTCATCAATACTGAAAGCAAGGGATCATTTTTATTACTAGAGCTTAATATTCTCAATTGCTAACAATTTCTTTTTGCGTTCAAGGCCACCGCTATAGCCCGTTAATTTACCATTTTGTCCAAGAACACGATGACATGGGATAAACAGTAAAACTGGATTTTTACCAACAGCATTCCCCACTGCCCGTGGACTACTATTAGTTCTCTGAGCTAGTTGCCCATAAGTCACTGTTGTCCCATAAGGAATCTGTCTTAATTGTTGCCAAACTTTTTGTTGAAAATCTGTACCGTTCAAATGGAACTGAGGATATGTTAAAGGGACATTTCCCAGGAAATAATCATCTAACCATTTAACGGCATCTTTAATTGGAGGATAAGTAGGATTAAGATTATTCTCTTTAGATTGATCAATAAATTTTACTTCAGTGATTCCATATTCATCTGCTTGCATTCCAATCTTTCCTAAAGGCGACGAGTAATTAAATCTTGCAATCATTATGGCCTTTCTCTTTAATTAAAATGTAAAATTTCATTTACAGGTCGACGCTCTGAATTGTAGCTATTAATTGTCGTATTAGCCGAATAACCAAGCGAGATACCAACAACAAACCGTTCATCCTCTGGCACATCTAAAGTTTGGTGAAGAATCGCTGGGAAACGAACGCTGTTATAGGTTGGAATCGTTCCCAAGCCATAAGCAGTTGCAGCTAACATAATATTTTCAGCAAACAAGCCCGCATCAAAAATCGACCAATCTGGTGAAGCTTTAGGAATAGTAATATAAAGAATTACAGGCGAATCATATAAAGTATTACTAGCATTTGTCATCTTTTCATGAGCTTCATCAAAATTAGCAAAATGATGAACAATTCCATGCCGCCATTGCTTCATATTATCTTGGGCTTGCGGTGCCCAGTCTTCACGGCTCATCACTGGCAAATCTGAATTCCCTTGGTTACCTGCAATATCTTGATCACGATAAGCATTCTTAATTTCTTGTAATGTATCGCCCATCGCACAATATACTTGCCAAGGTTGAGAGTTTACCCATGATGGAGCACGTTGAGCTAATTCAACAATTTTAGTAATCATTTTCTTTTCAACGGGTTTGTCCGTAAATTGACGAATTGAATGGCGTTGATTAATTGCATCTTGTAATTCCATTAGATGACTCCTCCTAAATCACATACTCTTACTAAAGTTTAGCATATTTAGGTTTACTTTAATAAGATCTTGTATTGGTCACTTTATTTCTTTCGCCGCACTGCTTCTCTAATCTTGGGATAGCGAACCATTAAGCAGGCCCCATAAGTAAAACTAGTTGCGACATTTAACACCCAGATGAACCAGGCGTTGTGACTACGGAAAAATGCGATTGTGGATAAGTCTTTAAGAACCTCTTCAAACAGTTCATGTGATATTTCCGTAGCATTAATATGGGCCCCATAAAATACCTCAACACTGATGCCAATTGCAAATGAAACAAGCCAGCCCAAAAGATACGGCCAATTCCTTTTAATCTTCAGAATCGGTCGTTGATGGGAATCTAGTTTATTAGTGTCTTTAATCTGCGTTTTACTTGCCTGTAGAAAGCCAATCGAAGCACCTAAGATTAGAAGAATAATTGTAAGTCCAGCTGCCGTTAAAGATCTTACGTTTTCTAAGCTCAAGACCATCATAATTGCAGAATACACTGGGATAATTATTAGCTCAAATCGTGTTACCTTTTCATATTCAAATGTTCCTTTAATGAATTTATAGATTAATAGAATTACAAATATAGTCATTGATAATACCCTAACTTTTAAGTTTGTATTTGTATTGTACTATATGACTAAGATAGTGAAACGGCCAATTTCAGGAATAATAATCTGAGATAGCTAATGTTAGCACCAACATGTCCCGTAACAATAGACCATTTTCGTGAATAGGTTGTCCGTAATTTTTAACAAAAAAGTTCCTTTTAATCTCAGTAACGCGAAAACCTATTTTCTGGTAAAGGTATAACTGCTTAAAGCTCGTACTCCCAGTGCCAATTTGCAATTGTTGATAATGATGTACCTTTGCAAAGTGAACGGCATCCTGCAATAACCTGGTTGCTATTCCGTGATTTTCAAGCCGTGGATCAACAGCAATATTCTTTATTTCTAATTTATCCGATGTAAGTTCTTGCAAAACCATTACAGCAATGGGATGACCATCTTTAGACTGTGCAAAAAGCATCCCTGATTGCAGATAATTTTGAACTAATTTCTTACTTGGATCAGCACTGAGAAGCAAATCCCAATGTTCAGGAGCTACTGTCGTTACTAATTCTATCTTTGTATCGTTATTAGTCATTCGACAATCCCTCACCCATACTATTAATAGTTAGAAACTGCTGATGAAGCTGTTTTGAAAATTTCATTACTCAAACTCCTTTTTTCCATTAAGACTGTTTGCACACACTTTCTTATTAAGGAGACTAATTCCCACTTACATTACTTAAGGCAACAGCCCAGCAACCTTATCACCTAATGTTGGATAAATCGCCATTACCTTTTGGCGATACTCATCCCCATTAATCTTCAAACCAATAATTGGCAAGAAGTTATTAATATCATCAGCCGCATAATCGCCAATTTCACTTGCCCCTACCAATTGCTGATCTTTAAAGACTAAGGTAAGGGTACTGATTTGATCGTTTTGGCCTGCGTAAAGGCTACCATATTTTAGTGAAACTGTCTTAACTTGATATTGTGAGTCACCAGCGACATCATCTGGATTAACACCGGCACGGGCAACCTCTGGGAATGTAAAGGCTGCTTGACCAATTGTCGGGTAAACAATATCTTGATCCGTTTTACCTGTTAAATAGTCAAAAAGATATTGACCTTCAAATTCAGCGACCGGTGTTAATTTAGGTTGTTTCAGATTAACAACATCCCCAACTGCGTACACACCATCAACCGTTGTCATTAAGTGACCGTCGACATTAATACCATGACGATCATATTCAATATCAGTATTTTCAAGTGCTAATTTTTCGATATTTGGATGACGACCAGTTGCATCAAGTACATAGTCAGCCTGTACTTCACCATGATTAGTTGTAACGAGCAAGCCGTCTTTACCTTGAGTTACTTTTTGCGTATCAGTATTAAAGCTAAATTTTATGCCCCGTTGCTTCATCGCATTAACTAGCGCTTCATCTTCCGCCTTGGTAAATTCACGAAGGACGCGGTCAGAATGAACAACGATTGTTACTTCAGCGCCAGCAGCTGCTACAAGGGTTGCTAACTCTAAGCCCACAAAGCCAGCACCGATTATCGTAATCCGTTGTGGAAGTTCTTTTAACGAGAGGAGGTCATAACTGGTATGAAGATACTCTTTACCCGAAATATTCAGAATATTTGGTGTTTGCCCCGTCGCAATGATAATATGATCGGCCTGGTATTGATGACCGTTTACACTAATAGTATGGTTATCTACAAAACTTGCGTAGCCGTCTTCAATATCATGACTTTTCTTAATAATATCGCGAGTTTCGCCTGGCCATGGATCAAACCGCTTAAGCTTAGTCTGCATTAATGCTTCCCAATCTAATTTTGCTGGTTGACTAATGCCTCGACCAAGAAGTTGCTGAGATTGGAGAACAGTCCGGGCAGCTCCTTCTAGAAAAATTTTTGGTTCGCACCCATAGTTAGGGCAAGTTCCCCCATATTCGAAACCCTCAACTACCAATACTTTACGGTCGGTTTTAGCCAAAAGATTAGCCATTTTATAGGCTGCTGGCCCTGATCCGATCAGAATATCATCATACTTTTTCATGTTCATCCCTCCAGATTCTTACATTATTGAGTCAAGTGTAACTTAAGTAATGAAAAGAGTACAAACGTTTTGTTTCGTCGTATAAAAATATTAATCAAAAGTCAATTAATACTTATCCTCTTTCATTATGAAAGCGAATTCAACTAATGATTTAACAGTATTTTGTCTAACCTATTGTATGATCCATTCAAGAATGATAGATTAGCCTTTAATTATTAGGAGGTGGTCTACATGTTACAAGTTAATACATTATTTATCATGATCGCCAGTATTCTCGTGTTATTAATGACACCAGGACTGGCTTTTTTCTATGGTGGTCTAGTCAATCGGCGCCATGCTAATAACATGTTGCTAACTGTTTTTATGATGTGTGGCTTAGCCGTGATTCTTTGGATTACAGTAGGCTACTCTCTTTCATTTTCCGGCAACCATTGGGGAATAGTCGGAAATTTAAATAATACATTAATGATTCATGTGCCAATCGATGCTATCACTAAAACTGGCATTCCAATTGGCGATTATGCAATGTTCATGATGATGTTTGCAATTATTACCCCGGCAATCTTTTGTGGATCGGTCGTCGGCCACGGACGCTTTAATTTTTTAATAATGTTTACCATTTGCTGGTCTATCTTTGTTTACTACCCCCTTGTGCATATGGTTTGGGCACCATATGGACTATTGGCAAGATTAGGGGCAGTTGACTTTGCTGGTGGATTAGTTGTTCATGTAAATGCGGGGATAACGGCCTTAATCCTTTCAGCCTGGGTTGGTCGACGGAAAGATGTTCATTCTCAACGCAATAATTTATCGTGGGTATTAATTGGAACAGCCCTTTTATGGATTGGTTGGTACGGCTTTAATGCTGGTTCGGCCCTCGCCGTTAATGATACGGCCGTACAAGCCATGTTAACAACGACCATCTCATGTTCAAGTGCAATGGTAACATGGATGTTATTGGATCGTTATCAGTTTAATCATGTTACCCTAGCTGGTGTCTGTAATGGTGCAATTACCGGTTTAGTAGCAATCACTCCTGGAGCAGGCTACGTTACACTAGGTGGTTCAATGATTATTGGAATAGTCGGTGCAATCGTTAGCCAATACTTTATTACTAAGATCAAACCACAACTGCCAATTGATGATGTTGTTGATGCATTCGGTTGCCATGGGGTTAGTGGTATCTGGGGAAGTATTGCAACTGGTATTTTTGCTAGCCATCAGATCAGTCATCTAGTACCTAATGGGCTTTTATTTGGTGGTGGTTTGCACCTTTTGCTTGTTCAAATCTTCGTTACCTTATTGACAATTATATTTATTGGTGTGATGGATATTATCTTAATAAAACTGCTCTCAATTGTTTTACCGGTTTCGATTGATAATGAAAAACTGGCGGCGATTCAAAGTAAGTGAACTTAAATTTTTACTGCAAAATTAGATTATTTACGTATATATTCCTTTTAGAAGCAAAAATACATAAGGAGTAAATTTATGAATAATCTATCACGAGAAGAACAAATTGCCTTAATCTATGACAAATGGCAAAAGATGACAATTACTAGTGATCCAATGTTTGGACTAGTAATGCAAAATAAAGAAATTTGTTTAGAGTTAATTAATAGAGCCCTGCCAAACATTAAAGCAAAACAGATTATCCAGTTAGACACCCAAAAAGATATTAATATTGTTAGTGCCCATCGTGTTCGCTTTGACGTTTATGTTCGTGATGATAAAAATAATATCATTGTCATTGAGATGCAAGTTAATAATCAAAATAACATACCAGCACGCTTACGTTATTACCAAGAACAGGTTAATCATGAGCTATTAAGACCTGAAAATAATTACTCAGTACTCAATAATTACCCTACTTATATTATTATGTTTTGTAATTTTGATTATTTTAAGCAGGGATGGGCACTATATGAATTTAATCTTACTTGTACTAGAGACCATAACTTGAAATTTGGTGATAATCGGACAGTCGTTATCTTCAATGCTCTTGCTAAAAAATTTGATAAAAATGATGAACCGATTAAGAACTTCCTTGCTTTAATGTGCAATCAAGGCGACAATAAGAATAGATTTATTGCACAGATTCAAGACGAAATTGATAAAGTCAAACAAGATCCAGAAAGGAGAAATGGCTTTATGAAGTACGAATTAAACTTGATGGACGCTAAAATGGAAGCACGAGAAGAAGGAATGGCAAAAGCAAAAAGGGAAGATATTAAAAAGTTAATTGACTCTCTTTATGAACTTAATATTAAACCAGAGATCATTAAACAAAAAGTTATGGAAAAATATAATTTAACTGATGATGAATATGATAAGTTTCTCGGTTAATAAAGGGAGCGAGACAGAAGTCACTCGTGACTTCGTTTTTCGACGCGAAGCTAGCCTCTGGGAGCCCCCGCAAGCAACAATAGGCCTTCAGCGTTCGACTTTGCCGGACGCTGAAGGCCATTGTTGTACTGCGCTGTTCGTATTTTATGGAAGTGACCTAACTTATGTCACAGCTCTTTTATTGATGGGTCCGATATCCAGCTGCCTGAGCATCAGCTAATGAATCAAAATAAACGACATTTTCAGGAGCAATCCCAGAATATGGATATTGCCCCGGTAAGTAGCAATACATTGTTGAATGATCACCAATAATTGAATTTGGTTCATAGTTATCCGGATCAACCCACGGCTCTGGTTCTTTACCACTCGCGGGGGCTGTATTTCCATCATTAGGCTGTTGAGTTGTTGAAGGAATCGTTGGACTACTATTATTTGAATAGCTCTTCTCATCATTCGGTTGCTGAGATTGCTGGCCGATTATCGAAGACCCCCGTTGACTTTCCTTACCGCTGGAAGATTTGATGACAGAACTAGTTTTTTCTTTATTTTTAGATTCTTTTGTCGATTTTTTCTTCTTATCCGATTCTTTAGTTGTTTTAACTACTGCATCCTCTTGAGTCTCCTGTGCCTGATTACGACTACTAATGAACCATCCGCCACCAATTAATAATAAAATAACTATTATCCATAACCATGGTCGACGATAAAACGGCTTCCGATGTTGATTTCTGTTCATAACTGGCCTCCTTTATCTTTGAACTTTCGATTTTTAACAAAAACGTTTCCAAATTCATTATATAAAATCACCATAGCGATAGATAGGTACCTTCAACGGGATTAATTATTTTTTAGAGAATTGGTTATAGGATATTCATAAAAGATAAACATTCTTCTTAAAATTATTAACTATAATTAACTAAATACTGACCATCATCAAGTAAAAATTGCTTAAATAATGGCAGCGTAAATTTTAGCTTTCCATATCCTGCTGGTGTTATGAGTTGACTATCCATTAACCGCCGACGATACATTCCAATATAACCAGGCTTTTTCTTTAATTTTGTTCTTAAGCAACTAGTTGAAACAGGGTACTCAGAAGCTTTAGCCATAGTAATAACAAATTGCTGATCCATAATAGATAATTCTTCAAGCATCTTACTATAAGCATTTCGACTTAATTGGGCTTGATACTCTGGCTGGATACTATCTATAGTTTTCATCGTAATGTGTTTATCCGGTGATTCCCATAAAAGATAACCAAGCAATTGAAAGGCATATGCATATCCGTCTGAAAGAAGAGCGGCGCGACGAACCACTTCTGGCGAAATTTCCGGATCTCGTACTTTCAATGCTTGTTGGTATTGCGCTCTGATATCATAGTAATTCAGTGGAGAAAGACTTATTCTTCCACTACGTAATAAGAAAGTTAATACATGATTATTTTGCAATTCTTGAACATTTTTGGGTAATCCAGTCATGATTATTGAGATTGGTAACCCCTCACTAATCATGACTTGATATACTGATGCTAATTCAACCATTCCCGTTACCTCTTGAGCTTCATCAATCATTACCAATACTTTCTGGTTATTTTTGTCTAATATTTTTAACATTTTTTTTAATACAAGTTGAAAATTTGATGTTTGTTTATCATTAAGAGTGAATTTTAAGCCTAATCCGCCTATTTCAAAATTAATATCGGAGAGTTGGTCGAATACTTTTTTGATTTTATTTGTTGATTGTTGGTAAATCATTTCAGCCAAACGTCCCACCATATTATCTCCAATAATTAAGTGAATAGTTATCCACGTCGGATCTTGATCAATCTGCTTTCCAACAGAATTCATAAAAACTGTTTTTCCAACTCCACGATTTCCATAAATCAAAGTAGTTCGATAAGGAGTATCAAGCGCTTTAATGTCTTTAACCAATTTTGATTGTACTTCTTCGCGATCTAATAACACAGTTGGTTGAATACCAAAACTTGGATTAAAAGGATTTTTCATATTCTTTTCCTCTATTTTATATTTCTAATTTAATTTTATATCTGTTTATATCTTTGCTCAAGTTTTATATCTGTTTATATCTTAAATTTTATATGTGTAAAAAGCCAGGTAACTCCCTTCTCTAAAAAAGTTAGAAATTACTTGGCTTTTTTATCAATCTAATTTTCTACTCTAATAAAAGTGATACTTATTTCATCATATTTGATATTTAGAACTAGTAATCTTTTTAGCTAATTCAGTATTTACTAATCGAATAGCTGATGAATTCTTATAAGAATTTCCCCCAAAGTTTAAATCACCATACCAACAAATTTTTTGATCAAAAACACAAATATTATTACCAATTTGTTCTTTTAACTTAAAATCGACTTTATTTGATAAAAGTTTATAGTCACAATTTCTCTGCTTTTTACCCAAAGTAAGGGAAATCTGACTAAATTTTACCATTTCATTCAACATTTCAATTTGTTTTTGATTAATCCTTTTTAAACAAATAAAGGCTTTCTTAGCATTAGCTAGATCTTGTCTCCATACCTGCAAATAGTCATTTTTAGTATAGTAAGCAGTTGAATAACTATTCCATTGCTTACTATGGACAAAACTATATCCTTGTTGCTTATAGACTCTTACCCTCTTCCGATACATCTTTGCAAATGTCTCATCAGCAATATCAACATAATCATATACACGTAATTCGTCTTTTTTATCTAGGCTTCGTTCTAATCGACCAAGATATTGCTTTGTATTACCTTTCCAAGAAAAAGGTAACGTTAAAAATAATGTATCTAAACTTGGTAAATCAAATCCTTCTCCCACATATTTGCCAGTCGACAAAAGAATATATGGGTCTTTAATTTTTGATAACTTAATGGATAATTTTTGTGTTCCAGTAGTCAAATATACTTTGCTATTTTTCTGCTTTAGTTTTGCGTAAAGTTCATTAAGATGTTTAATTCGTTCACTCAACAATAAAATATGTCTTCCTTCAGACAATGCTTGGAGTGCGTCCTTTACTATTTGATCATTACGGTCATTATTTTCAGCAATCAACCTTATCTTTTGCGCATAAGTATCACGTTCTAATTTACTTTTAGCTTCAAGAAAACTATTATAACGCGGATATATATAACGAGAAATCAAATATTCTTTTTCACTATCTTGAGCTTGGTAGATAATATTTCCACAACGATAATACATAAAATTTTCTAATCCATCTTTTCTTTCGGGCGTTGCTGTTAACCCCAGAACATATCGTGTGTTTGCTTCTACTAAAGTTTTTTCAAAGGTTACCGCAGAAATATGATGGCATTCATCAACAATTATTTGTTCATAGTCTTGAAATAGTTTTGTACGCTCAATAGCTGATAAATGGATTAATTTACGAATATTAATGATATCGACTAATTTTGAAGGATGATTACGAGTTCCAGAAATAATTTCAATTTGTTTTTTCTTAACGCATCGTCCAGTCTTAGTTAATTCTTTATATGGCACATCCTTAATTTTCAAAAATCTTAAAGCAGCATCTCGCCATTGATTAGCGATGTTAACGGTAGACACAATAATCAATGTTCTTGCTTTACGCCTTGCAATTAGCGCACATCCAACAACTGTTTTTCCAAATCCAGTATGAGCACACAGCATCCCCAATTTATTTTTATCAATTTTATTTACTGCTTCTTCTTGTTGTGGCCGTAGGGTACCTGTAAATTCAACATTCAACGCTTTGGACAGAGTAAATTGTTCTTTTAAATAACTATGACAATTATCTTTTAATGACGACTCTACTCCTCGTGGCAATCGTAAATATTTACCATCAATTTTTGCTGCTGTTAAAATTGATGGAACATCCCACACAGGCATGCGCATTCTTTGTCTCTTAATATATTCTGGATTACTAAAAGTAGCTAAGTTTAATAATGATAATTGCTCTTGACGCGTTAAATTTTGACGATTAATAAATATTTCCCCAGCAATAAAGCCTTCAACTTTTTTAGGAAAATTTTGCAAAAACGGGATAATTAATCTAGAGTTTTCGCCCTTTAGAATTTTCAGATCTTTAGTAATTTGACTAATGAAATTTTTTACTTCTTCTTCACTATACTTTTTTGTGTTTTCTAATTGGTCAAATAACTGTGACAGTGCTAAAGGCTGAAGATTATTATCAGTAAAAATAGACTTTTTCTCTTTTACATCACTCCATTTTAATGGCAAAGCAATCAAATTTCCAAATCCTTTTTCAGGTAATCGATCTTGATTAGGAATCATACGATCAAATGATGACAAATCAAGACTTTCACTAGTAATCATCGACTCTACTAAAATCAATTTACCAAGAAACCTAGCTGTACTTGCCGCAATTGGTTGACTAAAAAATATCCACAGATGATAACTATTACCAGATGATGATATTTCAGGAAGACAGTTAAGATCATATTTTTGGCAAGTCTTAATTACTGCCTTAGTCATTTTATAAGGTTCAGCGGTTGATTGATGTTTATCAAAATCAAAAACTAATAACTTTGTTTTATCATCTTTTAATAAAGGATAGATCCCGTAACGATGATATTTATCTGAAGAAGAAATCTGCTCATAAATTACTTTCCTAGAATAAGGAAGATATTGTTTCTTCAATTTTGACAATGCTTCTTTATTATTTCGCAATTGATAAAAGCTTCGCCAATTTTTTAATGCTGGACTATATCCTTTACCATTACTCCACTTTTGAGCAAATACATCAGGACGACCTGCAAAATAATCAGCATATAATGCTAGTTTTTCACCAGTTGTTCTTTTCTTAGCTATAAGACTTAATAATTTCTGTTCACTAATAATCCAATCCGTCCCTTTATCAGTGGTAATTGAGTAAAATTTTTCTTTAGTTTCGTAATGCCAATATGCTTGAGTAACGGTAATGATATCACCGTTATTTAACGCGTATTCTTTACCTATTTCCATGTAGTTTAACTCCATTTAGCTAGCTGCTATTATTACCCATCAAGATTCTCGAAACTTTAGATTAGCCAAATCGTTTAATAACAGTATTAATATCATCTCTTAATTCTTTACTGAGGCCGGTTAAATCTTCATCTGTAATTACATTCTCTGATAACAGCTGCAATAAAGTCTGAAACATGGATCTTTTCGATACTTCAACAAGCACCTCGGGCGATTTTCGATCCGCCTTTATTTGTTTTTCCAGCTTCCAAAATTTATTCGCTGCCGAACCATCACCATCTAATATTCTTTTGTATTCCTGATTAAGGCGATTCATATATCTTTCTTGCCATTTTGGAAGCAGCTTGTTGAATAATTGCCAATCGCTTTTAGAGATATCATTCATTTCTTCTTACCTCGTTTTTACTTTAATTATACGATAAATCGTTTTATGAAATTCAACTTCTTTTGCGCCTTATACCAACACCAAAGCCTAATCCTACTCTAACATGAATCCACATTCAAAGATGGTATTAAAGTTTACATAGCACTCAGCTCTTCGAATTTGGGTGTTATTTTTAGTTAACCATAATTGCATTTCATATTCATATATTAACCACTTATCTTTCTATCAATCACAAATATTGTTTTTACTGATATATTCACACTATCAAATATATTAGGAGGCATTTTAATCATGTTAATTAAGGCAAATAATCTTACTAAAAGATACGGAACAAAATTAGCTCTAGATAACATAAATTTACAGATCGATCGTGGTCAATTAATTGCTTATCTAGGTACTAATGGTGCAGGGAAATCAACTACTATCAATCTTCTTACTGGTTTAATGACGCCAACCTCCGGGATGATCGCACGCCGTCAAGGAATAAAAATTGGCGTTGTCTTCCAAGATAGCATTCTCGATAAAGAGCTTTCAGTTAAAGATAATCTTAACTTTAGATCAAACTTATATCATGAAGATCATACTGAATGGGTTCACCAGTTAATTAGCCTAATGGGCCTCACCCATTTTCTAAATCAGCGCTATGGAACATTATCTGGTGGACAGCGACGCAGGGTTGATATCAATCGTGCCTTGATTACCGACCCAGATATTCTTTTCCTTGACGAACCGACAACTGGATTGGATTTACAAACGCGACTTGTTATTTGGAACCTCCTTCAAAAGCTACAAAAGGAACATGGTCTAACTATTTTTCTAACAACTCATTACTTAGAAGAAGCCGAAAATGCCGATCAAATGTATATCTTAGAAAACGGCAAAATTTTAGTTTCTGGCTCAGCAACCGATATTAAACAACATTATGCACCAACTAAATTAGTGGTTACAACAAATGGACATAAGCTACAAACTAACTACTCTGAGAAACAATTAACACCTCAAAAATTTTCTTTTGATGGCCTTAATTGTTCAGAAGTTATTACATTACTACATAGCAATCAAGAGTATATCATTAACTTCTCATATACCCCCGGTTCAATTAACGATGCTTTTGTCAAAATTACCGGAAAGGAGCTTCAATAATATGATTGCGTTAATTAAAAAAAACTTAAAGATTTACTTTGCTAATAAGATTGGTGTCTTGATGTCTTGCCTTGGTGCTTTAATTTCATTCTTTATTTATATTGGTTTTTTGCAGCAAAACCTGATATCTTCATGGCAATCATTGCCTCATACAAAGGAAATGTTAGGTTTATGGATGATTAGTGGAATTGTCGCCATCGCCGGCATTACCACTTCATTTCAAGCTCTTGGACAATTAGTCAAAGATCGAGAAAGCCGAACATGGGATGATTTAAGTCTAACTGATTTGACACCGTTCCAAATTAATTGTAGCTATTTAACTGCAACAATATTTATTAGCACATTAATGCAGATTATTACATTCTTCATCATGGCAGTTTACTTTATTTTAGTAGATAGTATTACTATTCCAACTACTGCATTGCTTCTCGGATTATTTTTTATTGTTTTAGGTGCAATTGGCGCAAGTGCTGTTAATTTAATTATTGTTGACCTAATCCATTCTTCTACGACTTTTAGCCGCCTTTCTGCCATAATTGGCGCAGCTTCCGGATTTATGATCGCTACTTATATGCCCTATGGAACATTATCCAAATCAGCACAATTTGTAGTAAAATTATTTCCAAGTAGTTATGAGGCTGCTAGCTTGCGAAGCCTTCTGCTAAATAAACTAAGCAAAAAATTTTTACCGCCATCCAGTCGGTACCAAATGATTGAATATCTGGGTATCCACTTCAAGATTCATGGTTATCAGTTAAATAATTATAGTAATGCATTAATGATTGTGGGAATGTCTATAGTTTTAATAGATCTTGGAGCTGTTTGGGCAAATCGATATCAGAGGAAGAGTTAATTGTGCAAATTCATTTTCAGTCAGATCCATTACTAGGTCCTGACGATCTTAATATTACTGTGAACGCTGTTACTAAAAACGACAAAGTTATTAACCTGCTTAATTATTTAGATAAGTATGATCAAAAAAGTAGCTCTTTAATCCCAATAAAAACAGAAGATAGGATTTTAACTATAAAGCAAATAGAGCTTATCAAGGTAGAGGTAACCAAAAACATCCTCTCTTTTTATACAAAAAGCGATGTAATTCAAGCAAACGGACGACTATATCAAGTATTAACAAGGCTTAACGAAAATTTTGTTCAAGTATCAAAACACGGCATTATTAATTTAAATCATTTACTTTCCCTAGAAGCTGGATTTACTGGCAATATGATTGCTAAATTAAATTTTGATCAACGTGCCGATGTTTCACGGAAATATCTACCAGAGTTAGAAAGAAGATTGGGACTATAAAATGATAAATTTAAAAAGGGGTATCCGTTACTTTATTCGCGGGATGGGTTATGGATCTATTACTTATCTCGCAATTATTGCATTTCTCACACATAATATGACTGTTTCTACTACTAGTGTCATTACAGTGTTCATTATTAGTGGATTGATCGGGGAATTAAGTTTTGTCTTTCAAACAGAACTACCGTATTCGATCGCTCTCGTTATTCACCTAATCGGGACCTTTATTCTATATTCTGTAATGATGCTAATCAATCACTGGCCTCTTAATTGGCAAACCATTGTAATTTTCATTATCGTCTATATCGCTATTTGGCTTTTTATTCGTTTGTTAGAAGAGCAACATATTAATCGAATTAATAAGCAAATTAGAAACAGGCAAAAATAAATTTTGTATCGCAATCATCGCTTCGTTACTAAAATGAGGTGATGATTTTTGTATAGGTTAATGTCCATACAATCAGATGTTTGATAACTTCTTAGTTTCACATTTGCTTGTCGATCTGTCATTTTGCTGCCTCCCTTAACACTTTTCTTTTATATAAAACGTTAAGTACACGATTACCCTACAAACGCCTACTTGACTATCGAAATAGAACATAGAATACTCGACTAGTTAGTTCAAAATAGAAAGAATCACCATCTTTCAACGTTACATAAAGTTCACGTTCAAAGATGGTGAAGTGGTTAATTTAACTATTTAAGGTTAAGTTTTCAATGCAATGATCGCCATTATTATCTCATTGAAGGCTGACAAAGATTTCCGTATATCTGTTACCTTACACCTCTTACAAAAATAGTGAGGCGAATCATTTAATTAACTGGTTTAATTCGTTGATGTCCACAGTATCAAGGTCAATTGGTTCTCCACCTAACCAGTCTAAAAAGTCAGGATCAACTTGCCCTTTTTGGTAATCATCATAATACTGCTCTAAAGCACCGACACCACCAACATATTCAATAATACCGTAACCACGGGCTTTTTGAACATGTGGTAGCTCCTCATTAGTAACTGGTTGAATTTTTTGGACATGAAGTTTAAACTCCCAGCCGTCCCCATAGTCATAATGAATAGTTAATTTATCTTTTTCATTTAATAATGAGACCGTTGCTAGATCAAGCTTAACTTTTGTCATCCCGCCTGGCACAAAATCTTCTGACTGAGTATAAAATTCCTGAGTCTGTTCATTAATTGCATCATACAAGTGTCCCAAGTTACCATGAAACATCAAAATCACTGTTTCAGCGAGTTCCTCAATTGTACTACTACCCTTAATCACGAACGTACGGCTTGCTAGCGGTTTAAAATCAGCTAATTTAGCAGTAATTACATACGCTTGACCATAGTTTTGCGGGTTAATCAACTGACGGTTGCCAACATTCGTTGGTATATCTGCTTGTGCTGGAGCTAGTTCGTCAAGCAACTGCTGAATAAATTTATCTTGATAGTCATCTTCTGGCGCAGCTAATTCCGGTTCTCCATAGATAATATCGTAGCTTGTATCTAGATAGTCTGCAACATCCCTAGCAGCTGATTGACTCACGATCCCTGTGTGACTTAGACAAACATAAAAATTGGATAACGTAACAGAAAGAAGATCCTCATCAATTTGATCTAACGTTCCAGCGAAAAAGATGTTTGGCGCAGCTAGGTTAGTAGTGACCGTGCAAATTTTATTTTTAACATGAAGTGGTTCAAAAATTGGTCCAAGATACGACGAGCAGTCTTATCATCTCCCATTAACTGACCATCAGCACTGGCGATAAACTGGTCAATCATTTGCTGGTTGTTTTGGCTAATCGCTTGAACTGTTGCTGGATTATCTGCTGAGGCTTTTCCTTCGTCATCCGCCCAAATACGGGGATCTTTAAATTGTGGCTTGATCGTACAATATTTTGCCCCCGGTCGTGGAGCTTTCACCTTTACCGGATATTCTTCATTAACCAATTGGCAAAATTTCATTAATACTTCCTGATCATTTCCAGATAGAGCTAACAATAAGTAGACAAGATCATTGAAATCCTCAGTTGATGAAAAATCATCATTATCGTTAAGGGTTTCCTTAAATTCTGCTTGGTGGCTAGCAATTATCTGCAAATAATTTTTAAGTTTTTCGTTTTCAGCAGATGAGATTGGCCGGTATAAATTAAATGAAAAAACATTCTGCATTAACCAAGTACGTTGTGGATCAACCAAAAAAGGCATTTCATTTAGAAAGTTAATGGCAACTTGACTAAACTTACCCTCGCCTAATTTGTCAGTAAAGACTGGCAAACCAGTTTCCTCTTCTACATAATAGGTAGTATGTTTTATTATCAATCTTTACCAGACTAAGCCGCCACCGTCGTAAAGGTTTTTGGCTAATCTTACCAGTATTATTATAAGGTAGTCGATCAGCCAGGTCAGGACTATAAAATAACTGTGCCATGATGATTGCTCCTTTATTTTTGAATGTGTGAGAAATGAATTTTATTCGCGCTCTATAAAAGAAAGCGAAGGGAATATCATCTATAGTTTACAGTTGTAAGAATGTCCAAGCAAGTTATGATCCCTGAACATTAATCCACAGTTTTAGCAATTTTTTGATAGTATTAACCATTTTACTTAAATCGATATTGGGCAATTTTTTGCAAATAACTTTGGCGGCGTTGCGGGGATGACCAGGAAATCCCGCCAAAGTTAAGCCACTTCCGATGCTCAAAGCCAAGTTGTTTCAAGGTTGTATTAACAAATACTCGCTGAATATCATCCCCACAGAAAAACCGCAAGTACCAAGTTGGCGAAGTTGAAGTAGTTAATACATAGCAATGCTGGACATTCGTCAATAGCCCTTTAATTCCGGTCCTGGTTACCGTATGGGAGAGATCGGGGCCCTCTTTCATCACCTTATCAATAACCCCTTTTAACATTCCGGGAATACTATTCCACCAGCAAGGAGTTATAAAAATCACTGTCCGACATGATTTTAAGAGTTCTAAATATTTGCGCACCAAGGGATCAACTGTCCCTCCTTGATGATACAATGAAAGTTCTTCCGCAGAATAAGTAGGATCAAAATGTTCCGCATAAAGGTCAATTAATTGAACCAATTAGTCGAAAAAAGTTAGAAATTAACGTTTGACCATCGAGTTCATGTTGGATTTGAGTTATACTTTTTATTGTGCAAGACCCCTTTATACTTTGTTTTTGGTTATTTAAAGTATAGTCCAAAGGGGCTTGCTTTTTTAATTTTTCGTAGAAAAAACTGATAGCCTCGCCTGTTTGACATGGTTATCAGCTTTCAAGTTTCAGTTATAAATGAATAATTTGGATCGTTCGCAAATGACGCGTGAGTTTACTATCCGCTTCCAATTGAGCAAGCGTCCGCGATAATGTTTCGGGGGTTGTCCCAAGGTATGAAGAAAGGTCCTTGAGTTTCAAGGGTAGCTTAACTTTCGAACTCTGTTGATCAACCATCAATTGTTTCAGATAAGTCACTACCCGTTCTTCAATGTTTGGCAGTCCCATCAGCCGTGTTTGCTGACGAAGACTTTCAATCATTGCTGCCTGTCCTGCCATTAGTTTTAAGGTAATTTCGCTTTGGTGGTGAATCAACTGGATAAAGTCTTGCCGATTAAGAATACAGATATCACTGTCTGTAGTCATTTCTACATAACTACTATGGTTGGCAACCCCCAGGAGCCAGGTTTCACCAACATAATCACCTGTCTTCAGCATTCGTTGCACCCGTTCTTCACCATCTTCACTTAGTTGGTACATTCGACCATGGCCACTTTTTACAATCACTAACCGGTCATCCATGTCTGGACTCACAACAATTGTTCCGCGCTTAATACGCTGGTGATGAACCAGCTGTTCCACTTGGCGCTGGCGTTCTAAACTCAACTGATTAAAGAGCGGAACCAGGTGAACACAAAGTTCTTCTTTCATTAGAGTATCCTCCATCATTTAATGTTAGAAGTCATCATCATCTTCTTCAGTATACAACCCCGTCCGTAAATCATGCCCCAAGAAGCGCTGGGTTAAAGCAATTTGCTTTTTGATCCATGACAATAATTCCGTTAAATCTACTGCTAATTCGGGCCACTCTTCTTTATTGCCAAGAGCAATGGCCTTCGTGATAAAGAGAATCTGCGTGTCAAAATCCTTTACCAAGGCAAATAATTGGTCATCCCCTGGCAAATACTTATCAGCACCCCTTTCTTCTAGCATGGTAAATTCACGAAACTGATCCGTCGTCGTTGGAATACTCTCACCATTCTGAACTAGCAGCTGATTCAGGTGATTAAATGCTTCCTGTTCATGCGCAATCCAATCATCGCCATATTGGGATAAAAACAATGCCGCATTCCCTTTCGTAAACAGCTTTGCCTGACTAATCTTTAGTGAATGAATTAATAAGTTGGCAATGATATGACCCGTCATCGCCCCTGCCGTTGGTGTATGGTGATCAATATCGCTCTGTTTTAGTTCCTGTTGATACTGTTCTTCACTAGTCATCTGATAGCTCCTTTACCTTAATTCCCTGAACCGTGTATCCCATTTTTTCAATATTTGCTTGAACATCATCGGGTGAAGCTTTGGCCAAATCTAGTGTAAATTTAACCTTTCCCGCATTGAACAGTACCTTCACGTCATCGGTCCCGTCAATGGTTTCAACACTTTTTTGAATCTTAGTTAGGCATGATGGACAAGTTAAACCATCAAGTTTCATCATTACTTTTTCCATGGTTATCACTCCTTTGTTATTTTCATTGTAATTTAGCCACCGTAAATAAAAATTGATTATCATCAATTTTGAGAAATTCGTTTCATCAACCGCATACTGTTCAAAATAACAATCAGAATACTAAGCTCATGAATCAGCATTCCTGATGCCATTTCGATATAACCAACAAAAAGTCCAATAAACAATAGCACTACCGTCAGTAAGGCAATCAAGATGTTTTCATTCATATTGGCGATGGTTCGCCGTGCCAAGCGAAAACTGGTGACTAGACTATTCAGATCTGATTTCACAAGTACTAGGTCGGCTACATCCATTGCAACATCAGTACCGGAACCCATTGCCACTGCAACATCAGCTGCGGAGAGTGCCGGACTATCATTAATCCCGTCACCAATAAATGCGATCCGATGACCGTCAGCCTGTTGTTGTTTGAGATAGTCAGCTTTCCCTTGAGGAAGCATCGCTGCGTGAACTTCATCGATTGGCAGTTTAGCTGCGATCTGATGAGCGGTTCCTTCATTATCGCCAGTCAACATTATGAGTCGTTTGACCCCTAACGCTTTTAATTGTCGTAACGCCGATTGTGCCTGTGATCGTAACTGATCTTTGATACCAAAGATTGCCAATTCATGGTGATCCATGCTGGCAAAAATAACAATCGAATTTCCATCACTCGTCAGTTGATCAATGAGTTGGTCGAGAGTTGAACTGGTACCTAATAAGTCTTTAATCAGGGTTGGATTACCTAATAAGTACTCACCTTCACCAATTTGCGCTCGGATTCCCTGTCCCTTAATCGTTTGAATATCGGTTGGCTGATAATCGTGCTTCCTATCTAGCTTGCCAATTGCTTGTGCCAACGGGTGGTCCGATCGTTGTTCAACTGCTACCGCTTGATCAATAATCGTCTGTCGGTCTCCGTTCAGAACATTGACACTAGTAACAACCGGCTTCCCGACGGTTAAGGTACCCGTCTTATCAAAGGCAATCGTGTCAATATGCTTCATCCGGTCCATGACATCGGAACCCTTAAAGAGAATCCCCTGACGAGCACCATTACCGATTCCAGCAACAGTAGATGCAGGGACACCAATCACAAGCGCACCTGGACAGCCAAGAACCATTACGGTAATTGCTAACCGCACGTCTCGTGTAATCAAGCCAACCATAATTGCTACCAATAGCACAACTGGCGTGTAATAACGGGCGAAGCGATCAATAAAGCGTTGCGTCTTCGTTTGCGAATCCTGAGCTTCTTCCACTAGTTCAATAATTTTACCGAACGTAGTATCTTCGCCTGCCGCGGTAGTATTCACCGTCACCGTCCCATTCTCCAAAATGGTTCCCGCAAAAACTGCATCTCCAGGATGTTTCTTAACTAACCGAGACTCCCCAGTAATACTGGCTTCATTTAGAACGGCAGTCCCAGTCTTGATCGTGCCATCGACTGGAACCTGATTTCCAGTCTTAATTAAGACCATGTCCCCCGGATCAATGAAGTCCACATCCTCATCACTGGTATTGCCATCTTCATCAATCACCACCGCGGTTTGAGGAGCAAGTTCGGTTAGCTGCTTAATTGCCGACCGTGTCTTCCTTAAAGTAGCGTTTTCTAATACCTCACCAACCATAAAAAGCCAGGTAACAATCGCCGCTTCGTTATATTCGCCAATGATAAAAGCACCGATCACCGCAATACTGACGAGAACATCAATCGATATCAGCCGTACCTCTAATGATGAAATGGCTGTGAACAAAATCGGCAATAGACCGATGACCCCTGCAATGGCCATTAGGATCTGATACATTAAGTTATTTGAGCTGATAAAGCGAAAAGCTTCTGCCAGAATTAATAAAACGGTCAAGCCGATCACCAATGCTTGCCGTTGCTCAGTCAGGAATCGTTGTACTTTGACCATATCGGCACCTCCTTTTACTGTCCTTAGTATAAGAAAAGAAGCCAGTAAGTTACTTGACCGCCATCAAGTTTGGTAATTTAAAAAGCCTCATAATTGGATTAACCAAATATAAGGCTTGATACGTGTTTCTACTTATTTAATTTGCTAATGATTTCATTAATTAAATATTTGATTTAGTTTGAATCAGTCCAGCAAGATATTTACCATCATCAATACTCATTGTGGATCGATGATTCAGCCAAAAGAGAAGTAACTTGATAATACTGTCCACATACAGTGTTTGAAAAAACTTATAGAGAGGGACCTTTTGAATTTCTGCTCTAGTCGTGTTGAATAAGTACGGAGCTCGTTCAAGAAATTCATCGTTTGCCAAGTTAATAATCGCATGGTATAGATTAATATCGCCATTGTCCGATAATAAGACAGCCAATATATCTTTACGATCATCACAATATTTAAGGGTCACATTAAAAGCAGAGTTAGCTAATTCCATAATTTTTTGTTCTGATGCATTATGAGTATCTTCTAGTGATGTCCGGTCTTTTTGCAGCGCATTTTTCAAGCTAATGAGGATATTCGTCTCTACCCAGTGGATAAAATCCTTCTTATTTTTAAAATAATTATAAAAGGTCTTCTTACTAACTTCGACTTGATTAATAATATCGATAGTTCGACATTCACTTAACTTTTGTGTTGATAAAACCTTAATTAATCCATTGAGGATTCGGTTTTTAGTATTGATTGTCCGAACGTCCATTTATCCTTGCCACTCCTATTCCATATGACTAAGCGTTTTCATTATAGACGGTCGGCAATATTATTACATTAAATCTCGGTTTTCTTACACGCTCAGTTTACATTTTTACTCATTTATTCTGTAATAGCGTCCCTAACTTTATTAAACATAAGCCAATAACAGCCCCGATGAAAAGAACTAATTTTAATATTCAAGTACTGGGGTTCTTACTTCATAGCAGGCAGTCAAAATTCATTAAACCAGCGTCGCACCCAGTGAATTCTTAAAATGGTCAAGCGCCCACTCCTGACCATGCTTGGTAAAGGTGGCGACCCCCTTAACCGGAATCGTAATCTGGTAGTTCAAATTATAGGCGGCAATTGCGGTGTGCAGGACACAGATATCGGTGCAAACACCTGTAATCCACAAGTTATCAATTTTTCGTTCTCGCAGGTAGTTATCAAGATTAGTATTTTGAAATGATGAATAGCGGTTCTTATTAAACTGGTAAACCCGGTCACTGGCCTGATGTTGTTCAAACCAGTCATTAACCTTGCCGTATAGCTGTTGACCAGGCGTACCGACCACGTTATGTGGCGGGAAGAGTTTAGCTTCTGGACTAAACCGGTCCCTACAATGGGCATCAGTCGGGAAAATTACGTAGTCGCCATTTTGGTAAAAACGGTTGGCCAGCTGAACCAAATAATCTTCTAATTCCTGCGCTGGCTTGCCACAAGTAAGCGCACCATTGTCAGCGACAAAATCGTTTGTATAATCAATAATTAATAATGCTTTAGTCATTGCTAACTCCTTATTTTTGTGCCTCATCAACCAGCTTTTGTTGCAAGTCAGCTAACCGCTTGGTTAAATAAACTGGGAAGCGGTCCGGATTAAGCAACCGCTTAGTAGCCGCCGGCAGCTGTGCTAATTCGGTCTGCGCAAAATGCTGGATGGCAAAAGTGTCGGTTTCAATTGGCGCCGCTTTTTTCAGTGTCAAAACTTGCTTAAGCAGTGGCTTAGCAATGAAGTCAGTTAGAATCACTTTATTCCGGGTGACGTGAATGTCAGCATTGATTGCCGCAATTTCGGTTCCAATCTGCTCGTCAGCCAGGGCAATTACATCGGCAATAGCGTGTTGGGGATTATGCTTATCGTAGAGCCGGTAAATCTGCTTATTCCCAGGGAGCGTAATCTTTTCGCGACTATTACTAATCTTGATCTTTGGCACCCATTTGCCATCATTTTCTAGTGCCGACATTTTATAAACAACGCTTAATACTGGACTGGATGAACTGGTAATTAGTCGCTCACCGATCCCAAAGTTATCCAGTGGTGCCCCTTCATCAAGCAATGACTTAACAATGTGGGCATCAAGGGCGTTTGAAGCAGTAATCTTAGCGTTGGTAAAACCAGCCTCGTCCATCATCTTCCGAGCCTTGGCTGCCAACTGGGCAATATCACCAGAATCGATGCGGATACCAACCGGTTCGTGGCCAGCTGCCCGCAATTCCTTAAAGACTTTAATTGCGTTCGGTACTCCAGAGTTAACCACATCGTAAGTATCAACTAACAGGGCAGCATTGTCAGGGTAAATTTTGGCCCAGGCACGAAAGGCCGTTAATTCATCAGGAAAGCTTTCAATCCAGGCGTGGGCCATCGTCCCCGCCGCCGGAAGGTTAAACAGCTTGGCAGCTAGCACATTGGAGGTACTACTGCACCCACCAATAATGGCAGCCCGCGCACCATATATTGCGGCATCAGGCCCCTGCGCCCGTCGTGCACCAAATTCCATTACTGGGCGTCCGCCAGTAACGCTGGTAATCTGCCATGCCTTCGTTGCAATCAATGATTGGTGGTTAATGATGTTTAAGATCAGGGTTTCGAGAAGTTGGACATCAATTAGTGGGCCACTAATACTAAGGATTGGTTCCTGTGGGAAGACTGGCGTGCCTTCTGGGATTGCCTTAATTGAGCAGCGGTTGTGAGCTGCTGTCAGGTAAAAGAGAAAGTCGTCACTAAAGTGGTTAAGGGACCGCAGATAAGCAATGTCACCAGTTGAAAAGTGCCAGTTCTTAACTTCATCAATTACTTGCATCAATCCAGCACTAATCACAAAACTGCCATCATCGGGCGCCTTACGGTAAAAGACATCGAAGCGCGCCTGCTTATCGTGGGGAAGCGTTTGATAATAACCGTTGGCCATTGAAAACTCATACATGTCGGTTAATAATTCATGTTTCATTATTAAATAACTCCTAACAAGTTTAGGTAAAAAATACTTTAACTACTACAAAAAATAAAAGTATATTGAACTTTTATTATCACTAATTGTAGCACTTTTATTTTTAGACGCAAGGTAGTACCAGTTTAAATAACTTTGGTGGCCGGCCTGACCGCTTTGTTGCGGCGGTACCAACTTCCTTAAACAGCTTTTGGTGGGTCTTTTTAAAATTAGAATTATCAATTTGATCGACCGTTGTTTGGCGGAAAGTAGCATAAACTTCGCGGGCTTGCCGAAGGGTAAAAGTCGGTCCTAAGATCTGTAAAATGGTTGGCTGGTAGTCCAGTTTATTTTTAATTCGTACAATGGCCGTATTAATAATTTGGTGGTGGTCAAATGCAAGCGCCGGTCCTGCAGCCAAACTCAAAACTAAGTCACCATTTTGCAAGATAAACTTCCCGTGGTCAAAGTTAAGACTAAACCACCCGACTTCGGTTGCTCCGTACCCGGCCCTCAGTTGCGGCATTGTCGGTAAGAAAGTCATGTAGGCAATCGCCAAGGCCCGCCCACGGCTTACCCGGTCGGGATCGGTGAAGGTTGCCAACTGTTCGGTAGCACTGTTTGATAGACGAACACCAATTTTATCCTTAATCAGGCGGATACAGGCAGCGTCAGCACTTTCATCCCGCCACAATAGGGTTTCTGGTAAAGCCCAGTGGCCCTCAAATGGCGGATAAGCCCGTTTGACCAGCAGGACTTGTGGTAAATGGGTCAAGGGATTAAAACTCCAAATAATATTTGCAATCGTAATTAGCGGATGCGCAACAACTTTGTCAGCCATCTCTTTCACCTCACAAAATATTATAGCGCAATCAAGAATCACAATAATAAAAAATCGACAACTAAGGACGGCCTTAGTTATTGATTTAACCTAAATTAACTTCTTTAATTCAGCAATTGCTTTTTCGTAGTCTGGTTCATCAGTTAATTCAGTTACAATTTGCCGGTAAACAACCTTCCCATCCGGATCAAGAATCCAGACTGACCGCGCAAGGATTCCTTCATCTGGTATTAACAGCTTTGATTCGTAACCAAAGGATTCTTCCTTGTCAGAAACCAATTCCATGTTTTTGACACCTTCAGCAGCACACCACTTCTGTTGATCTTCAGTCGTGTTAGTTGAAATGGTCAGGAAATTAACCTCTGGGAATTGGTCCATTGTTGAGTTAAACCGCTGTGTTTGAATGCTACAAACCGGGGTGTTAATATCTGGAACAACGCTTAAGAGAGTTATTTTGCCAAGCAATTGCCGGGTCTTAACCTTGTCACCATTCTTATCAAAAACCTTGAAGTGTGGGAATTCGTCACCAACAGCTGGTGGATTGCCTACTAATTGCCGCTTTTCACCATTAATTGTGATTTCCATTCTTAGCAACTCCTTTTCTAATTTTGGTTAGGTACAGTATATCAAAAACGCAATTAAAAAGCATTGATTATACTCATTGTTTTAGAAAATTTATGAGCTGTGTAGCTAGGCAAGGTATCTTTTAACCTAAAATAGGCAGCGTTACCTTCTAAAAGGACTTAATGTGTTAACTAACTGCCTTTATATTTCAATACATCATACTAAGGTAAATTCTACGCGATTTGCTAGTTCGTAACATTTAACAAAAAAAGCCTAACAAGGTTAGACTCAAAGTAGACTAAAAAAGGAGTC
>NZ_CANCWY010000020.1:0-31941 GCF_947381695.1 Limosilactobacillus sp. DJ3M12 | reverse complement strand
CGAACTCCATATGAAGTATTCATGTCTTACGTCACTGATGAGCAACTATTTTCTTTCTAACTTAAATTGACATTTCGAGGCTGGAAAAAAACTCCTAGTCCAAAATAAAAACCGGATGATGAATTTTTTGAACAATTCATCATCCGGTTTTTATGGGTTCTACAATATCTGGTGTTGATATAGAAATATTACATTCTATACCAATATCAGATTTTTTGTTTTTAAACTAAAAAAGAGGCATGCCCTCTGATACAATGAAATCGCCAAATCACATAGTAAAGAAGGTAACCTCCATGGATAATGATACAAGAACTCTTCTCAATTTAACAGACCCTCATTTAAATTTTCCTCATCATTGGCTTAAATATAAATCAATTAAAAACGTTCAGGTGGCACAAATATCCTGTACCCTTTCTTATATCCCGCGTGCTTGTCCAAATTGTGGCGTTATTAATCGTGGACAAATGGTTTTTATCAAGCTAAACACAAATATGGACAATTTAGGGCTCAACCATTAATGTTGCTTGTTAATACTCAACGTTTTCAATGTCCTGACTGCTATACAACATTTAATGCGACTAGTTATCTTTTTGAAAAGCAACGAACAATTAGTCGTGATTTAAGGCGTGAAATTATTCTTCGGTTAACGCGAATTCAAACAATTAAAGATATTGCCCATGATTTGTTTATCAGTGAAGCTTCAGTCCAGCGGGTCCTTTTGGACCTCGCTGATCAATATAAACCAAATTTAAATTATCTACCGGAAACATTATGCATTGATGAATTTAAATCAATGCGGAGCGCTAAAGGCAAGATGAGTTTTATCGCCGTTGATGGTGATCGAAGTTGCTTATTTGAGCTCCTTGAAGATCGCCGATTACGTAGCTTATTTAAACATTATCAACAGTTTAAGCGTCGTGCTCGTTGCCGAGTGAAATATCTGGTGATGGATATGAACGCTGCTTATGACCAACTAGTTAAAACCGTTTTTCCTTGTGCTCAAATTATTTATGATCGCTTTCACATTGCCAAACACCTTAATGACACGATGAATCATGTACGAATTCATGTCTTTAACCGTTTGCGAAAAGGTGGTTCAGCGGAGCAGAAACAAGCTCGGCACCTTAAACGTTATTGGCGGCTATTTCTTCAAGATCGGGGAAATTTAAGTACAAAAGTTTATTACGAAGGACGTTATTTTAATCGCGTTGTTAATTCCATGATAATCTTAGACTTAATGTTAGGGTATGACCAAGAGTTAAAAGCCACTTATAATTTTATCCAATCCTTGAAGCATGCTTATAATCAACGTGATTTTACAACTTTCTTTCAATTACTTAAACTTCGGCCAGACAGTGTTAGCCATTATACAATCCACCGTTGCCAGGTTTTAGCGCGTTATAAAGAAGGGATTAAGCGTGGCTTTGAGACTAAGTTCTCAAATGGTTGAACCGAAGGGATTAATAATCGAATTAAGACTATCAAACGAGTTGCCTGTGGTTATCGTTACTTTACGGCATTTAAAACTCGGATTTATTTAATTATTGGCCACCAAATTCAAGCTAACTAAAAAGAACCGTCACGAATGACAGTTCTAACTAGACCAATTTAATTGGCGATGATTCATATTTGCGTATCAACACTACTTGACGTAGAGCCAAAAAAGTCCAGCCACTCAAATTGAGTTTGCTAGACCATTATACGCGAAACTAATTTTAGTATAACAAACTAAAGGATCTATTTCCAAGATTATTTAGTAGATTCTGTTGCGATTCGTTCAAAATTGCTTTCAAGATCCGTATTAGTCGTCGGATGACAATCTGGATCACCGTTATTTGATTGGTCAACTAATACAACCGGTTTACCATTATGGAAGGCAAAGAAGTATGTAATTCGATTTGGCAATGGCGGTTCTGTCCCGTCATGATTATAGATCGCTACAACATTATATTCATAATCACCCTTGCCTGATGGTGCCCAGCCAATCAAGCCAGACTGACCTTCTACTAATTCTTTGCTTAAACCATCGGGGTATGTTATTCCTGTTGAAACCTTCAATTCATTTTGACCATCATATTGTTCATAGGATTGGTGCATTGTTGGTCCCCATTTTTGCATAAACGATGCCAACTGCTCATTCTTTTGAATATTCCACAATGAACTATCGTGGTGCGATTCACTACTGCTTGTATTATTAGTAGCGGCAGTACTTTGACTACTGCTAGCTTCTGAATTAGTCTTTGCGGTATTGCTACTGCTTTGCGTGCTTTGGTTGCCACAACCAGTTAAGGCAACGCCCAAACTAGCAATCGCAAGAACTTCCATTAATTTTTTCGATTTTATCCTCCCCAAACGTAAATAAAGACCAGAAAGAATGCTTCCCTCTTCTTTCCAGTCTACCTATCAATCTTCAACTTTTTTAGCGTTGTTCATTGCCTTCATGATAGAAGGATTCTTTGAATGACAATCCTTGATCATTTGGATATCTTCTTCACTTAATTCAACAGTGTATTTAGCCATGATCTTCCCTCACTTTACTTAAAAAATTACACCCTTACTATATCACATCACAGGAGCAGTGTCTGGCTTAATCAGTAAATTAAGATCATTAATTGACATTCAACTGAGATTTGCTAAGATTAACATTGAATTGCATAAACGGGGAGCTTGCAGACAGGCTGAGAGGGGACTATGCGTCTCGACCCAATGAACCTGATTTGGATAATGCCAACGTAGGAAGGATTAATAAAGGACGACCAGGATCAAAGTGATTACTGGTCGCTTTTTACTTTGCACTATCTTAATCAAATCAAACTTAAGGATGGTGAAATTATGCAACGACAGACAACAATTATCGAAAACAGCATGATTTGGTGTGGCGCCGGGATTTCAATTGCTGAAATCCTAACTGGGACTTACTTAGCTCCCCTTGGTTTTACAAAAGGGATCGCCGTAATTATCCTTGGCCACATTATCGGCTGTTTTCTGCTCTTTTTAGCTGGAATTATTGGCGGTCAGCAACGTCTTAGTTCAATGAACGCCGCAAAAATTAGTTTTGGCCAAAATGGCAGTAAGTTTTTTGCCCTATTGAATGTTCTCCAATTGATCGGTTGGACCGGCATCATGATTTATGATGGTGCATTAGCAGCCAATGGGGTCTGGCACCTTAATCAGGCATTATGGGTCATTTTAATCGGCGCCCTGATTATTGGCTGGCTGCTCGTCGGGGTTTGGCACCTTTATTACCTTAACCTTGCGACCATCTCAACATTATTAATTCTAAGCGGTCTCCTATGCGCCGCCATTTTTACCCACCATTCTACCAGTTCACCAACTGGTACATTGTCACGGGCTCAGGGGATGGAGCTAGTTATCGCCATGCCATTATCGTGGTTGCCACTTATTAGTGATTACACCAGTATTGCTCAACGACCCGTGCCAACTAGCGGGATTAGTGCAGTTGTCTATGGCCTGACTAGTTGTTGGATGGCCTTCATCGGTTTAGGAGCTGCTATCCTTACTCATGACATTAACATCGCCACGATTATTTTACGGGCCGGCTTGGGAATTGCCGGTTTATTTATCATTATTTTTTCCACAATCACAACGACATTTATGGACGCTTATTCTGCTGGTGTTTCTTCAAAAACGATTTTCAGTAAATGGTCAGGAACAATGGCCGCAATTGGTGCAACAATTCTGGGAACAATTAGTGCGTTGATTTTCCCCATGGACAACTTCAGTAATTTTCTTTACCTTATTGGTTCTGTCTTTGCCCCAATGATTGCAATTCAAATTACAGATTACTTCATCTTGAAAGTAGATTATCGTAAACAAAATTGTCAATGGGCTAACCTAATTCTCTGGTTGATTGGGTTTATCATCTATCGAATTCTGCTAAATTATTCATTTCCACTCGGCAGTACCGTTACCACAATCATTATCATCATCGCAATGACCTGGGGTACACAGCAAGTTCGCAATTTGGTCAAAGTGAAATAATTATAGTTTTCCTACTAAGTAATAGTATTATTAATGCAATTACAAGGAAGGAATTACTTTTATGAAAAAAATAGTTGCTAAACAAGTATCAATGCTTGAACTCTTCTATGATTTAATTTTTGTTTATGCGATCTCTCGAATAACAATGATGATTCATCATCCAATCGATGGTAGCTTGCCGCCAAGAATATATATTGAATTTATCATTGTCGTTATCTTCGTTTTACAAATTTGGCTTTATCAGACAGTCTATATTAATCGCTTTGGAACAAGTCGGGCCGTCGATACGGTTGGCTTATTGATTAGTATGTTTGCCGCCATCTATTTAGCTAATAATATTAATACTGAATGGCGGTTAACATTTCATGCGTTCAATCTTTCGGCAGCACTAACAACTATTAATTTAATCTTTCAATATTTACTTGGCTCTAGCACTCATTTTAAACGAGATCATGATCTCCAAGGATTTATTATTGCGCTTGACTTAGAATTTATTCTTCTTGTAACCGGGCTGATTATTGGTTATCAGTATGGTGTCTATCTCTGCGTTGCCGGTGGTTTAATCGGCTTTCTAATGCCCTTAGTGATTACCGCATGTTTAGGCCGGAACAAGTCAACTTTCCCCACCTCATAGAACGCCTAAGTTTAATAATTATCATTACGTGCGGAGAAACACTTGTTAACATTACCCATTACTTTAAGGGCGCTATCTATTCACCATTAGCAATCGCAATCTTTCTAGGAGTAGCTGCCCTATTCGGCGTCTATACATTGCTAGTAGAACGCTTCTTAAATCATCATCAGCATACTCGCGGCTTTATTGCGATGTACACTCATGTTATCAGCCTACTCTCGATTACGGCTGGGATTATCTATATGGCTGATGAAGAAGTATCACGTTTGTTTCTTAGTTGCTTTGTCGCATCTAACCTCATCGTCTTCTACCTTTGTCTCTGGCTTTATAGTTTTTATAATCGCCGCCATTTACGCTTTAATGGTCGAGATCTTAGGGCAATGGCGATCGTCCTTTTACTAGGATCACTTGGCATTATTTTATGTCGCGAAAATAACCTAAGTTTGATGAGCGCATTTGTGTTAACCAACGTGGTCGAATTCGGCTTGTTGGAATGGAAGCTGCAAAGAAAAAAGCCCTCTAAGGAGCCTCACAACAACTATTCATCACATAATTAGTTTTCATCCGTATTTATATTCCATTTATCCTAATAACCATTTAGGGCAGATGGAATTTTTATTTTAAATTCAGTTCAAATCCCATATGTTTATTGTCAATTTTGTCATCAATATAAATCGTACCGCGTTTTATAAAACCAATATCTTGGCCTATTTTTTGAACAGGAATATTTTTGTAATGAGTATCATAACGGAAATTCCTTACTCCCTGCAAATACCCAACCGTAAGTAGATTGGAGAAGATATATTTCCCAAAACCTTGACCATTGTGGGAAGGAAGGACTGCTAATCGATGAATGATTGCATATGGCTCATTTGGTTTTAACCACGATCCATCTTTAATCTCTTCATACGTTTGTTCCGGGGTTAGTTGTAAGGTAGCCTTTTTGATTATCAATTAGCACCCAGTTATAGCCAGCTTTAATATCATTTTCCATCGTTTTCTGGAAAGGATGACCATCTTGACATTGTGGATTACCCTTTTCTTTTAATTGTGCTCGTGCCTGTTCAATAATTGTCATCACACTTTGAAGATCATCCAAAGTTGCTCGTCGTAAGTAAATTGCCATTATCTTTTCTCCTTAATCATCTCTCACTCCTAACAACAAAATTCTAATATATTAATGTATGGTCATTTTATCACGATTAATTATTAAACTGATGGGGCTTTAGCTAAGTTTAAGTGTTTTGTCACAGCGTTTTCATTTTAAGGAGGGAATCTCATATTTATCCATAATAAAAAGGCCTCCTTTAGAATTGGGAGACCCTTTTATTTAACTTTATATCATCGAATTTGTTCAAACTTAGTCGCTTTATGATCAATTCCTTGACCGGCATTGGCAATCTGATAAGTAAAGTTACCAGACCGCATCTTTTTGCCTAATGCTAGCATATGATTATATTGCCACATTGAGACTTTCCCATCTTGCAGTTTTGAAAGTGTCAACCGATTTCCTTGCGCCTTATAATTCCACTTGCCATCTTTGGCGTTGTCTTGGTAGGCTTGTTGAAAATCGCTAGCACTATTACTTGCTTTGATTGCCGTATCCTTGTCGGGAGTAACAACAACCTGATCCCCACTTGTGGCAAAGGTCATATAAGCATTTTGATTACCTGACACTGATGTATATTCATAAACGTGACCAGGAAGACGTTTAGCCACTGTCCGACTAGCATAGAGATAAAAGCCGCCAATAACAACCATTACTGCTACTAAAACAGAAATAATAACTTTTGTCTTTTTTTGCATTTTTATCCCCTATTACTCATCGTCAGAAGTGTCGGTGTCGTGGTCACTTGTAGTAGCTTGACTGTTGCTATCTTCATCATCACTGCTGCTTTGACTGCTGTCATCGCTGCTTTCACTTTCGCTACTACTGCTGCTATCGCTATCTTCATCATCCTTAGTGCTGCTACTATTACTGCTATCAGCGTCATCATTAACACTAGCGTAGACATGGATCTCGTTGCCATCTTTTTCAATGTAAACTGTCGTATCCTTCTTGGCTTTTGAACCTAGGGCACTTTCGATTTCACTAAGGATCGCATCATAGTCATTCTTCTTAGTATCCTTTAAGATCGCTGCTGAATCAACATTAAGTTCATCAGCGTCACTACCCCCATCCCCTTCGTCAAAGGACAGTTTGTCATTATTATTGGCATCATTCAAGCCGCTCACAATGTCAGAAGCACTGACTGATGAAGTATGCTTCTGATGCTTAGCAGACTTAGTTGAGCTGGATTGACTAGCACTTTGTTCATTATCATTGTCGTTGTTGTTAAATGAATTTACCGCGCCTGCCTTGTAAATTGTTGTCGAATGATCAGAATTGTCGGAATTATCGTAATTCTTAACAACAGATTGTGGTTGAACGGCAATATTCACTGTTGTTGGGCCATTATTGATTGTAATCTTTGTCTGGGCAACAACATTTGGATTTACGTTGGGATCATAACCAGCAGGAACGCTTCCTTCACGGTTTAAGATAAGAACATCCCCAGCAAAGATTAAATTAGCATTTTGAATGTTGTTATCGTAGCAAAGTTTAGCCACAGAAATTCCAGTTGCGGCTGAGATCCCCGATAAAGTGTCACCCCATTGAATAATGTAACGAGTGCCATTAAGGTTATTGGTATTAATGTGTTGCATCGCCATATTATTAGAAATTTGTTCGGGGGTATTGGCAATCCAATTAGTAATATCCGCTTGCTCTTCTGGTGATCCACTGGCATTATCAGCCTCAGCAGTTGCCACAGAGCCAATCATTACTGATCCTGCTAAAACAGCAGTCATAAAAGTAGCTGCTAGTTGCTTCTTACTTAACTTCATAAAATTATCCTCCCAAATAGTATCAAACCTATTAATCCAAAAATAATTTTACTGCTATTGGAATAATTCTTCAAATGCATATAATCATTTCTAGTTGGCGCTTGTTTTAATCAGATAAAGCGAACCAAAAACTGCAATCAAGGCATAGATTGCTCCAACGTATCCAATCTGGTTAATTTGAACAAAATTAATACTGATTGAGGCGGTCAAGGAGCCAATCGATACCCCCACGTTAGTACAAATTGGGTTTAATGAAGAAGCCAAATTCATTGCTTCTGGATACTCTCGATCAGCAATATTCAGAAACATTACTTGCAGAATTGAACCGGGCATTCCTAGGACAAAACAAATAACACACAATAACAGGATCCCTAACCATGCAACATGGAACATTGCATTCATCAACAATAAACAAATAAGGACGGTGCTACTAATAACAGTAAGTTTAGTGATCCCAAAACGATTTGCGATTACGCCGGCACATATATTACCAAGAATAAACGTAATTCCAATAAGTCCTAATAACCATGTTAAGTTAGTCGTACTAAACCCAAGAACATTGGTAATAATTGGGCGAACATAAGTATAGAAGGTATATTCAGCTGACATTAATGTTACCATTACGATAACCCCAAGAATTATTCGCCGATCCTTAAAAAGTTGAACTTGGTTACTTAACGAAGCATTTTCTTGACGACTGTCCCGTGGTATCAGCCAATATAAAAAGCCACAAATAATTACGGTTAAAACCGAAATGAGGGCAAAACTATCCCGCCAAGAAAAAGCATTACTAATTGCCGTTCCAACGGGGACCCCTACAATCGTAGCAATACTAAAACCAGCGAAAGTTGAAGCGACCAGCATTGCCCGTTTTTCAATTGGCGCAATCATACTTACAAATACAAGAATCAATGAAATAATTGTCCCCGCGACCGCAGCTGTTACAATCCGCGAAACAAATAGCCAAAATAGGTTAGGCGCAACTGCGGTTAAAGTGTTACCGATTAAAAAGATCAGCATTAGCACCATCAAAACATTAAAACGATCAAACTTACCTGTCAAAGTGGTAATTAAAGGTGTGCAGATAGCATAAATAATTGCAAAACTAGTAACTAAAAAGCCAACCGTTGATAATGAAGCATGGTAACTTTTGGCAATATCAGAAATAACCCCCACAACCATAAATTCATTACATCCTAATAAAAATGCGGTTAAGACAAAAACAACGGACTGCAAGCGAAATTTAGACATATTCTTAGCTCCTTTCGTATAAAAAAATGCTGGAAAAAATACCGATAAAATCAGTATTTTTTCCAGCAACCTACCTTCGAACGTACCTTTTGATAAACAAAAGGCATATCTACAAAATGTAGTATAGCAAAGGATTATTTGAGTTTCAATTCTTCTTGAAAGATAGTATCTGTCACATTTTTATAGATCGCCTAAAGTATACATCTTTCTACATAGTTTATATAGTAGAAGCATACCTTTTTTTGCTGTAAATATTACTTAAAATATCGTACAATGTTAGTGAGGTGATTAATCATGATGAAGATGTCAATAAAACCAGTTTCTGCTTTACGTGATTACAATAAACTACTAAAAGAAGTAGATGCTGATAATCCAGTATTTTTAACTAAAAATGGTTATGGAAAGTATGCGATTGTTGATATTGAAAGTTATGATCGATTTGTAAATGGCATGAAAGTTCTTAAGGATCTTCAAGAAGCCTCGGCTGAAAGTGGATTATACACGCTAGACGATGTATTTGGAGAGCTTGATAAATGAAAAATTATCAAATAGGATTTAGAGGTGCAGCAAAGCGAGATGTTGATAATCTGTATCAATATCTTATTCATAATTTTAATAAGCAGACTGCTGATAAGGTGAGTGGTTCTCTGAAACATTCAATTGAACGTTTATCGGCAATGCCAGGATTGGGTAAAGATGCTGCAGAGTTATCTGAATTATTAGCTGGCTATCGTTTTTTACCATTGAAGCGCAACACGGTTTTTTATCGTGTTCATGATGATGAACAATTAGTTGAAATTTTGCGCATTTACGATAATCGTATGGATATTATTGCGCATTTATTGAATGACAGATAGCAGTAATACTTCATCCGAGATCTAGCAAGGTATTTCTAATATATTTGTAGAAAGTTATTTTGATGAGGTATTTAGACTTCACTAAACAAAAAAGTCCCTCGGTAGTCGTCCATAATTACCAAGGGCTTTATTTGTCTGTCACGTGGATTACTATGCTCCTTATACGCTTTCTGAACTAACTAGTAATAATCGTCAAGAAATTGGGCATTAATCTCTTTTAGGCTCATAAATAGAGCAGGTAGCTATTAGCTACACAAAGGTTTTTCCTAGTATAATGTGGATAATTAGATATATTATTCATAATAAAGAAATAATAATTAATGACAGTAGATGGAATTAATCTTGATAAAATTAAAGAACAAACAGCAACAGGTTTAACCGAATTATTGGATCAAGCTCAGTTAGAAAAAGATGACCTCGTAGTGTTAGGTCTTTCAACTAGTGAAGTCCATGGCGGAATAATCAGAAAGGACTCTAACATTGAGATTGCCTGGGCGATTGTTTCGACAGTTGTTAATATCTTACGAAAACACCAACTCCATTTAGCAGTCCAAGGTTGCGAGCACCTTAATCGGGCACTTGTTGTCGAACGAAATGTAGCTAAGGAGCGCGGCTTTGAACAAGTTACTGTCTTCCCTTCGCTCCATGCAGGTGGTGCAGGACAAATTGCTGCTTTTGAAAACTTTAACGATTCGATTGAAGTTGAACACATTACTGCTGAAGCCGACATGGACATCGGTGATACCTCGATTGGCATGCATGTTAAGTTTGTCCAAGTTCCAGTTCGCACTTCGATAAAACAAATCGGACTGGCTCATACGACTTATCTCCGCAACCGACCAAAATTGATTGGTGGTGCGCGCGCAAAATACGAATGGGATCCGTTTGACAATAAATAATTTTAATTATGAGGCTGCGAGAAAACTTTTTCAACAGCCTCTTTTTTATACGAATCTTGTTACGATATCGTGGAAATCCTTGTAGACTAGCTTTGCATTGTAGCCATCCTTGCGGGAGTGGGACTAAAAACTCGCAAGCAAGTTTAATTCTATTCCCTTTTTCGTTCAATTATTTAACTTTCCGATTACCCAATTCCCAAAAAGCGAGGGCCGAGGCAGCCGCCACATTTAAGGAATCAACGCCTGTAGCCATCGGGATCTTAATTGTAAAATCACTCTGCGTAATTGTATTTTCTCTTAATCCCGGCCCCTCTGAACCAAGGATAATGGCTAATCTATCCACCTTAGCTAACTGAGGATCATCAATATCAACCGTGTTATGACGGAGCGCCATCGCGGCTGTTTTGTAGCCAGCTCGATGAAGAAGATCAACTCCTTCTGACTGCCAAACTTTAGCATCAACATAGGTCCATGGTACTTGAAAAACCGTTCCCATAGCTACCCGTGAGGCCCGGCGATAAAGGGGATCAGCTGAGTCGCTCGTCACAATTACCCCATCAATTCCGAGAGCTGCGGCTGAGCGAAAAATCGCCCCAATGTTGGTGGGATTAACAACACTTTCCAGGATTGCGATACGCGGATGGTCACTGGGCATAGTAGCCAAAAAATTATTTAGACTTGGCCGTTCGACGCGGTGCATAGCTGCTAATGCTCCTCGTAAAAGATTATAACCACCACCAGCCAACTGCCGAAGTAATTTACTATTAACTACATAAATTGGCGTTTGTTCTAATCCCCTAGTTTGGTTAATTGCCATCTCATGATCCAAATCAGCCAAGTCGCGCTCTAGTTCCTTTTCTTCTATTAAAAGAGATGCTGGCCGATAACCTGCTCGTAAAGCTCGTTCAATCACTTTGGGACTTTCCGCAATAAATAAACCCGGATTAGGTTCAAGAGCATGAAAAAGTTGTGCTTCATTAAGTCGCATATAAGGATCTAAATCTGATCCTGTAAGATCTGTAAGAAAAATTAAATTATGCATATTGAATTTACCTTATCTTAAAAACTGAATTAGTTTAGTATACTCTTATTTTCGACCTTTTTCATGACGGTTATTTTATAACGAGTTTCGTTTGCCGATTAGTAATGAAATCACGTTGAATCAAAAGAGAAACAATCATTGCTAAAGCATCAATAATTATGAAAACAATTAAGGTGACATAGTAATTGTGGAGAACTTGGTGTGTGTAAGAAAGAAGAAGGGGGCCCACCATCCCAGCAATTGCCCAGGCAGTTAAGATATAGCCATGAATAGCTCCAAGTTCTTTTGTCCCAAAAACGTCACCGAGATATGCCGGAATCACAGAGAATCCCGCCCCATAACAAGACATTAATAAGCACAACGCTAATGCAAAGATAAATGGCGCCTTAAATAAAAGAAGAACAAAGAGCATCACAATATCAAGAACAAAAATCAAACTATAGGTAAGTGGCCGGCCAATAAAATCTGATAAAGTTGCCCAAGCTAGACGACCAAAACCATTAAATAGACCAATGATACCAACCATTACGGCAGCCGCACTCGCTGTCATTGTCGTCATGTCCTGGGCCATTGGTGAAGCAGCTGAAACTAGCCCAATTCCGGTAGTGATATTAATAAAAAACATAAACCATAGGAAGGCAAATGTCCGTGTCCGCAAAGCCTGATTAGCAGTTAATTCGCGACCAGTCAAACTTATCCGTTCAGCATTCTTAGCAATCGCTGGAGGGAGTTCATGTGATCGTGGCTTCTTGATAAATTGGGCAGCAACCAGCATTACAACAAAATAAAAGCCTCCGAGAATGTAGAAGGTATTTACAACGCCAACGTTCGCCATTAAACTTTGCGCAATTGGCCCCGTAAGCATCGCTGCAAAACCAAAGCCCATAATTGCTAAACCAGTAGCTAGTCCCCGCTTATCGGGAAACCAACGCACGATAGTAGAAACAGGGGTTACATATCCTGACCCTAGTCCTAAGCCACCTATTACTCCATATGCGACATATAATAACCATAATTGATGAGACTGAATCGCTAATCCCGTTAAGGCAATCCCACTCCCATAGCAAATGCTTGAAATAGTTCCAGTAACTGTTGGCCCAAATTTTTCTACTAAACGCCCCATAAAGGCAGCTGACATCCCCAAGCAAAAGATAGCTAAGCTAAATGCAAACGATACTGAAGTTTCCTTCCAGCCTGTATATCCAGAGATTGGTTTGGTAAACACACTCCATGCATAGACACTACCAATCATCAAATGCAAAATTACTCCTGCAATAGCTACTCCATAACGATTTCTTGTTTTCGGCATCTTCACTACTCCTTCTCTACATAATTTACGAACTTTTTTCATAAATTAAGCTCTATAAGTTCGTCTATTTAAAAATATCATAGAGCAACTAACTTATCAATAAGAAAAAAACGAACAATCTAATTTAGCGATAGCATTTATTACTGCTTGAAACTTACCTTTAATAGCAAAAAACACCCAGCTTTTACACTGGATGTTTCTCATTGGCAAATATGTTGTTTTTAATTGAGTTGACTTAGTTTTAAAACTACCAAAGTACCATCATATCGCAGTTCCAACTCTAAGTTACATTATATAATTCTATTCGTGCTTAATGAATTAATCGCAATCAAATCTCAACTAAGAGTGTTGTTTGATGCCAATGGGAAAATCTTAAATGACGTGCAATGTTTAGTTGTAAACGATGAGTTAATCGTGCAAGACATAAATGGTGATCGCTTTAAATATAGTACGAAGGAGCCTGGAACCCTAAGGATCCAAAAAGCACTTTTCAACCAGAAGCGTACTATAATTGAAAATTGCCTTTATGGCGTTGATATAAATCCTAACTCTGTAAATATCTGCCGATTGCGTCTCTGGACCGAGCTCTTAAAAGATGCCTATTATTCAGAAACCGGTAGCTTAACTACTCTACCTAACATTGACATCAACATTAAAGTCGGTGATAGTTTAATCCGTCGCTTTGATTTAAACGCTCACTTCGATATGCGGAGAAATAACTTTAAAGACTATTTGTCATTAGTTAAGAAGTACAAGAACACTAGTAACAAAACTGTTAAGGCTGATATTAACAAAGAAATTCAAAACATAAAGAATAAATTCTTTGGCAGTTTTAAAACCCCTGCTGGAGAGAGGCTTGACCGTGCGCAAGCTAGAATGAATAAAGTTGGACAGGGCAATTTATTCCACGAAACCAACCTTGAAGAATTTAAAGAATTAAAAGCCAAGGCTAAAAAGGCTCAGGAAGCATACGAAAAAGCAAAAAACAGTCCAGTATTTAATCATAGCATGGAATGGCGAATGGAATTTCCAGAAGTCTTAGATAGTAATGGTGATTTTGTGGGCTGGGATCTTGTAATTGCTAATCCGCCATACATCTTTGCAAGAAACCAGTCTTTTGATGATTACACGAAGCAATACTATTTAAGTCATTACACAGTTGATGAGTATCAGGCAAATACCTATACCTTGTTTATGGAGCTTGGATACAATTTGCTAAAACAAGGCAGTACTTTTGCTTGCATCATCCCGAACAATATGCTGGCTATTCATAGTAATCAGAAAATACGTGACTTCCTAATTAACAAAACGGGGCAACTTGAGATTATTAACTCCATGGACAAGCTTTTTACCGACGCCAATGTTGATAATTGCTTGGTATTCTTAAAAAAAGAATGTCCAGATACCATTACTGTGGGAGAGTTAGATCATGGAGAATACAAATTATTTGGCACTGTCCCTAGTGATTTCTTTGGGAACGAAAAACCTATCTTTAGTATTTCTATGGTGAAATACAAGGCTACCATAGATGCTTTTTGGAAGATGAACTTAAGTAAAGCTCTTAGTAACTATGCTGATGTAAAAACGGGAATAAAAGCATATCAGGTAGGCAAGGGTCTTTCCAAGTTGCACCCAGGTTCCAAAAATGACTAAAGAAGATAGAGTCGGTCGCGTGTATCATAGTAAAACTAAAATTGACAGTTATTATTTACCGTATATAAACGGCAATAATGTTCAACGATATTATTTAAAACCAAGTACAGAATATATACAGTAAACCGATGGACTAGCAGAACCACGTAGATCAACCAATTTTACAGAACCCAGAATCTTAGTGCGCCAAATACCAAATAAAAATGAATACGCAATTGATGGAGCGTTTGCTGATACAACCATCATCAATGATATTAATTCGATGATAGTTGAAAATACTAAGGGCATTGACATCCTTGCTATCCTTGGAATTCTTAACTCCAAGCCAATAACTTTATGGTTTCTAATGAAATTTGATAAGTTTCAGCGTAGACTTTTTCCTCAGTTTAAGGTTAATGAATTGGCACAATTTCCTATTCCAGAGTTGACCGATGATGCCGAGAAAGAACTCTCTACATTAGTATCTGAAGCAATGGATAAAAGAAAACACGGGCAAAATATTTCCAAAGAGAATGACCGCATAGATGAACTGGTAATGAGTGCTTTCAATTTAGACGAAAGCGAAAAACAGTCCATTAGAGACTTCAAGTTTTGACCAGGTAAAACCAATATTTTATAAAGATATGATTATTAATCCTGTATTCAGAAATTTGGAATAATAATAAAATTTAAATGGATTGTCAGTTTACCTTAAAAAAGCAAATGTGCGGTAAGAATTTAGGGAGTCCAAGGGACCGTCAACTTTTAAAAGTAAGCGGTTTCTAATAATTTTGTGCAAGCGGTTGCAATAGGCGGCCGATAGCAGCACTATGTAAGCGTAATCATTATAGACTTATTAATTATCGATGGAGGTACTATTATATGAGCGAGAAAAAGTTAAATAAAAATTTGCCGTCCCTCGCGTTTTCAGTATTAATGCTGATGACGTTTGGGAACCTGGGGACTTCGATGGCCTTTGCTTTGCAGAGTGCTAACATGGGGCGGATCTTCCAAACCCTGGGGGCGGACCCAACCAAGCTAGGATGGTTTTTCATCCTGCCGCCATTAGCAGGGATGGTTGTTCAACCACTGGTCGGCTACTTTTCCGATCGGACCTGGATTCCTAAAATTGGGCGGCGGCTCCCTTACTTGATTTTAGGGACGATTGTGGCTGTCATTGTGATGTGCCTGTTGCCGAATTCCGGCTCGTTTGGTTTCAAGACTTCGACTGCGCTATGGTTCGGCGCGGTAGCCATCCTATTTATGGACCTGTCTTCGAATATGTCGATGCAGCCATTCAAGATGATGATTTCTGACATGGTAAACGATGAACAAAAGGACCAGGCTTGGTCATGGCAGACGATTTGGGGAAACATCGGGTCCGTTGCCGCTGACCTCTTCCCGTTTTTCTTGACCTGGATTGGGGTTAAGAATATTGCAGCTAAGGGTGAATTACCAGATTCTGTTAAGTGGTCATTCTATATTGGAGCTGCGATTTTAGTTGTTTCATCAATCTTTACTATTTGGAAAGTTGACGAATATGACCCAGAGACTTATGCCAAGTACCACGGCTTAGACCAAAATGCTAATATTAGTGAAAACTTCTTCACAATTGTTAAACACGCGCCCAAGGTTTTCTGGACGCTGGGAATTGTTGAATTCTTCTCTTGGGCTGGTTTCCAATACCTGTGGACTTATGGTGCAGGGACGGTGGCCCAAAACATCTGGCACACTACGAATGCTTCTAGCGCTGCTTACCAAGCTGCCGGAAACTGGTTTGGTGTCCTGTCTGCTGTTGAAGTCGGGGTAGCAATTATTTACGGATTGGTTTTGCAAAAGCTGAATGACCGAATTCGGAAACCTGCCTACGCCTTAGGAATGGTCCTGGGTGCCCTCGGCTTCTGGGGCTTATCTGTTGCGCCGACTAAGCTATTATCGTTCGTTGCTTTTATTGGTATCGGGATGTGCTGGGTTACGATCAACTCCATCCCGTTCACTATCCTGACGAATGCCCTGGATGGTAAGCATGATGGTACTTACATGGGGTTATTCAACTGCTGGATCTGCTTCCCACAGATTGTTGCTTCTGTTTGCTCCTTTGCTCTTTATCCGTTATTGGGCAACTACATTCCACACATGCTGGTCGTATCTGCTGTCCTAGCACTGATTGGGGCATTTGCGGTTTACGTTGTCAAGGAAACCTCTGTTGAAAAAGGAGATATTGAATAATGAATCTTGCTGCTATCTACCACCGGCCGGAAAGCGAAATGGCCTTTCTTTATGACTCTCAGACGATGCATATCCGTTTACGGACTGCTAAAGATGACGTAAAAGCGGTCCAGCTATTGCACGGTGACCCTTACAGTCTTCGCAGCCTGGCGGGAATTAAACCGCCATTTTATACCAAACCGACGCCGATGAAGAAAATCTTGTCAGATGACCTCTATGATTATTGGCAGATTGCGGTTACCGAGCCGAAAAAGCGCTTGGCGTATGCCTTTGACATCACTGGCACTGATGGGACGAGGACGGTTTATACCGACCGGGGCTACCTTCAGCCAGATAACCACGCGGCCTTGAATGATTTAAATACCTACTTTCGGATGCCCTTCTTCCAAGAGATTGATATGTTTCACGCTCCAGAATGGGTAAAGAAAACGGTTTGGTACCAGATTTTCCCCGAGCGCTTTGCCAATGGTGATCAGTCCAACGACCCTGCTGGTACTAAAAAATGGAATGCCAATGACCATCCTGGTCGTCAGGATTTCTATGGCGGTGACTTGCAGGGTGTACTGGACCACCTTGACCACCTTCAAGCATTGGGTGTCAATGGGATCTACTTTAACCCGCTTTTTAAAGCCCCTTCTAACCATAAGTATGATACAGAAGACTATTACCAGATTGACCCTCACTTTGGTGACGCCGCCTTATTTAAGGAAGTGGTTGCCCAGGCTCACAAGCGGGGGATTAAGGTAATGCTAGATGCCGTCTTTAACCATATTGGTGATAAGTCGCCGCAGTGGCAGGACGTCCTTAAAAACGGCCAAAACTCGAAATATGCTGATTGGTTCCATGTTAATAAGTTCCCAGCAACTTACACGCCGACCAAGAACTTTGAATTTACCCCAGATGCAACTTACGATACCTTTGATTACACACCGCATATGCCGAAACTCAATACAGCTAACCCAGCAGTGCAGGATTACTTGTTGGGAATTGCCAAATATTGGATTGAGGAATTTGATATTGATGCTTGGCGGCTGGATGTAGCCAATGAAATTGACCACCACTTCTGGAAGAGGTTCCACCAGGAGACAACGGCCCTCAAACCAGATTTTTATATCCTAGGTGAGATTTGGCATACCTCGCAGGCGTGGCTGAACGGGGACGAATTTAGCGGAGTAATGAACTACAGCTACACCGGTGCTATTTTGGACCACTTCATCAACCACCGGCTTAGTGCGGAACGAATGATTGATCAGCTTAGCAACCAGCTGATGAAGTACCGTGACCAGACTAATCAGATGATGTTTAATGTCTTGGATTCTCATGATACAGCGCGAATTATGACTCAGGCCCACGATAACCGGGACCTAGTCAAGCAAACTTTTGCCTTTACATTCTTGCAGCCTGGAACACCGTCAATTTACTATGGCACCGAGTACGGCATGGATGGAGACAATGATCCGGACTGTCGGAAGCCAATGAACTGGGCGCCAGACGATGATGCTCAAGAAATGCTTGCATATTTTAAGAAGCTAGTCGCATTGCGTCGTGACTATGCTGACCTAATTGCAGGCGAGACAATTGCATTTAATGTCCTGCCAATCGGGGTGGTGGAAGTTTCCCGTACAGGTGCTGGGAAAGTGCTTAAAGGACTCTTTAACACCACGGGCGCACCAGCGGAGTTAGCAACCAGGGGCCAACTGCTTCTTAGTCAGGGAATGCAGGGGCACCAGCTGGCTCCAGACGGTTTTGCGATAACAATTGAATAACGAGTAGCGGGATGACTGGACAGCCAGCCGCTGCATTCTTATCATTAAAATAGCAAAGAGGTCGGGTTATTTCCCGGCCTCTTTTTAGTTATTTAAATTAATTTGATAACATAAGTAGGCGTACAATACCCCTTAGGGTTGACACTTGAAATACTAAAAGTGTCTCAACCCTAAGGGGTATTGTACGTTAGCAACTTAGCCAACTATCGAGCTTCTTCTGTTTTGAGATGATCATCTCAATTAATTATTAGCGACATAGTCATCAAGTTCTTTGAGGTAAAGAGCCTTTTGTTCATCCGAAATCCAACTAGTTTCAAAAGAGTTTCGCGCTAACGTGATTACTTGGTCACGACTCAAATTGAACTTAGTAGCGATTGCGTAATAGTTATCACCAATGTAGCCACCAAAGTATGCTGGGTCATCGGAGTGAATGGAAACCTTCACACCCTTACTCAGTAGTTCAATAACTTCCTTCCCCTTCATTTCAGGGCTAACAAACGAGTTTGAAAGTGGACACGAGGTGAAGCCAATCTTGTTCTTAGCTGCAAAGTCAACCAAGTCCGGATCTTCAACAACATTAGTTCCATGGTCAACTCGTTCTACACCGATAACTTCAAGTAATTCACGAATATGTTCAATCGAGTCCTTTTGGTCAATATCAGCATGGGCTGTTAAGTGGAAACCTTCTGCACTGGCTTTGGTGAATTGGTTAAAGAACTTCATTGGTGGATTATTATGTTCATCAGAATCTAGTCCAACCCCAAGAATCTTATCCTTATACTTCAAGGCTTCCTCTAGCGTTTCGCGTGCGGAGTCGCGAGAAAAGTCACGTAAGAAGCACATAATTAAGCGTGCATCAATATTCAGCGCCCGTGCATCGACCGTTGCCTTGTATAAGCCATCAATGACCGTCTTGAATGCAATTCCTCGTGAAGTATGAGCCTGTGGGTCAAAGAAGATTTCAACGTGCCGAACATTATTCTTTGCTGCTCGATGGAGGTAGTCCATTGCTAAGTCATAGAAATCTTGTTCAGTTTGTAAAACATTCATTGCCGGATAGTAAACAGCTAAGAAGGAAGCCAAATCATCATATTGATATGATTGGCGAACTTCTTCAATTGTTGATTGACCAATATCAACATGGTTGCGCTTGGCTAATTTGAGTTTCAATTCTGGCTCCAATGTTCCTTCAATATGAACATGAAGTTCAGCTTTAGGTAATCCCTGAGTAAATTCCTTCGTAATTTCTGTAGACATGAACTGTACCTCCAAATTAAAGTTCTTATTTTTACGACGCTGACGCTATTGTATCATTAAAAAATTCGTTTTCAAGCATTTTTACGAACAAATTCCCTTGATTTTCATTTTATTGTGTGCAATAATCCACACATAATGATTCAAGGGAGTGTAAGTTGTGAGCAAAAAACGAACATTATCTGGAGGGATTGATCGTGCCTTCCACATCACAGAGAGTGGTTCCTCAATCAAGCGGGAATTTTTAGCAGGTTTAACAACCTTCGTTTCAATGGCATATATTCTCTTTGTTAACCCATCTATTTTGGGTGATGCAGGAATGGATAAAGGGGCGGTCTTTACTGCCACTGCCCTATCTGCTATTTTAGGTTCATTATTAATGGGGATTCTTGCTAACTACCCGATCGCCATTGCTCCAGGTTTAGGTGATAACGCCTTCTTCACATATTCAGTGGTCATTGCCATGGGAATTCCTTGGGAGGATGCCATGGCCGGTGTTCTGATAGCCGCTGTGCTCTTCACTATCTTGTCATTCCTTAAAGTTCGGGAAATTGTCATTGACGCAATTCCACAGGATTTGAAATATGCGATGGCTGCCGGAATTGGGATTTTTATTTCATTTGTTGGTTTACAAGGTGGGGGCTTAATCATTGCTAATAAGTCTTCATTAGTTGGCATTGGTTCCTTTACCGTGCCAACGGTTTGGTTAACGATCTTCGGAATTTTTGTTATCGCAATCTTGATGGCTAAAAAGGTGCCTGGTGCGATCTTTATTGGTTTAGTTGCGACAACTATTCTGGGTCTTTTGACTGGTTTGATTAAGGCTCCACACCACATCATTTCAATGGCCCCAAGTCTGAAACCAACATTCGGTGTCGGGCTAGAACACCTTTCCGTAATGACTGATCCTAAAATGTGGGCGGTTGTCCTGATCTTCTTAATTGTTGCCTTCTTTGATACTGCCGGTACCTTGATCGGTTTGGCGCAACAAGCTGGCATTATGAAGGGTAATAAGATGCCGCACATTGGTCGCGCTTTGATGGCAGACTCACTTTCAATGCTTGGTGGTGCTTTCATGGGGACTACCCCAACTTCTGCCTACGTCGAATCATCAGCCGGAATTGCAATCGGTGGTAAAACTGGTTTCACGGCTGTTGTAGTCGCCTTTTTCTTCCTCTTAAGTATGGTCTTCTCACCTCTGCTGACCGTCGTGACGACCCAAGTTACCGCTGCTGCTTTAATCGTTGTCGGTGTACTGATGGTCTCTGCTTTGCGTGATATTCACTGGGATCAATTTGAAATTGCTTTACCTTCTTTCCTTGTCGTCATTGGCATGCCTTTGACCTACAACATTTCTTATGGGATTGCCTTTGGCTTCTTAACTTACCCAATCTTGATGACTGCTGCTGGTCGGCGAAAAGAAGTCAACGGAATTATGTGGACAATGTTAGTTGTCTTTGTTGTTCTGCTCTATGTTTTGAATATCTTGCCTAAATAAAGTGGAGGCTTACTAATCATGTCAGAAACTAAATTAAGTGAATACATTGATGCTGGTGCTGCTAAATTACCTGCTGACCTGGTCATTACTGGCGGGACATTAATTAATGTTAATACTGGTGAATATTACAAGGCAGATGTAGCCATTTATGACCAACGAATTGTGGCCGTTGAAAAAGATATCACCGATTATATCGGCCCCAACACTAGAAAGGTTGATGCTACCGGTAAGTATCTTGCCCCTGGGCTAATTGATTGTCACATTCACGTTGAATGTAGTAAGTTAAGTATGACCCGATTTGCTCAGGCAGTCTTACCTCATGGGACAACCAGCATCGTCACCGGTTTAGATGAATACATCTCCGTAATCGGCTTAGATGGTTTAAAAGAAATCTTCAATGAAATCGCTCAACTACCATTCAATGTCATCTGGGGACTACCTTATAAGACTCCTTACACCATTCCAAAATCAACTATCTCTTACGATGTCACCGCTAAGGATCATGCTCAAGTGCAAACGGATCCTCGTTGCTTCGGTGTTTGGGAAACGGTTCGTGAATCCGTGGAAACTAAGGATCCAGATACCATGAAAGTACTAGAATTGGCTCATCAAAATCATCAACCCATTTTCGGCTGCTCACCAATGGCACGTGGAAAAGCACTCAATCAATATCTAATGAGTGGTGTTTCCGTCGATCACGAAAGTTACTCTCATGAAGAATTCTTGGAAAAAGCACGGAAAGGTGTCCACACGGTGATTCGTGAATCTGCCGTGACTAAGTTTCTGAATGAAAATATTAAATCAATTACCGAGAATGTTGCTGGGGTTGCTCGGCATACTAGTTTCTGCTCCGACGATGTGAATGCTACCAGTATTCTTTCTGTTGGTCACATCGATCACATGGTTCGATTAGCAATTCAAGCTGGCGTTAGCCCAATGACCGCAATTCAAATGGCCACCATTAATGCTGCTGAAGCGTATCATGTTGATGATCGGCTTGGATCAATTGCTCCTGGCAAACGAGCTGATATTTTACTGGTCGACCATCCTGGAACTTTCAATGTCGAAACTGTCATTAGTCAAGGCCAGTTAGTATTTGACGATGGTCAAGAACAATTTGCTTTTACGGTTCCTGCCCGCTCAAGCGAATTAACGGCAACTGTACATCGTGATCCATTATCAGCAAATGATTTCCAATATCATACTGATCACGCTGATGGTACTGCACTGGTGGAAACGATTAACAGCATTGGCCCCTTCGTTCGGAAACGTCGTGACCTCAAATTGCCTGTTGAAGATGGCATTATTAAGCCTGATGTTGACCAAGACGTGGCCCTAGTTTCTGTGGTTGAGCGGTACGGAATCAACGGTAATATTTCTCACGGTTTTATCTCTAGTTGGTCTTTCAAGAAAGGGGCGATTGCAACCACTGCTGCCCCTGACGACAATAACATGGTTGTCGCTGGTGTGAACTATGACGACATGGCACTAGCTGCGAATAAGTTAATCGAACAAGGTGGTGGCCAAATTGTCGTTGTTGATGGTCAAGTGGTTGCTAACCTACCATTGCCAATTGCTGGGATTTGTTCAGACTTACCTGTTGAAGAATTAGCTCAACAAGAAAAGGCCTTGCAAGAAGGAGCACGGGAGATTGGTTCTAAACTGCCAGACCCTATCTTCTACCTTTCCTTCCTCCCAATCACTGCAATTCCTGATTTAGCCATTACCGATGGCGGAAACGTGGATTACACGCAATTAAAATACTTCAATCCAGTGTTGGATTAGAATAAATAAACGGATCCATCTCCGTACAATACCCCTTAGGGTTGACACTTGAAATAATAAAAGTGTCAGTCCTAGGGGTATTTTGTATTGTAAGTTATTCAACTATTGAGAAACTTAAGCTACTTAGTAAGTATCAAGAATCGGATTACGACCTAACGGTCTTCTCCGATTATCACGGCGTGCGGCCAGCGAATATGAGTAAATGGATCAAACAATTCTTAATGGCTGGATTAGCAGGTCTAATTAGGCCTAAGCATAATCGGAAATACTCATTAGAAACAAAGGTAGCCGCTATCAAAGCTTATCTTTCAAGTGCGTATTCTAACCAGGAACTCCTTCAGCGATACCAAATTAGGAATATTTCTCAACTCCATCAATGGGTTATCAGTTACAATAGTGGCAACCTTACCGTTAATCAGACAACGAGAAAGCGAGCTAGAAGAATGGGACGAAAAGTAACCTTTGATGAAAAGAAGAGTATCGTTCAATGGACGATTGACCATGACAACAACTATAAGGCGGCTGCTGAGAAGTATAACGTTAGTTATCAACGTGTTTATTCTTGGGTACGCAAGTACCAGGAAAACAATGATTGGGCAGTATTGAAGGATAACCGTGGGCGTAACAAGGGTAAAGAACCGACTAATGAATTAGAACGGTTAAGAAAAAGAGTTCGCGAATTAGAGGCTCGAGAGCGTGAACGGGAGGTTCAAATTGCATTTGCAAAAAAATTAGTCGAAATACGCAATCGGGAGGTGGATCGACCGGACGATATCAAGCGATTCAGGAAATGATAGCCGAGGGTTATTCAGTCCGTGAATTAACCAGAGCTGCTGGAGTGTCTAGGCAAGCTTACTACAAGTGGCTTAAACATGATCCAAGTGAACGTGAAATCGAGGAATTGGAACTCCTCAAGTTAATTAAGCAGTTAGAAAATGAACACAAACAAAGTGTTGGTTATGACAAAATGACCAGGTTAATTAATTTGAGTCAGCAAGTTCCCTATAAGGCAAACAAGAAACGGATTATTCGTATCATGCGAAACCATGGTATTAAAGCTGACTATCGTCAACCCAAACATAAGCGTATTCAGGCTCAGCAAACTTATGAAGCTGAAAATATTCTTAAACGACAATTTGATCAAAGAGCAGCTAACCAAGTCCGGGTTACGGATACAACTGAGTTAACGTATGAGATTCGACGCAATAAGGTTCGGCTACACGTAGTATTAGATCTGTATGGGCAATATCCAGTAAGTTGGTTAATTACGCCAACGGAAACGACCAAAGGTGCAATCAAGGTATTTGAACAAGCCAGAGTCAGTGAAGGAGGATTAGCTCCGTTAATCCATACGAATCGTGGTTCAGCATACATATCAAAAGCATTTAATCAATACTTGGCCATTAATGGCACATGTCATAGTTACTCTGCACCAGGTACTCCAGCTGATAATGTAGTAATAGAACATTGGTGGGCAGATTTTAAGGCAATATGGATAGCTCACCTACCTAAAGCACAGACATTAACAGAATTAGAGCAACAAGTTGAAACAGGCATTACATACTTCACTGAAGAATTTATCTCAGCGAAAAGAAACGACCTTACCGCAGCAGAATATCGCTTTGGCAAGGCCAGCTAATTTTCATTATTTAAAGTGTCAACTTGACAGGGCACAGTACCATCAGTATCTTCAGCAAACAGACAGAAAAGGACTCGAATCAGAAATAAATTTAATCCATGACGACTAGTATCTGGATTATCCTTAACTACAATATCGTATAGTTTGGCAAAGCGTTCGGCAGCCCGAATGTCGGCTGGATTTTCCTTATCAAAGTCAGCTTTTTCAATTCCATTCCATGCAAGGAAAAATTCGAACTTCTGTGGTATCCGCTCAAATTCAACATCAAGCGTGTCACCGGTTTTGGTATCTTCAGCAAGGACATTCTTAAAATCAGTCACCATAATATAACGTGGCTTAGCACCAAGTTGCTCTACTTTTTATTTTAGATCAGCAAAGTTCTGCATCAAATTATCATCTGCAGCGACTTGCTGATAATATAGCCGATTCTTCAGGTAAACTGCCCCTGGTTCCTTTGCTAGATTATTGGTTCCCTTCCGTAACTTAGTGATTGTTGCCTTAGGAAAGTCATACACACTTAAAAAGTCGTAAATAAATTCATCACGGTTATTTGGGTTAATAATATCTGTAATTCGATCTTCAATTTCTGTTATTACCATTCCCCTGATTAAATAGTTGTCCCATATTTTATAATTACGGTCTCCGCTATTGCTTTCATAAGTGGGACTTCCTTTTTTAGAGACTCGTCATCGATTAACGAATTAAAATGGTTTTCCCCTTCTTTGTTGTGAACTAAGCAATTCCTAACCGCATATAATCTACTAGCCATTTTCCCATAAACTTTATCGCTATTTTTAAGATTATTAATACTAAATTTTATTTGATTAGGCTCAGATGTATTTTTAAGGAAAGATGGTATCTCATCGCGATAATAATTAATCAGTTTATCAGGAAGCGACTTTTTTAAATCATCATATTTAACATACTGATTTAAGACCATCCTTAACGAATTTACTTCTTTATCATTTTTCCTATTCAAATCAGCAATTAGACGGGATAACTCCAAAACATCACTTTTATCAGTATAGGAAAACTTAGGACTTGCAATTTTTTCTTGTACTTCCTCAAAAAGTAATTCATTTGGAACATAATTGAAGAGATATTCTGCAACTTGATAGTAATTAATAAATTGTACTAATGGATCATCATGCCAGTTTCCAGCTGTATAGATTTCCAACATATCATGGTTATAAACCATATGTGGAGCAGTCATGCGCTTTCCATTAATTTTTTCATGTTATTACTATCAGTGATAGCAATTAATGGATGTTCCAAATATCTCAAACTGAACCCATGAAAATTTGCAAGATTCACATTAAACATTGCTGACTCAGCCATTTTTTTGTATTTTTTAATATTATTTGATATGTTAGCCTTCTCACTATCATCATTAGGTTCTATTTTAATTGCCATTAAGTATTGCTTAACACTTCTTTGCAACAACGAGTCAACAATATTATACAAATTTATTTCTTTATCAAATAAATCTATTGCTGTTCCAGAATCGTTGAATATTCCCATATAAAAGGAATTCGTAAAAATATTTTGAACAATAAAATTAGTGTCTAAAGTAACCTCTTTCAAAAACTTAAAAAACAGGCCTAAAGATATTTGTGACAAGCCATATTTATATTTGTTCTGTTCTGTAAAAGGAATATCCTCCGGCCAAGCAAATGGAGCTAAAGAAGGCCGATACTTTTCCCTGGCTATAACTGTATATTCAATATGATCCGAACAATAATAAACACCATTCACACTATGAAATTTATGTATTTGATCGTTAACAAAAGCAATTATTTCTGCTTTTGTTATTTTAACTTCTTGTTTATCGTTTATCTTTTTAATATTTACGGTAATCTGATTATCAATTGAATTATCATTCTCTATGGCAACATGTTTTAAGGCTTTCCACAAAATATTAACTATGTCTTTTTCAGTTGTAGTGTTCATTATTTGTTCCTCTTCTCAACCGTTAAATTATTCATTTTAATTATACAAAAAAGCACCCAGTCTTACACTGGATGCTTCCACCGTGGCAAACATTTTGGCAAACAAACATGTTATTTTTACTGAGTTGGTTTAGTTTTAAGACTGCCAAAATGCCGTTATATCGCGTTTCCAACTCTAAGTAACATTATCGTTCTATTCATACTCAAATGATGATGCCTGCACCAAGCCCTATAATGAGGCTGTTTCAAAGCATTATTATTCATTTTGGTAGGGTTTTGGTAGGGAACCTTATTTCGTAGAATGAATATTTTGATTGCCTGTGAATCGTAGTCGATTTTCTTTCGCTGGTTGAAACTTAATATTACCTTCCATTTCATCCGCGATTGTTTCATCATTCCGTGGCCAAAGATGAGCATAATACTTTAATGTAATCTCAGGACTAGAATGACCAAGCCGACGTGATACTGTTAACACATCAGTATTAAACTCGTTGATAAGGTAACTAACGTGACTATGACGCAATCCCTTTGCCTGAATCGGTTTTACCCCAGCTAGTTTAGCGAAACGCTTCACTATTAATGGAATCGTTGTTCTACTCATCGGCGTATCATCATACGACATAATAAAGTTGTGAACCCCGTGCTTCTCTTGGTCTTTTCGCCAATTTTTTAAGACACGAATTGTATCATTGTCTAATGAAATAGTTCGGATTCCATTAATGGTCTTAGTATAAGGTTTGATTACATAGTCATGCTTGTTCTTCATTTCAAGTGTCTTATGAATCTTCAAACGATGCCGCTTAAAATCAACATCATCATAAGTTAAAGCTAAGCCCTCACTAACCCGCATTCCGCAGGTAAAGTAAAGATACAAAATTACAAAATACATATGTTGATAATAATCTTGGGTATAGATTACTGACAAAACCTTTTCAAACTCAGTCTTGGTCCAAAAGGCAACGGTCGTTTTTCCCTTATTAATCGCTTTTGTCTTTCGCGATGGATTCTTAACTAGAAAATCCATTCTCACCGCATAATCTAAAGTATTGCGAAACAAACAATATACTAAACTGGCAAAGCCTTGTGAATACCCACTTTTACCAAGTAGGTACACTCGAAACTTTTCACAATCTACGGCTCTAATTTCTCGAAGCTTTTTATTGCCAAACCACTTTTTTAAATGTGGCAGATTGTAAAATTTAAGTTGAACATTTAAGTGGACAGAAAAAACCATCAAGGTCTTTAATGGTGTTACCACAACATTCCATTAGAAAGAAGGACCTTAATGGGCACCACTATTTTATCATTCCAGAACCGTGTTGTCATTGAAACGCTTCATAATGAAGGACGTTCCTTGCAATACATAGCTAACTACTTAGGCTTTAGTAAGACCACCATCTTTAACGAACTTCACCGGCTAAATAGTGAGTACCAGGCTGAGCTAGCACAAACTGACTTTGAACGCAAGGTTAGTCAACGGGGGGCGGAAGTCTTCGCTCACTAAAAACCTTAAACACTTGGTCGAGGAAAAGATTCAAGTCCAGAAGTGGTCCCCTGAACAAGTTGCCCATGTAGTTGGAATTGCCTACAAGACGGTCTATAACTGGATTGATCAAGGATGGCTTGATGTACAGTTACCCGATTTGCCTGATCATGGAATTCGTCGTCATCGTGTTAAAGAAAAGCGTGGTACGTTCAGTCACGGCCGCTCCATTGAGGAGCGTTCTCATAAAGTCGAAACTCGCCAGGAATTCGGCCACTTTGAAGCTGATACCGTACTTTCTGGCAAACGTAAAGGTCAAGCTGTGGCTACTTTTGTGGAGCGTAAGAGTCGCCTGACAATTGTTAAACAGCTCCATGGTCGCGACAGTCAGTCCATGACTCAGGCCGTACTTGAACTAGCTAGTCAACTTCAAGACAAGCTCAAGGCGCTTACCGTAGATCATGGTAAAGAGTTCGCTAACTACCAGGCAATTGAGCAGCGAACTGGTACTCCGGTTTATTTTGCCCATGCTTATTCACCACATGAACGCGGTAGTAATGAGAACCGTAATCGAGTTTTGCGACGGTTTATTCCCAAGGGACAAGCCATTGAAGAACTAAGTGATTACCAACTGGTTCAAATCAATTGGTATCTGAATTCACGGCCACTTAAATGTCTTAATTGGCATACACCAATCGAGATCTTCTTGCTTAATCTACATTACTAAATTCGTTCAAGTTATTTCTTGCAATCTGCCATACTGATTCATTTTACTCCCCAATCTGATCATAAATACTGAGGTTATTAAGCATATACTGGTCAATTTCTTCGTCTGTTTTATCTTCCATCAAATCACTTTTTAGAATGGCGTGTTTGTCGTGTGGATCATAATTAAACTGCTTATTGGTTAAATCATGTTTCTGGATTTCAACGCCTTGATAGAAAATATGAATAGCTTTACCATCAGTAGCTGGTTTAATTTCAACCTATTTTCCGATATAATTAGGGGAAACAGAGTATTGATGGTTTTGAAATCTAATCATTGAATCTCGCGATACTTTTCTAGTTTGGACGCTGTCGAAGTACCTTGTGAGATCGTAATTGAGAGACTGGAAATGCTCTTTTTCTTTTGCCCATAATTCAACTGGCTTCTGGTTATTACTTTGCGACTTCTCATGGTTAAGTCGTTGAGCTAATCGATTAACGATATCGTTCAAGTCATTGATGGTACTGAACTCGCCATCATAAGGTTTTAATCTTCCCATCGTTCTTGCCAAGGCCTCAACACAACCTTTGGTTTGTGGCCTAAATGGTCGACAAGCGTTTGGGTGAAAGCCCGCATCATGACTAAATGATAGGAATCGTTCATTAAAGCGATGATGATGGAAGTCATTCAATTTATGGTCAACGACAGCTGACATATTATCAAACCAAATTTCTTTAGGAATTCCACCAGTATCCTTAAAGGCTTCAAATAAGCATTTGAATAAAGTATCCTGCTTCTGATCTAGAGTTAATCTTAAGAACTTAAATTTTGAATAGGGTAAGACATACAAGAAAATACTGAAAGTATGTGGAACACCGTTTCGGTCAGTCATGGTAACTCGTTCTTTCCAATCGACTTGAGCACTTAAGCCGATCGTATGCTCAACCCTAATCGTTGCTTTCTTAGTTTGCACTTTACGAAACCGACGACAATAGTCTTTGACGATTGTGTATTTACCAGTAAAGCCTTTTTCAACGATAAAGTCATAAATCGATTTGGCAGAACATCCGGCAGTGTATTTATCCTCAATGATATCTTGATATCCGTCTAGCTTACTACGACGGCTTCGTCGCTTCCTAACGACTGTTGTTTCACCACTCTGAGCTCTTAAATATGCCGCTTTTACAGTTCGTGGATCAACACCATATTGTCGTGCAATAGCGGAGTGATTTGGTTTTATCTTCTCTAACACAAAATATCTCATCCTTTCATAAACGTCTTTTCGCATACTCATCACTTCCTCAAAAGATTGATAAAGTGAGTATACAAAAAATGCAGGAAAACCGACAATTTTAAACCGCCGATTTCCTACATTTTACAGCCGCCCTCTACATATCTGTTTGATCACTTACCGAATCGTGAAAACAAAGATCTTGAGGGCTTTTTGCCATGGGCAAAAGAGGTCCAGGCTCAATGTCATATTTAAAATGAGCAAGCGTCATGCGTAACATCAAAACCGATGTCGTGCATGACGCTTTTTTTCAATACGTGTCGTTATTCGGTACTTACCTTACACCGCGCCTAGACGTATCGTTATTGACTGCTTACGTTTGACCAACCTAGCCATCCTTGCGGGGGTTCGAAGACAAACGCCCCAAACCAGCTTGCTAGCCGATTTGGGGCGTTTTTTCTCACTCTCCTTATTTATGTTATGAATTTGCTACGACGGTTTGAGTAGTTGCTTAATCCCGCTTTTTACGGAATCCGGCACTGCCCAACAAACCAACTAAGCCTGCAATGGCTAAGCCAACTAAGCCTGCACCACGTTGTGTTTCGTTACCAGTTTGTGGTAATTGAGTTTTTTCATTACCAGACTGTTGAATAGAACTATGCTTTGTAACGTCACTGGAGTTATCACTTTGAATATGACCAGCTTGGTTACCGTTCCCTTCATTAGTTGCAGAATTATCTTGGTCATCGACTGAATTACTCTTAACAGTAATTCCGTTAATAGCTGCAATTCCATTGTTCTTAGCAGTTTGAACGTCTTCATTAGTGGAAGCACTCCGAACGTTTTCCTTAGCCTGGTTAGCTGCGTTCTGAGCTTGATCAATAAGGCTTTGTTTTTGGTCATCAGTTAAGTTGGTGTTAGCTTTGATTTCTTCAATCTTTTTAGCTAAAGCATTCTCAATTGCCTTGTTGGCAGCATCTTTAGTTGCAGAAGTAGTAGGAACATTAATGTTGTTAATCTTTTCAACACCATTATTCTTGGCAGCTTCAACAACCGCATTAGTAGTAGCGTCATCAATAGCGGCCTTTGCAGCGTCAGCTTCTTGATCTACCAAGTCGTTTAAAGGCTTGGCTTCTTCAGCAGTTAATGGCGCCTTCGCAATTGCGCTCTTCTTATTGTTAAGAGCAGCATCAATTGCAGCCTTTGCACTTACCTTGTCGATTGCGAGCTTACCTGCATCCTTTGCATCTGCAACACCTTGGTTATCAGAAGCTTTCTTGATGTTTTCTTGAGCATCACCAACAGCTGTGTCAATTTGATCCTTTGCTGTTTGCTTTTGATCATCAGTTAAACCTGAAGTTTCATCGATGGCCTTCTTAGCAGCATCAGCTGTGTTATCGAGATCACTATTAGCGTCATTCTTGGTCTTAGAAGATGTTGGAATTTCAACAGCATTAATAGCCTTTTCACCATTGGTTTGCGCTGTCTTAACATCAGCGTCTTTAGTGGCAGCATCAATATTGCCCTTAGCTTTTTGAACTTCCTCAGCAACTTTCTGCTTCAAGGCATCCTTTTCTTCAGCAGTTAAGTTTGAAGCATCGATTGCATCGTCCTTAGTCTTAGCAGCTTGATCGATGGCATTCTTAGCAGCATCCTTAGCAGCATCTTTAGTTGCAGAAGTAGTTGGAACATTAATGTTGTTAATCTTTCCAACACCAGTGTTCTTAGCTGTAGTAACATCAGCGTCTTTAGTGGCAGCATCAATTGCAGCCTTAGCTTTGGTAACTTCATCAGCAACTGTCTGCTGCAAAGCAGCCTTTTCTTCATCAGTTAAGTTTGAAGCATCGATTGCATCGTTCTTAGCCTTAGCAGCTTGATCGATGGCATTC
>NZ_CANCWY010000019.1:0-32593 GCF_947381695.1 Limosilactobacillus sp. DJ3M12 | reverse complement strand
AGCTCCATCAACCAATAATCAATTGGTCAGTATTATTTATTTGAGTCCAGTGGCTAACTTATTCTTGAAATTTAGGAAAAATAAAATATTAAAAAATTCAGGCTAGAAAATTCTAACCTGAATTTTTTAATATGGAATTTCGTTAAATCGCTGATCGCCCTCAGTTATTTGAAGCTGGTCGTTAAAACGATTAATGAGCTTTTCTTTGACATCTTTTAAGTCCGTTTCGTTTACATAAATACTTGTTTCAACATTAACCCCGTACTCCTCACTAGCAACCTCAAGATTGTTCTCCTTGAGGTAGTAAAGAAGGAGATCGTGAAGATCATAGGTAACAGTGATTTTTAGAATTGCTTGCTTGATCCGTTGGACGAGACCAGCCTGGTGGATTGCTTCAGTAGTTGTATTGCTATATGCCCGGATGAGACCACCTGCGCCTAGCTTAATCCCGCCGAAATAACGGGTAACCACTGCTACGACATTGTGGATCTTTGCAAGTTTAAGCGATTCAAGGATCGGAATTCCCGCAGTTCCGCTTGGCTCGCCATTATCACTTTCTCGCTGGATCTGGTCGTTGTCACCAATCATGTATGCAAAACAATTGTGAGTAGCTTTTTTATTAGCTGCTTGAATACTGGCAATAAACTGTTGAGCTTCTTCATCTGAGGAGACACGGGCAATGGAGCAAATAAATCGTGATTTTTTAATTATTTGCTCATAAGTAGTGTTTTTGGCAATTGTTAAATATGGTTCTGTCATTTTTAAACTTCCTTCGTGCTATTTTAATTAGTTTACGTATATATAAAGTAGGAGGTGAATAATGGATCTAGAAAATTATTATGGGAGACGAGTCTTGGCTTCGCGTCATGAGGTGAAACAATCAGGAATTCAAGAACTGCCAACAATCAGAATTGACGCTGGTAATATCAGATGCTATCGCTGCAATCATGTCACGGCAAAATCGCTGGGCGCTTTGCCACAAGGCGAGTTCTATTGTCCGCATTGTATTAATCTTGGACGCGTTTCAACGTTAAATAAATTTTATCATGTTCCAGAGCCAAATCAATTTACGGTTACCGAACCGGTATTAACCTGGAAAGGGAAATTGTCGCCTCTTCAGCAACAAGCTTCAGAAAAAATTTCCCGGGGAATGGCTGACCATGTCCAACAATTATTATGGGCAGTTACAGGTGCTGGAAAGACTGAGATGATGTTTGCAGGTATTGCGGCAGCTATTGAACGTGGTGAGAGAATTGGAATAGCTTCTCCACGAGTAGATGTTTGTTTAGAATTATTTCCCCGTTTAAAAGCTGCCTTTGCTAATTGTGATATTGCTCTTTTGCATGGTCGACAAGAATTACCTTATCATTATGCCCAACTGACTATTTGCACAACCCATCAATTGCTTCGTTTCTATCATGCTTTTGATAATTTAATTATTGATGAAGTAGATGCCTTTCCGTATGCTGCTAATGCTTCGTTATTATATGCGACTAAGCAAGCAATAAAAGAGAACGGAGGGTGTCTTTACTTAACTGCGACCCCAGGTGATGCTTTGCTGCGAGAAATTAAAAGTAAACGATTAGTTGTTAATTATTTGCCTCTTCGTTATCATGGGCATTTACTTCCACAAATAAAAGTTAGACTAGCTTTTGGATGGCGGCGACGATTAGAACGTCAGCAATTACCCCCGCAAGTTATTCAACAGTTGCAGGAAACGCTAAAGGAAGGCCATCACTTTTTGCTATTTGTTCCTCATATTGCAGATTTAGCATTGGTTGAAGCTGCATTACGGCATTCTTTTACAACTTTCCGCTTTGCTACTGTTCATGCAAGTGATCTAGAACGATTAGAAAAAGTCCAAAAAATGCGTGATGGTGATTACGACTTTTTAGTTACGACTTCTATTCTTGAACGGGGAGTCACTTTTCCAGAAATTGATGTCTATGTTTTGGGTGCCGATGATCCAGTTTTTTCCTCCTCGGCATTAGTGCAAATTGCTGGTCGAGCTGGACGTTCGCAAAGTCGACCAACTGGGCGGGTTATTTTTTGGATCAATTGTAATTGTCGACAAGTTAATCAAGCTGTTTCCCAGGTGAAGTACTTGAATCGGAAAGGTCAAAGGTTAATAGATGGAGTGTCTTTTGTGCAATAAAGGGATATCTTTCCAACTAACTTTGAAAGATATTTTTAGCTTTCGCGAAATTATCACGCCAGTAGTCTGCACTAAATGCAAAGAAAGTTTTGTGCGCTGGGATGATCACGGATGTGCAGGATGCGGTAAAGAAAATGTTAATAAAAATGGTTTCTTATGTGCAGACTGTCAGACTTGGAAGAAACTTTATGGTTGGTACTTGCATCATCGAGGATTATATCGGTATAACGAGGCGATGAAAGAATATATGCAACGTTATAAATTTAATGGCGATTATCGTTTATGCGTGGTATTTCAGCGTGAACTTAGCAAAGTGGTTAATGAACAGAAAGCAGATTTAATTGTCCCGATTCCAGTAACGTCGACAACGATGCAAACGCGTGGCTTTAATCAGGTTATTGGTCTATTACGCGAAGTACCTTACCAATCGATCTTACGAACTAAGATAAGTTCAAAAGTGGCACAATCAAGCAAGACAAAGGAAGAGCGACTTGCAACTAAACAGCCATTCATACTTGATGCACCAGAAAAAGTAATTAATAAAAAGGTTCTTTTAGTTGATGATGTTTATACTACAGGAAGGACACTGTATCATGCGGCAAACCTTTTTAAGCAAGCTGGCTGTAAAGAGATTGGTAGCGTTTCACTAGCACGTTAAATTCTTCTTAAAATGTATTAATAAAATTTGTTAATTAACACAAACTAATCTATAATAAAAATAGGATATGAGAAGAGTGGTCCTTCTGATATCAGATCAAGCAATTGCTTGGCTGAAAGGAGAGAAGTACAATGTTAAAGTTCAATATTCGTGGTGAAAATGTCGAAGTTACTGAGTCAATTCGTGATTACGTTGTAAAGCGAATCAGCAAGCTTCAAAAGTTCTTTGAAGATAGTGTTGAAGCTACCGCCCACGTGAACTTAAAAGTTTATCCAAACCGGACGTATAAGGTTGAAGTAACAATTCCACTTCCATACCTAACGTTGCGGGCAGAAGAGACTTCTAATGATATGTATGGAAGTATTGACTTAGTTACTGATAAGCTTGAACGGCAAATCCGGAAGTACAAGACGAAGGTTAACCGTAAGTCACGTGAAAAGGGCTTAAAGAACCTTGAATTCATCCCATCTGATAATGATGGAACAGATGGACAAGATGATGAATTAAAGATTGTACGGACGAAGCAAGTTTCATTAAAGCCAATGGATCCTGAAGAAGCTGTCCTTCAAATGGATATGCTTGGACACAATTTCTTTATCTTCCAAGATGCTGAAACTAATGGTACAAGCATTGTTTACCGTCGTAATGATGGTCGTTATGGCTTGATTGAAGCTGAATAGTCAATGCCAATATGAAGAGCGCGGATGAGAAATCATTGGCGCTTTTTGTATCTTATAACTTATAGCCACCTTGTAATATCCATACTAATAATTTTTATTTATACTATGAACGTGGTAAAATATTATGGTTAGAGTAAAAATATAATTGGCTTGAGTAGTACTTTTTTATTGATTTTGGACTTAAGCCAGAAAGTAGGAAGGACGCTTTTATGGCCAATATTCTAAAAAAATGGATTGAAAGCGATCGTCGTGAATTACGGCGAATTAACAAAATAGCAAATAAAGTCGAGAGTTATGCTAAACAAATGTCTGAACTAACTGATGAACAGCTTCAGGCAAAAACTGATGAATTTCGGGAACGTTATAAAAAGGGTGAATCCTTGGATCATATGTTGCCAGAAGCATTCGCAGTTTCTCGTGAAGGTGCTAAGCGGGTCTTAGGACTATATCCATTCCATGTCCAGATCATGGGGGGGATTGTTCTCCACGAAGGTAATATTGCAGAAATGCGGACTGGTGAAGGTAAGACATTAACTGCTACAATGCCGGTTTATCTTAATGCGATTTCTGGAAAAGGTGTTCATGTTATTACTGTTAATGAATACTTATCAAAGCGTGATGCTACCGAAATGGGACAGCTTTATAATTGGCTTGGATGTTCCGTTGGTATTAACAACTCAGAGATGAGCCCTGACCAAAAACGAGAAGCATACAAAGCTGATATCATGTATTCTACTAATAGTGAAATTGGGTTTGATTACCTTCGTGATAACATGGCTGTTTACAAAGAAGACCAAGTCCAACGTGGTTTAAACTATGCTTTAGTTGATGAAGTGGATTCAATTTTAATTGATGAAGCGCGGACACCATTAATCATTTCAGGTCCAGGAACGGGCACTTCTAAGTTGTACAAGCAAACTGATCGGTTTGTTAAGCAATTAAAGAAAGATGTTGATTATAAGATTGATCTTGAATCGAAGACAGTTTCATTAACTGATGAAGGAATTAAAAAAGCTGAAAAATACTTTAACTTAAAGAACCTATATGATCCAGAAAATACTGCGCTGACCCACCACTTGGATCAAGCGTTGCGTGCTAACTACATCATGCTTTTGGATAAAGATTATGTGGTTCAAGATGGTGAAGTATTAATTGTTGATTCCTTTACTGGACGTGTAATGGAAGGTCGACGTTTCTCTGATGGTCTTCACCAAGCTATTGAAGCCAAAGAAGGCGTAGAGATTCAAGAAGAAAACAAGACAATGGCTAACATTACATACCAGAACTTATTTCGGATGTATAACAAACTGGCGGGGATGACTGGTACTGCTAAAACTGAACAAGAAGAATTTCGTGAAATTTACAACATGGAAACTATTACTATCCCAACTAACCGTCCAGTTCAGCGAAAAGATGAGCCCGATTTGCTTTACCCAACGTTACAAAGTAAGTTTGCAGCTGTTGTCGATCGGATTAAAAAACTTCATGCTAAAGGGCAACCAATCCTAGTTGGGACAGTCGCCGTTGAAACCTCTGAATACTTATCCCAACTGCTTGATAAAGAGAATATTCCGCATGTTGTCTTAAACGCTAAGAATCACGCTAAGGAAGCGGAAATTGTTAAAAATGCCGGTCAAAAGGGTGCAGTAACTATCGCTACCAACATGGCGGGACGGGGAACAGATATTAAGTTAGGCCCTGGCGTTCGTGAAATTGGCGGACTAGCAGTTATTGGTACTGAACGACATGAATCACGGCGGATTGATAATCAGCTTCGTGGACGTTCTGGACGACAGGGTGATCCGGGATTATCACAATTCTACCTATCGCTTGAAGATGATTTAATGAAGCGATTTGGTGGAGACCGGATCAAAGCCTTCTTGGAGCGGATGAAAGTTAATGATGAAGATGCTGTCATTAAAAGTCGTTTCTTGACTCACCAGGTTGAATCAGCACAAAAGCGAGTTGAAGGTAACAACTACGATTCACGGAAGAATGTTCTTCAATATGATGATGTTATGCGTGAACAGCGTGAAATCATTTATAAAGAGCGACAACAAATTATCACTGAAGATAAGTCGCTGAAGTGGGTTCTTATGCCAATGTTTAGACGGACAATCCAGCGTGAAGTTGATCAACATACTCTTGGTGACAAGAAGGATTGGGATTTACAAGGAATTGTTGACTTTGCAGAAGAAGTCTTAATCAAGCCTGATACCATCACAGTTAAGGATCTAGAAGGTAAATCACCTCAAGAAATGGTAGATTACTTGATGACATTTGCCCAGGGAGTTTATAAGGAAAAGCAAAAACAACTTTATGATCCAGCACAAATGCTTGAATTTGAAAAGGTTGTTATTTTGCGGGTGGTTGACTCACACTGGACTGATCACATTGATATCATGGACCAATTCCGGCAGTCAGTTGGTTTACGTGGATATGGACAATTAAATCCATTGGTTGAATACCAAACTGCTGGTTATCACATGTTTGAACAAATGATTGCTGATATTGAGTATGAAACTACTCGACTCTTCATGAAGTCAGAAATTCGGCAAAATGTAACACGTTAATTGTTAATTACTACTAGGTACGGCAGTAAGGTAACCCATGGCGGTACCGCTGCCGTATTGTTGTATAACGGAGGTTCGATTGTGGAATTAAATGAAGCAAAAAAACAAGTAGAATCAATGCAAAAAGAAGTTACGCACTTCGGGAGGTCTCTTTGACTTAGATGCACTAGATGAGCGCATTGCAGAAATTGAACAAGAGATGGCTCAACCAGACTTTTGGAATAATAATGAGCAGGCACAGAAGGTCATTGCGGAAAATAATATTTTAAAAGAAAAACGGGATACTTTTGTGAATTTACGTGATCAGATTAGCGATCTTGAAACGTCGCTTGAATTGCTCGCGGTTGAACCGGACGATGATTTACAAAAAGATTTCGAAGCATCATTTACAAATACACAAAAGGCTTTAGAACAGTATCGCTTAACGCAACTTCTTGATGGGGAGTATGACGCTAAGAATGCTATCTTAGAAATTCATCCGGGAGCAGGTGGTACTGAAGCCCAAGATTGGGGTGAAATGCTTCTGCGGATGTATATTCGTTGGGGTGAACAGCATGGTTTCTCCGTTGAAACAGCGAGTTATGAAGCCGGTGATGAAGCGGGTATCAAGAGTGTTACGCTGCTAATTAAAGGGCATAATGCGTTTGGTTATCTTCGTAGTGAAAAGGGAGTCCATCGGCTTGTTCGTATTTCCCCATTTGATGCGGCTGGTCGGCGTCATACATCATTTGCTTCGGTTGACGTAATGCCGGAGTTGGATGATAGTGTTGAGGTTGATATTGATCCATCAGATTTACGAGTTGATACTTTCCGGTCTAGTGGTGCTGGTGGTCAACATATTAATAAAACAGAATCTGCTGTTCGGATTACGCATATTCCAACCGGGATTGTAACCTCTTCTCAAGCTGAACGATCCCAACTTCAAAACCGAGTTACTGCAATGAATATGTTAAAATCAAAGTTGTATGAACTAGAAGAAGAAAAGAAAGCTAAAAAGCGGGCGGAAATTGAGGGCGAACAACTTGATATCGGTTGGGGTTCTCAAATTCGTTCATATGTTTTTCATCCATACACTCTAGTCAAAGATAATCGAACAGGTTATGAAACCCATAATGGACAAGCTGTAATGGACGGGGACCTTGATCCATTTATTGATGCTTTCCTACAGTGGAAACTTAGTCAAAAGAATCCTCAATAAGTTATTTAGTTTGGAAGGAAGTGAGTAAAGTGCGCGAAAGTCAACATAAAAGATTAACTCGCTCAGGATCAGATCGAATGATAGCTGGTGTATTTGGTGGAATTGGCCAGTACTTTAAGATTCAGCCAAATATTTTACGTACTTTATATGTCTTACTGACTATTTTTACCGGTTTTGTTCCAGGCATTATTATCTATATTATTTTGATAATAATAATGCCTGCTGATCCGCAAAATCCCGATTTACTAGGATTTTTAAAGTCTTTCAGTGAATCACAAAAAACATCTCAACAGCCTCACCAACGTTCTCGGCGGACTTTAACGAATGTCGAGGAAAAAGACATTAAAAGAAATGGAAGATCATGATGGAATTTTGGAAAAGAGTATTGATTGATACAATCCTTTTTATTGCCCTTGCTGGTTTATTTGCCGGAACAGGGATGTTTTATATTACAAGTGCTTGGATTGCACCATTGGCAAGCTTTGTTTTAGCAATTTTGAACGTTGCTATTAAGCCAATTTTAGTAATTTTATCGTTGCCGATTAATATTTTGACCCTGGGCCTTTTTAGTGTTGTAATTAATGGAATTATGCTACAACTAACATCGATGCTTGTCGGGTCGGCAAACTTTCATTTTTCGTCATTTGGTTCTGCAATGTTGATTGCGATTATTATGGCAATTTTCAATGCAGTTATTACAAGTCACGAGGATAGATTGTAAAGGAGTGGAGAAAATGCCAAACAATGTAACGGTGCAAGAATTAGTTGATAAGGTCCGGTTGAAAGTCTTACAAGGAGAAGATTATCTCCAACGTAAGATAACAACTAGTGACATTTCACGGCCAGCACTTGAATTTGCGGGATATTTTAAGCATTACCCCGCAGCACGGATTCAGCTGTTAGGAATCACCGAAACCTCATTTGCTAAAGACTTAACTCATGAGCAACGTGAAGAGTACATGACAAAAATGTGTATGCCACAAACACCATGTTTTGTTATCTCAACTAATCTGCCAATTCCTAAGGAGCTAAAGAAGGCGGCGGAAGATGCAAAAATTCCAATCTTAGGAACGCATTTAACCTCTTCCCAAATATTAAGTAACATGACTTCTTACTTGCTTGAACGTTTGGCACCACGAAAATCTCTCCACGGTGTATTAGTTGATATCAGTGGGGTTGGAGTACTCATTACTGGTGATTCGGGAGTGGGTAAGAGTGAGACCGCGTTGGAACTTGTTCGTCGTGGGCACCGACTGATTGCTGATGATCGGGTAGAAGTTTACGCTCGTGACGAACAGACCTTGGTAGGGACTGCTCCGCAAATTTTAAAACACTTAATGGAAATTCGTGGGATTGGGATTATTGATGTCTCTACGCTTTATGGAACAGGAGCAATTATGCCTTCTGATCAAATCAGTTTAATTGTACATCTTGAAACGTGGACTCCAGATGTACAGTTTGATCGTCTTGGTGATCGTGGAGATACTCAAATAATTCAAGGCGTTATTGTGCCTAAAGTTTCTGTCCCGGTTAAAACTGGTCGTAATTTAGCGATTATTATTGAATCAGCTGCAATGAATTATCGGGCCGAGACAATGGGCTATGATGCGACTGAAACATTTGATCGAAACCTTAACCAGTTGATTAAGCAGAATTCAGAACGTGATAGTAAAAATAACAAGGGGTCGGCAAACTAGATGATTAATCCAGGAATAAAAGCCGCTTTAAACCCAATTGCTTTCCAAGCTGGTCCATTTACTATTCACTGGTATGGCGTCATTATTGCTAGCGGGGTAGTTTTGGCTCTCTTGTTAGCCGTTCGCGAAGGAAAGCGAGAAGGAATTTCTGAAGATGATTTTTATGATTATCTTTTATGGGCGCTCCCAATTGCGATAATTTGCGCACGAATTTACTATGTAGTATTTCAGTGGAGCTATTATTCTCAGCATCCAAGTGAGATTATTGCTATCTGGGATGGTGGAATTGCGATATATGGAGCGATTTTAGGAGGCTTTATTGTTTTACTTGTCTTTTGCCATTACCGTCATTTATCTAGTTGGCTGATGATGGACATCATTGCCCCAACCCTTATTATGGCTCAAGGAATTGGCCGGTGGGGTAACTTTATGAATCAAGAGGCATTTGGTGATATTACGACACGGGCGCATTTAATGGCTCAGCATATTCCAAATTGGATAATAAACCAAATGTATATTGGTGGTCACTATCGAATTCCAACGTTCTTATATGAGTCACTATGGGATTTAACTGGCTTTGCATTACTAATGTTACTTCGTCATCGCAAACATTTATTTCGTCGTGGTGAAATTTTCTTAACCTATGTAATGTGGTATGCATTTGGACGTTTCTTTATTGAAGGTATGCGGACTGATAGTTTAATGCTCGGAAATATTCGCATTTCACAGTTACTTTCTGTAGTGTTTTTTGTTAGTGCATTAGTAATACTAATAGTTCAACGTCATAAAAACATTCCGTGGTATGATAACGGAATAAACAAAAATTAATTGAATTGGATAAGGAGAAAGAATTATGGCAGAAAAAATTGCTGTTTTAGGTGCTGGTTCATGGGGCAGTGTTTTAGCAAACATGCTTACAGAAAATGGTCACGATGTTACATTATGGTCTCGTAATGAGGAACAAGTTAAGCAATTAAATACTGAACATACAAATCCTCGCTATATGAAAGATTTTGTTTATTCTACTAAATTAACAGCAACAACAGACATGAAAAAATCTGTTAAGGGTGCCAGCGTGATACTGATTGTGATTCCAACAAAGGGTCTTCGTGAGGTTGCTAAGAAATTAAACACAATTTTGACTGAATTACACCAAAAACCGTTAATTATTCACGCAACAAAAGGCCTAGAACAAAATACATATAAGCGGCCATCAGAAATGCTTAGTGAAGATATTTCTCCTGAAAATCGTCAGGCAATTGTTGTTTTATCAGGTCCGAGTCATGCTGAAGATGTGGCAATTAAAGATATGACAGCTGTAACTGCAGCTTGTGAGGACCTAACTAGTGCTAAAAAGGCGCAGAAGTTATTTAGTAATTCTTATTTCCGTGTTTATACTAACGACGATGTAATTGGTGCGGAATTTGGAGCAGCCTTAAAGAATATTATTGCAATTGGTGCTGGAGCTATCCAAGGCCTTGGCTACCATGATAATGCACGAGCAGCTTTGATTACTCGTGGGCTTGCAGAAATTCGTCGGCTGGGGGTTGCTTTTGGTGCTAACCCAATGACTTTTATTGGTCTTTCTGGTGTTGGTGACCTTGTTGTTACTGCTACCAGTAAAAATTCTCGAAATTGGCGTGCTGGCTATCAATTGGGACAAGGAAAAAAGCTTCAAGATGTAATTGATAATATGGGAATGGTTATCGAGGGGGTCTATACCACTAAGGCCGCTTATGAATTAAGTCGTAAACGGCAAGTACAGATGCCAATTACCGAAGCTCTTTACCGTGTTTTGTATGAAGGTGAAGATATCAAAACTGCAATTTCTCAGTTAATGGACCGAGATCTTACTTCAGAAAACGAATAAATATGGTAAAATACTAGAGGATGGATATTGAGAGAAATTGAAACATGGAAAGGGTTTTACAAGTATGAAACGTGTTAGAAAAGCCATTATTCCTGCTGCTGGTTTAGGAACTCGTTTTCTTCCTGCAACAAAGGCATTGGCAAAGGAAATGTTACCAATTGTTGATAAGCCAACAATTCAATTTATTGTTGAAGAAGCGCGCAAATCAGGAATTGAAGATATTGTTGTTGTTGATGGAAAGAATAAGCGGTCTATTGAAGACCACTTTGACTCTAATCCAGAGCTGGAAGATAATCTTCGTTCAAAGCACAAGGACGAGATGTTAAAGATGGTTGAAGAAACAACTGATGTTAATATTTACTTCATTCGTCAATCTCACCCACGTGGTTTAGGGGACGCTGTTTTAACTGCTCGTGATTTTATCGGGGATGAACCGTTTGTTGTTATGCTTGGGGATGACCTTAATAACATTAACAACAAGAATGAAGCTTTAACGAAGCAATTAATTGAAAGTTATAACCAAACTGGCGCATCTACTCTTGCAGTTATGCGGGTTCCACATGAAGATACTGCAAAGTATGGTGTAATTAACCCTAGCAAGGAAGTTACGCCAGGACTTTATAACGTAACTAGCTTCGTTGAAAAACCAGCTCCTAAAGACGCACCAAGTGATTTAGCAATTATTGGTCGGTATGTCTTTACTCCAGAAATCTTTGATGTATTAGCAAAGACTAAGCCAGGTAAGGGCGGCGAAATTCAATTAACTGATGCAATTGATACTTTGAACCAAACTCAACGGGTATTCGCTCGTGAATACAAGGGTGACCGTTACGATGTTGGTAATAAGTTCGGCTGGGTTAAGACAAACATTGAATATGGTTTGGAACACCCACAAGTTAAAGAAGAATTGCGTGAATACATTAAGGAATTAGGCGCAAAGCTTGCTGCTGAAGATAAGCAAAATAATTCTAAGAAGTAAGACTAGCATTGGCCTGTAAAAAATAAACCTTCAAGATTCGTTATAGGGATCTTGAAGGTTTATTTTTTACATATCTTCAACAACTACATATTCCATATCAAGTGGGCCGTGAACACCAACGATTAACACCATTTCAATATCACCAGAATTGGATGGGCCGGTAATAAAGTTGATGTTTGATGTTTGTAAACTACCATCCTGAATTGCCTTTTGATAATAATCCATTGCTTGCCGTGAACGTGGTAAAATTTTGCTTTTTGGCACAATAGCTAGGTAATGAGTTGGAAGAAAATGAAACATCCGTCCTTGTTGTGGGTAGGTCGCAACTGTTACGGTCCCTGACTCAGCTAATAGAAAGTCCGCAAAGCCAATTGCTCCATCACTGTTATTTGCATTTACAATGTTTTGCCGCCCAAATTCAGGTTCCCAATAGTAAATAGGATCTACTCGTAAATTATCTTGCCATTTCCCCAATGAATAATCTTGCCATTTTTCTTCATCAAAGGAGGGAAGCATTAAACTTTTAATCTCCTTTTCTTGGATAAAATCATTAAGAGTGTGGCCAAGATCGGCTGATTTAACAACATGGAAATCAACATGAACTTCTTCGCTATTTTTGCGTGCAAGTTCAAGAAGTTCATCTTGGCTTTTTCCAGCAAGGGTAGTTTCTGGAAGATTATTAACGGGGACAAATGGATTTTCACCAAGCGTATGGCGAGGACGATTGGCAGCCTTTGCAATTCGATTTAAGAAGTCTTCTTGATTTTTAGCGGTGTTTGCTTCTTGTAAGTAATCAGTCATTTTCTTGCTCCTCCTCTTCTTCGTAATGACGATACCAATGCCGGAAGTTTTGGTGGTACTTTGGTGGAACAGCAAGATCACGAACATCTACCCAGCCATGAGCTAGTTTAGGAGCAATTGCGGGAAGGTGGTTAATTTTACCATCTGGATAAAGGTTCTTAATGTCTTTAGGAGTTGTCTTCTTGCCAAATGGCTCAAGAGCAATATGAGCAAATCGCATTGCATCATTAAAAAGCGTAGGGGAGCTCGTACCTTTACCAACTGCCTTCAAAAGAGCATTCGAAGGACTGTGATCTAAATGAAGTTCATCCATTTCTACATAACGGTGATGACGGATTAACTCATGAAGGGGAATTTTAACAGGACAAGTTTCCGTGCAAGCAGCACATAAACTACATGCATATGGCAATTCCTTGAATTCTTGATAACCGCCTAAAATTGGCGAAAGAACTTCACCCATTGGTCCAGGATAAATCGATCCATAGCCCTTTCCACCGACTTGCCGGTAAACGGGGCAAACGTTTAAGCAAGAACCACAACGAATACATTGCAGCATTGGTTCAAAGTCAGTGTTAAGCATCTTAGAACGACCATTATCGACTATTACAACATAGAAGTCATCTGGTCCATCTGCTTCATCCGCTTCTTTACCTTTTGAGAAAGTACAGTAACTAGTTAGTTTTTGACCAACTGCACTTCGACATAAAACATTGTCAAGGACTTCTGCTTCTTTCAAACTTGGCACAATTCGTTCCATCCCCATGACTACAACCTGGGTTTTAGGAATGGCCATACTAATATCGGCATTTCCTTCGTTGGTAACAAGGTTAATCATTCCATTATCAGCAATCGCAAAGTTACAGCCAGTAATGCCAAAGTCTGCTTGCATAAAGTAATTACGGAGATAGTGACGGACAAACCTAGCCATATGTTCAGGATCATTGTCACCGTCATAACCAAGCTTTTCAAATACTTTTTGAATTTGATTGCGGTTTTTATGCAGCGTGGGGAAAACAATATGTGTTGGTTCATCCCAATTATCTTCTTGCAAAATAAATTCAGCTAAATCTGTTTCCATTAATGAAAGTCCGGGGATTGTGAGTAATTCTTTATCCAATCCAATTTCAGTAGTCACCATTGACTTAGATTTAACAACATGATGAACGTTTTTCTTGATTGCCAATTGTTTGATAAAGGCACTTGCTTCGTTACCATCCTTGGCAAAGAAAACATGACCACCATTTTTTTGAACATTATCGCTGAATTCTTCAAGGTAATCCGGGAGATGCTTAATGACGTGTTGACGAATTTCAGCAGAAAGATCACGCCAGCCTTCCCAGTGTCCTAATTGACGCCGTGCTTCAGTTCGTTTTTGAAATTGAGCGTCTTGTGCTTTAGCAACCGATGCCCGCATAAATTTATCGGCTTCTGCGTCTTTAATTCGTTCAGTAAAAGGCTTATCGCTTGTGGCTATTCCCATCTAAAACACCCCGTTTCCGTTTGCTGGTACCATTACATGATCCGTATCTTTGACATAAGTGATTCGGCTAGTATCAACGTTATGATTAAGGACCTCAGCAATGTGCATAATTGTAATATGAGAGCCATCACGGCGACGGTTAATTCGTCCACCAATATTCATTAAACATGTTTGCTCGCAAGCAATAAGAATATGTGCTTTCGTCTTCAAAACATTATTTGCTTTATCATCAACCATCGCTTCAGAGAGAAGGGGTTCTTTAGCAGAGAATGTTCCACCAAAGCCACAACATAATTGAATGTTATGAAGGGGAATAAGCTCAAGTCCTTTAACATGTTCAAGTAGAACGATGGGGGCTGTCCGTTCACCAAGAAGACGGGTCATGTGGCAAGAACGGTGAAAGGTTGCTGTATCATCTAGTTCTGCACCACAATCAAGAATACCGAGAACCCGGTAAATAAATTGCGTTAGTTCAAAAGATTTATCATAAAGGATTTGCGCTTTCTTCGAATACTCTGGATCATCTTTGAAAATGTTCTTGTATTCATGAAGCATGGCAACACATGATCCAGAAGGCCCAACAATATAATCGGCGTCAATACTTAAAAGGGCATCGAGTTGATTTTTAAATGTAGCAATTGTTTCACGATCATAACCGCTATTATAAGTTGGTTGTCCGCAGCAAATTTGTTTATCGGGGAAAAATGTTTCGCAGCCAAAACGTTGGAGAAGTTCAACCGTTGCCTTTCCGACATCTGGATAAAGCAGATCAACAATACAAGTAGAAAAAATACAGACTTTCATACATGCGTGCATTAATTGGATGCACTTCGCCTCCTTAAAAATCGAAAAAATATAATTGCTTATCATAATAAGTATAACTCAAATATGATAATATTAGAGTTGAAAACGATTTAATTATTTGAAACTAATATATAAAATCATAATATTGATTATAGTTCGACAAGAATATTACTATTAAAAAGTAAGCAAAATGATAGACAAAAAGATCCAAAGTCTGTATGATATGGATAGTAAAAAAATTGTTCGAGGAGGAAGAGAGAAATGGCTGAAAATAAGCAATATGATGTTGTAATCATCGGTGCTGGGCCAGGTGGAATGACCGCAGCGATGTATGCATCACGAGCAAACCTATCTGTCTTGATGCTTGATCGTGGAATTTACGGCGGAAACTTGAATAATACTGCTGAAATTGAAAATTACACAGGATTCAAGAGTGTGAAGGGCCCTGAACTTGCCCAACAAATGTATGAAGGTGCAACTCAGTTTGGCGCAGAATATGCTTATGGAACAGTAACTAAAGTAGAACTTGATGGTGACTTAAAGAAGATCACTACTGACATGGATGAAACATATACTGCAAAGGCGGTTGTTATCGCTACTGGATCTGATCAGCGCCACCTCAATGTTCCAGGAGAAGAAGAATTTGGTGGCCGTGGTGTTTCATACTGTGCGGTTTGTGATGGAGCCTTCTTTAAGGGAAAGCATTTAATCGTTGTTGGCGGTGGTGATGCAGCTGTTGAAGAGGGAGTTTACTTAACGCAATTAGCCTCCAAAGTAACAGTGCTTGTTCGTCGTGATGAGCTCCGGGCTGAACCAATTATTCAAGCAGAAGCGATGAATAATGACAAGATTGAGTTTGTTTATAACACTAGTGTGACTGAAATTGTTGGGGATGATATTAAAGTAACAGGTGTTAAAACTCATAATAATAAGACTGGTGAAGATGGTGAAATGGCTGCAGATGGTGTCTTCATTTATGTTGGTAATTTCCCAAAGACCGCTGCTTTTAAGAATTTAGATATTCTTGATGATCAAGGCTGGGTAAAGACTGATGAGCGAATGCGGACAGCAGTACCAGGTATTTTTGCCATTGGGGACGTTCGTGAAACACCATTACGACAGGTTGCAACAGCTGTTGGTGATGGAGCGATTGCTGGCCAGCAAGTTTATCAATACATTAAATCGATGGATTAATAAAAAGGTGTTAGAGAAAAGCTCTAGCATCTTTTTTTATTTAGTGGTATAGTTTTGATTAAAATTTAGTTAGAAAAGGAGGGCGATTACCATTGGAAAATGATGAAAAAATAAAACTATTACAGAAGTTAATTCAGATTGATACAGTAAATGGTAGCGAAAAGGACGAAGCAAGTTATATTAAAAGGACCTTAGAAGATCATCATATTTCCTGTGAATTAGTTCCTTTTGCACCCAACCGCACCAATTTAATTGCGGAGATTGGTGATGAAAAGGGGCCGGTACTCGCTCTTTCTGGACATTTAGATACGGTAGCTGCAGGTGATTTCCAAAAATGGACATATCCACCATTTGCTGGCCAATTAGTAGACGGTAAAATCTATGGTCGGGGAGCAGTTGATATGAAGTCGGGATTGGCAGCCATGGTGGGTGCTTTAATTGAGCTTAAAGAAGCAGGTTTGCCAAAACATGGAAAGGTTCGCTTGATTGCCACTGTTGATGAAGAAGTTGGTGGTCAAGGTTCTCTTGAAATGACTGATAAAGGGTACGTTCATGATGTTGATGTGATGGTAATTGGGGAAGCAACTACTGGCCAAATTGAATATGCTCACTGTGGCTCTTTTGATTATATTGTTGAGTCTTATGGAAAATTGGCTCATAGTTCGCAACCAGAATTGGGAATTAATGCTGTTACAAATCTAGTGAAATTTATCAATAAAGAATCACGGGCGTTTGACGATGCAGCAGTAAGTCCCACCCTAGGAAAATTAATTCATAGTGTGACTGTCTTTCATGGTGGAGAGCAGTTAAATTCAATTCCTGATTACGCATATTTGAAGGGGAATGTTCGCACGATTCCAGAATGTGATAATCGGGAAACAGGAAAAAGACTACAATCAATCATTGATGAGTTAAACAAGGAGACAGGGGTTGAATTAAAACTAAAGATAGTTGCTAGTTTTATGCCAGTGGTTACAAATAAGCAAGATCGCTTCATTGCACTTGCTCAAACGGCAATTAAAAAGGTTAGCGGCAGGCAACCGGATGTAGTGATTTCTCATGGGGCAACGGATGCATCCCGCTATGTTTTAGACAATCACAATTTTCCAATAATTGAATACGGACCAGGGATTGAAAAGTTATCACACCAAATTGATGAACGTATTGCGCTTGATGATTATTTAACGGCTCAGCAAGCTTACGTTGAAATTGCTAAACAATATTTGAATAATACTAAAGACGATGAACAGGCTAGTAGTTAAGCATGACCGTACAGAGACTCCAGCTGGTGGAAAAGGAGCTTTTATGCTAATGAATCACACCTGGGAGTAAAGATTTTTTGACTGAAAGAAGAATCCGGGAGTCACCCGTTATCACAAAGAGTTTCGTCGCAAATGACTGAACTTAATGAGGCAGTTACTGTGAGGTAGCTGTGAAAAAAGGTGGCACCACGCATACTAAATACGTCCTTTGAAGATTTATTCTTCAGAGGGCGTTTTTTTGATAAAGGAGAAGATACGTATGAAGAAAAAGATAATTAATTTCGGATTAGTTTTAATATTGCTTTTACCTTTAATTGTTTTTGCAAGTGGCTTTAAGATTCAAAATGAGAATTACCGGGCAAACCACACAGATACGTGGGAAAGAATAAAGAAGCGGGGAACATTACTTATCGGGGTTGATGATACCTTTGTTCCGATGGATTTTCGAAAAAAGAACGGTCAATTGGTTGGTTATGATGTTGATTTATCTCGCGCAGTTGCGAAAGTTTTAGGATTAAAAGCTGATTTTCAGTCAATTGATTGGTCAATGAAGGAAACCGAATTAAAAAATGGCACAATTGATTGTATTTGGAACGGTTATACAGCTACTCCTTCCCGACAAAAACGAATTGCATTTAGCAGAGTTTATGAGCTATCTGGCCAATCATTGGTGGTACGAAAAGATAGTAAAATTAAAAATTTCGCGGATATGAAAGGAAAAACGTTGGGAATTCAAGAAAGCTCAACTGCTCAAACTGATTTTGACAAATATCCCCAAGTATTGAAGAAACTAGTTAAAGGACAGAAGCCAATTCTTTATCAAGATAACTCGAGTGCTTTCATGGATCTGCAAGCAGGCCGCACACAAGGAGTACTTGCCGGGACTGTCTATGCCGGCTATTATGCGACCCACATTGCAAATAATAATAATTATAAATTGATTTCAGCATCTGCTTATCCTGCAGACCGGGTTGCGATTGGAATGAGGAAGGGGGACCGGACGCTTATTAATAAAATTAACTATGCTCTTGGGGTTCTTCAAAAAGATGGTACCTTACGACGGATTAATAAAAAATGGCTAGGAATTAATAGTAATTATCTGGGACCGGTTGCTGAATTTCGAAAATCCAACAATAATCGTTAATGATTTGTTAAAATTTTATATAACAAGGACTAAGGAGGTTTTTTAATGGGTGCAATCAAATGTAATGATACATTAGCGGTGTCAATTCATCGGATTCGTAATTCAGATTTAAACGAACACGGGACAGTATACGGGGGACGAATCTTGGAATTAATTGATGGTCAAGCCTCGGTAGCAGCAATGCGAGTAGCTCGAACAACAGTTGCAACAGTATCAATGGATGAGATCCAATTTCTGCGACCATTTGACCTTCAAGATTCAATGTGTATGGAGGCATACGTTACCGGCTTTGGGAAGCGATCAATTGAAGTATTTACAAAAGTAATTGGCGAGCACTTGATGACCGGTGAACGTTTCCTCGGCTTTTATTGTTTTATGACTTTTGTAATTCTTGATCCTGAAAAACAAACGGCATTTAATAAATTAATTCCGGAAACTGAAGAGCAAAAGACGTTAATGGCAACATATTCTCAACGTGTTAAACAACGGCAAATCCAGCGGCAAAAACAGCAAGAATTTCTGCCTCATATTTCAATTTCCAAGCCGTGGTAAAACTTTAGTAAATTTTTAAGTAAAAAGCGACAGATAGCATTTTATGCGGTATACTAAAAAGCAGAGTATGACATAAAGGAGACATTATTGTGAGCTGGAAAGATACTTATAAGGTTTGGCAAGAACGAACAGATCTTGAACCAGACTTAAAGCAAGAATTAGCTGCAATGAGCGACGATAAAGAAATTGAAGATGCCTTTTACGGTCCATTATCATTCGGAACTGCAGGAATGCGGGGACTAATGGGACCAGGAATTAACCGGATGAATGTTTACACTGTCCGTCAAGCAACTGAAGGTTTGGCAACTTTAATGGATTCATTGGGTGATGATATTAAAAAACGAGGAGTCGCTATTGGTTACGATTCTCGGCACAACTCCCGTAAATTTGCTCATGATGCTGCTCGTGTATTAGGTGCTCATGGGATTAAGGTTTACATCTATGATAATTTACGCCCAACGCCTGAATTGTCATTTGCAGTTCGTCACATGGGGACTTATGCGGGAATCATGATTACCGCTAGTCATAACCCTAAGGAATACAATGGTTACAAGATTTACGGTGAAGATGGCGGACAGATGCCACCTAAAGAATCTGACATGATGACAGGTTACATCCGTAAGATTGATGATATTTTTGACATTGCTTTAGCTGATGAACAAGAAATGCTTGACAATGGTTTGGAAACAATCATGGGTGAAGATGTTGATGCTGCATACCTTGCTAATGCTAAGGGTGTAACTGTTAATCCTGAATTAGCCAAGGAATACGGTAAAGATATGAAATTTGTCTTTACCCCATTATGTGGAACTGGCCGAATGCTTGGTGAACGGGCATTGCGTCAAGCTGGTTTTACAAATTATGAAATGGAACCAACTGAAGCACAACCAAATGGTGATTTCCCTGGTTTGGAACATCCTAATCCAGAATTCCCAGAAGCATTTGTTCGTTCCATTGCCCTTGGTAAAAAAGTTGATGCAGATGTGTTGATCGCCACGGACCCTGATGCTGACCGGCTTGGATGTGCAGTTCGTCAACCAGATGGTGAATATCAATTGCTAACTGGTAATCAAATTGCTTCTATCATGCTTGCCTACATTCTTGAAGCGCATAAACAAGCGGGAACCTTACCAAAGAATGCTGCTGCGGTAAAATCAATTGTTTCTACTAACTTCGCTGCTAAGATCGCAGAAAGTTACGGCGTTGAGATGATCAATGTTTTAACTGGTTTCAAGTGGATCGCTGACCAAATTCATCAATATGAGACTGGCAAAGCTGATCATACCTTTATGTTTGGTTTTGAAGAAAGTTATGGTTACCTTATTAAGCCATTTGTTCGTGACAAGGATGCTATCCAATCCTTAACTTTACTTGCTGAGGTTGCCGCTTATTACCGTAGTCGTAACATGACCCTTTACGATGGCTTACAAGAATTGTTTAAGAAGTACGGCTACTTCCGCGAAAAGACAATTGCTAATACTTATGCTGGTGTTGATGGCCCAGCTAAGATTAAGGCTTTAATGAAGAAGTTCAGAGAAGAAGCCCCAACTCATTTTGCCGGTCATCAAGTAGTAGTTACTGAAGACTTCGCTAATGGGACTAAAACTACAGCTGATGGCGAAGTAAGTGAATTAGGTATCCCAGAATCAAATGTATTGCGTTACATTCTTGATGATGATACTTGGATTGCTATTCGTCCATCGGGAACTGAACCAAAGCTTAAGTTCTACATTGGTACAAGTGCTGATACCTTAGATAAGGCAAATGAAAAATTAGCTGATTTCGAAAAGGCTTTACAAGAGTTTGCTGAATAATAATAACTGAGAGACTGTTGAAAAAACTTTGCTTTTTTCAACAGTCTCTGTTTTTATATACGATATTGGGGATGTCACTAAGATTAAATTTTTCCTCACCTTTCTTGAAATTTCGCCAAAAAATTGTATGATTGTACAAATTAATTATTTTTTGGGAGGACTTCATCGTGGGAATGCATGAATATCTGAAAAGTTTAAGCGACCTCGAAATGATTAACCGCGCTCCAGGATATTTTAAATTTGAGGAACACAATGTGGCTGCCCATTCATTTAAGGTAACGCAAGCAGCACAAATGCTTGGTGATATTGAAGAACAAGCCGGAAATGAAATTGATTGGCGTTCTTTATATGAAAAAGCTCTTAATCATGACTATACAGAACGCTTTATTGGTGACATCAAAACACCGGTAAAGTATGCTACCCCTGAATTGCGCTCAATGCTGGCGCGGGTTGATAAATCATTAACAGAAAACTTTATTCAATCTGAAATTCCGGCTGAGTTCCGGGCAGCTTATGAACGACGATTTGCGGAAGGGAAAGATGATACTTTAGAAGGTAAAATCCTCGCGGTTGCTGATAAGATTGATCTTATGTATGAATCATTTGGTGAGATCCAAAAAGGTAATCCTGAACCAGTTTATATGGATATTTATAAGTCGAGCTTGACGGCAATTATGGATTTTCGTGATATGGCTAGTGTCCAGTATTTCCTTAAGAAGATTTTGCCAGAATTATTAAAAGATAATGCAGATGGTAATGCGAAAAACCAATTAGCAATTATTACTACGCAAATTATTCAACAATAATTTATGCTTTTAGGCTTCCTTTTATCAAATAGTTGATTTTTGCAAGCGCTTTCTTATAATAGAAGTAGAAGGTAAAAATTAACAAAGTAAAGGGAGGCGGCAAGGATGACACCAAGTTTATTTGCAGGAACATTTGCAATTTTAGTATTGTGGCTAATCGTTGATATTATCTGGGAATTGAGTCGACCAAGAGACATTGTAATGCGGCGCCTCTGTGCTTGGCTTAATCTTATTGCGATTATTGGTGGTTTTTCTGTATTTTATGGAGTAACCCATTTTGATAATGCTAATCTTGTTCCGTGGTTTATTTGTTTGAATTGGATTAATGTTGTTGCCGCGGGCTTACAATTTTACTTTGGTTACTTTCGGCAAATTAAATGATAAATAAAATATTTTAAGAAGTGAGTGAAAATGGGCCTGTTTGGAGAGATTGTTTTCTACTCACTTTTTTACTGTAAATTTATAGACGAATACATGTTTGGGTGATAAACTAATAACAGTAAATAATAAATAGTCAGTGATAAGTGGGATGCGGTAATTTATGAAGTTGCGATTCCACTTTATTTTATTTAACTGCGACGTAAGGGAGGAATTTCTTTTGATTTACCGGCAACCAGATAAAAAATTTGAACTAGTGTCAGAGTACAAACCAACCGGCGATCAGCCCCAAGCAATTAATCAATTGACAAAGGGGATTGAAGATGGTGAAAAAGCTCAAATCTTATTAGGAGCAACAGGAACAGGAAAAACATTTACAATCTCAAATGTGATTGCCAATGTTAATAAGCCAACTTTGATTCTTTCCCATAATAAAACTTTAGCTGGACAGCTCTATGGTGAAATGAAAAAATTCTTCCCTCACAATGCGGTTGAATATTTTGTTTCCTACTATGACTACTATCAACCGGAAGCATATGTTCCATCTAGTGATACTTATATTGAAAAAGATGCGTCAATTAATGATGAGATTGATAAGCTGCGGCACTCTGCCACCACTTCCTTACTGGAACGAAATGATGTAATTGTCGTTGCCTCTGTTTCTAGTATTTTTGGATTAGGGGATCCTCGAGAATACCAAAATAGTGTTCTTTCTTTGCGCGTTGGTCAAGAAATTGAACGTGATCGATTGTTGACTGCACTGGTTAATATTCAATTTGATCGCAATGATATTGATTTTCAACGGGGGCGTTTCCGCGTTCGTGGCGATGTAGTTGAAATCTTTCCGGCGTCGCGTGATGAACGAGCATTGCGAATTGAATTCTTTGGGGATGAGATTGATCGGATTCGTGAAGTTGATGCGCTGACAGGCGAAGTGATTGGTGACCGGGACCATGTTTCTATCTTCCCGGCTACTCACTTTATGACTAATGAAGAAGTCATGGATCGGGCATTGCCACAAATTGAAGCTGATATGAAGAAACAAGTAAAGAAGTTTACTGATGAGGGAAAGCTTCTTGAAGCAGAGCGAATTCAACAACGGACAACTTATGATATTGAAATGATGCGTGAGATGGGCTATACCAATGGAATTGAGAATTATTCGCGTTACATGGATGGTCGAAAGTCCGGCGAACCTCCCTATACCTTATTAGATTTCTTCCCTAAAGATTTCTTATTAGTTGTTGATGAATCCCATCAAACCATGCCGCAAGTACGGGGAATGTATAACGGGGACCGAGCGCGGAAACAAATGTTAATTGATTATGGGTTCCGCTTACCAAGTGCTCTTGACAATCGACCATTAAAACTACCAGAATTTGAACAACATGTTAATCAAGTTGTATATATGTCTGCAACCCCAGGCCCATATGAAATGGAACAGACAGACCACGTTGCTCAGCAAATTATTCGACCGACTGGGTTACTTGACCCAACAGTTGAGGTTCGCCCGGTAATGGGACAGATTGACGACCTAGTTGGTGAAATTAACAAACGTATTGAGAAAAATGAACGTGTTTTTGTTACGACCCTGACGAAAAAGATGTCCGAAGACCTTACTGATTATCTAAAAGATATGGGGTTAAAGGTCAAATACCTTCATAGTGATATTAAGACTCTTGAACGAACGCAAATCATTCGTGATCTCCGTCTTGGTAAATTTGATGTTCTTGTTGGAATTAACCTCTTGCGGGAAGGGCTAGACGTTCCAGAAGTATCCTTGGTCGCCATTCTTGATGCCGATAAGGAAGGCTTTTTACGTAATGAACGTTCACTTATTCAGACGATTGGTCGCGCGGCCCGGAATGAGAATGGGGCAGTAATTATGTATGCTGATACCGTGACTGACTCGATGCAAAAGGCAATGGATGAAACAAAGCGGCGACGGACGATTCAGATGAAATACAATGAAGAACATCACATTACGCCGCATACAATCATCAAGCCAATTCAAGAAGCAATTACTGTTACTAAGAAAGCAACGGATGAAGCTGAAGCAGATAACAGTGCTGAATTTACTGACAAAGATTTTGCAAAGCTAGATAAAGAGGCCCAAGCAAAGATGCTTGATGAATTAACAGAGCAAATGCGCTCTGCTGCTAAACGCCTTGACTTTGAACAGGCTGCTACGCTTCGTGATACGATAATGGAATTAAAGACAAAAGCAAAAAAATAGAGGAGGGATTATTTCGTGGCAAATGATAAGATCATAATTCATGGGGCACGGGCTCATAACCTAAAAAATATTGATATTACTATTCCGAAAAACAAGTTAGTCGTTGTAACTGGCCTATCGGGTTCTGGAAAGAGTTCTTTAGCTTTTGATACATTATATGCAGAAGGACAACGACGCTACGTGGAAAGTTTATCGGCTTATGCGCGGCAATTTTTAGGCCAGATGGATAAGCCAGATGTAGATTCGATTGACGGGTTATCTCCAGCAATTTCAATTGACCAAAAAACAACATCCCATAATCCGCGTTCAACGGTCGGAACCGTGACTGAAATTAACGATTTTCTCCGCTTACTATGGGCACGGGTTGGTATACCAATTTGTCCGAACGATAATATTCCAATTACTAGTCAGTCACCAGAACAAATGGTGGATCGGGTACTAGAATTGCCTGAACGGACACGTCTGCAAATTCTTTCGCCGGTTGTTCGTGATAAAAAGGGAACACAAAAGAAAGTCTTTGAAACAATTAAGCGTGAGGGATTTGTCCGAGTTCAAGTGGATGGCGAAACTTATGACCTTGATTCAGTCCCTGAATTAGATAAAAATAAAAAACATACGGTTAATGTCGTGATTGATCGAATCATCATCAAAGAGGGAATTAGGTCGCGGTTATTTGACTCCTTTGAATCGGCTCTCCGCTTAAGCGATGGTTATGCAATTGCTGATGTGATTGGTGGAGACCCAATTCCATTTTCTGAACAATATGCCTGTCCCATTTGTGGATTTACAGTTGGTGAATTAGAGCCACGGTTATTCTCCTTTAATGCTCCTACTGGTGCTTGTCCAGAATGTGAAGGGTTAGGATTGAAACTTGAAGTAGATATTGATTTAGTGGTTCCTGACCGAACAAAGACCTTAAAAGAAAGGGCAATTGTTCCCTGGAATCCAATCTCATCGCAATACTATCCCCAAATGTTAGAACAATTCTGCAAGTCGGTTGGCATTGATATGGATACTCCTTTCAATAAGTTGCCTAAAAAGCAACAACAACAGATTTTGTACGGTAATGGTGAAACACCATTCCACTTCCATTATGAGAATGACTTTGGTGGCATTCGGGATGTCGATGTGCCATTTGAAGGTGTTATCAATAATATTAGCCGACGATACCGGGAGACTAACTCAGATTTTACAAGGGAACAAATGAGAAAGTATATGACTGAGCTTCCATGTCCGGTTTGTCATGGTTACCGGCTAAACCAGCGGGCCTTAGCAGTAAAGATTGATGGGCGAAATATCGGTGAAGTTTCCGCTTTATCAATTAGTGATTCCCTTGAATTCTTTAAGAGCATCAAACTTTCTGCACAAAAAAATGAAATTGCTAAGCCGATTTTAAAAGAAATAATTGATCGATTAACCTTTATGAAAAATGTTGGTGTTGAATATCTAACTTTAAGTCGCTCAGCACGAACTCTTTCAGGGGGAGAAGCTCAGCGAATTCGATTAGCAACCCAAATTGGTTCTAATTTATCAGGAGTAATGTATGTCCTTGATGAGCCGTCAATTGGACTTCATCAACGAGATAATGACCGTTTGATTGAGTCGTTAAAGGCTATGCGTGACCTTGGTAATACACTTGTTGTTGTAGAACATGATGAAGATACAATGCGCGCGGCCGATTACATTGTTGATATTGGCCCTGGAGCTGGTGAAAATGGAGGCCAAGTGATGGCAGCCGGAACTCCTAAGCAAATTATGCGATCACGGAAATCCTTAACTGGCCAATACTTATCAGGGAAAAAATTTATTCCAGTACCTCAAGAGCGTCGAGGAGGTAACGGTAAGAAAATTACTATTACAGGAGCAGCGGAAAATAACTTAAAGGATATTACAGTTGATTTTCCACTTGGTGAGTTTATTTGCGTAACGGGGGTTTCTGGTTCAGGGAAGTCAACCCTTGTTAATATGATTCTCAAAAGGGTCTTGGCACAAAAATTAAATAATAATTCAGCAAAGCCTGGCAAGTACAAGTCGATTAGCGGGGTCGAAAATATTGAGAAAGTTATCAATATTGATCAATCGCCAATTGGTCGTACTCCACGAAGTAACCCTGCAACTTATACGGGAGTCTTTGATGACATCCGTGAATTATTTGCCCAAACCAACCAAGCTAAAATGCGTGGTTATACTAAGGGGCGTTTTAGCTTTAATGTTAAGGGTGGGCGTTGTGAAGCCTGCCGCGGGGACGGAATTATTAAAATTGAAATGAACTTCTTGCCAGATGTTTATGTGCCATGTGAAGTTTGTCATGGAACACGTTATAATTCTGAAACACTTGAAGTTGAATACAAGGGCAAGAATATTGCTGAGGTCCTTAATATGACTGTTTCGGAAGCTCTTGAATTCTTTAGTGCGATTCCAAAAATTAAGCGCAAATTGCAAACTATTGAAGACGTTGGGCTGGGTTATGTTCACCTTGGTCAACCAGCAACTACCCTTTCAGGTGGAGAAGCTCAACGAATGAAATTAGCAGCTGAACTTCACCGGCAGTCTCACGGTAAGAGTTTCTATATTTTAGATGAGCCAACTACTGGATTGCACATGGATGATATCAAGCGCTTATTAGCTGTCCTGCAGCGGTTAGTCGATATGGGAAATACTGTTTTAGTGATTGAACATGATTTAGATGTTGTGAAATCAGCGGACTGGCTAATTGACCTTGGCCCTGAAGGAGGAGCTGGTGGAGGTAATGTTGTCGCTACCGGAACACCAGAGCAAGTAGCAGAAGTAAAGGGAAGCTACACTGGTAAATATTTAAAAGAGATGCTCGAACGTGATCAAAAATGGGCAGAAGAACGAGAAGCCAAGCAAAAAAAGTAGTTGCAATCTAATTCTTCTAATGGTATTCTAATAAAAATCAACGTACACGAAACGAGGGAAAAGAAATGTTATTTTTTAATAATCAAAATCAACAGTTTTCTTCCTCCTCAGCCTCTAACTCTATTAAGGCTGAGTGATTTTGGTGTACCCAATCAATAGGTTTATACAGACTCGGGTTCTCTATTAATCATTTGGCGTGACCAAATTGCATTAATAGGTGATATCCCGGGTTTTTATTTTGCCTAATATTAAGAATGGAGGAATGATGATGAATCAACAGCCAACAGATGAACTAAAAAGGTCGCTTGGATTCTGGTCCGCTATTTCGATTGTTATTGGGACAATTATTGGATCGGGAATATTCTTTAAACAAGGATCTGTTCTTGATAGCGCTGGCACATCTACTCTTGCAATTGCAGCCTGGGTATTTGGAGGAATTATTACTTTAACTGGTGGATTAACAGTGGCGGAAATTGGTGCCCAAATGCCATATACCGGGGGACTATATGTCTATATTGAAAACTTATATGGTCGCCTTTTAGGATTTTTAGCCGGGTGGATGCAAGTAATTGTTTATGGGCCAGCAATTATTGCTTCAGTTGCCGGATTTATGAGTATTTTAATGGCAAACTTCTTTGGTTTAGGAACCCAGTGGCGAATACCTTTAGCAGTGATTACAGTGATTGCCATTGGCGTAATGAACCTTTTTGAAAATAAAGTTGGGGCAATTTTTTCGATTATCACGACTGCTGGAAAAATGATTCCAATTGCGGCAATTATTATCTTTGGTTTGTTCTGGGGGCATCAAGATGCTTTTGGTCAAACGGTTACCGAAATTCACCAATCAACTGGTGGGTTTGGGGTAGCAGTTTTAGCAACCTTATTTGGTTATGATGGTTGGATTTTAATCGCAAACCTTGGGGGAGAAATGAAAAATCCCCAAAAATTATTGCCACGAGCTATTATTTTAGGGATTACTGCTGTTCTTATTATTTATACTTTAATTACTGTTGGGATTCTTAAGTTCCTTCCAGTTAACACTATTCATCGGCTAGGTGAAAATGCAACTGCATACTTAGCGGTGAAAGCTTTTGGCGCAATTGGAGGAAAATTGCTGTCAGCCGGAATTATTATTTCGATGATGGGGACTTTGAACGGGAAAATGATTACTTTCCCCCGGATTGTATACGCAATGGCGCGTCGTCATGATTTGCCATTCTCACGCTATCTCGCATATATCACGCCAAAGGGTAAGTCACCAGTAGTCGCAACGATGTTTATTATCATTCTTGCAACGGTTATGATGTTCTTCTTTGACCCTGATCACTTATCAGATTTGTGTGTGTTTACCGTTTATTGTTTCTATCTTTTAGCATTCTTTGGGATCTTCATTTTAAGACATAAGAATAAGGGACCGCGCCCATTCAGCACACCGCTTTACCCCTTAGTGCCAATTATTGCGATTGCTGGTGGAATCTTTGTCCTCGTAAGTGAAGTTATGAATGATCCAGCTGGTGTAATTCTTTTTATCGGAATCGTCATCGTAGGATTACCAATCTTATATATTGTTAAACGGATGGATCAACGACGGATGCATTAATATTTAAGGCTGAGTTTGACTTGGCCTTTTTTGTTGCTCAAATAAGACACACCCGGCTTGATGTGATAAAATAGTTGGGTAGCTGTATGCGAAAAGAGGAACTAGTGATGGTAGATAAAAAATTAAAAGTAGTAATTATTACAGGGATGAGTGGTGCGGGGAAAACCGTTGCCGTTCATAGCTTAGAAGATTTAGGATATTTCGTAATTGATAACATGCTTCCTGGATTGGCAGAACGTTTTGTTGATGTGATAGAAGATTCGAGAGAGTTTGATAAAATCGCCATGGTAATGGATATGCGTTCACGCGGATTTTACGATGAGGTTTTACCAAACTTTGAAAAACTGAAAAAACGGGCTGATTTAGATGTGAAACTACTCTTCTTAGATGCTAATGATGTCACGTTAATTTCACGTTATAAGGAAACAAGACGTTCTCATCCCTTATCTCCACAAGGTCGGATACTTGATGGGGTAGAATTAGAACGAAAGCTTTCAACAGATCTTAAGAGTCAAGCGGATATAGTAATTGACACCACTAATGTGACACCACGAAATCTAAAGTTAAGGCTTAATAAATTATTCGGACATGGTGAAGGTAATGACTTTTATGTTGAAGTAATGTCATTTGGGTTTAAATATGGGTTGCCACTTGATGCGGATATCGTAATGGATGTTCGTTTCCTCCCTAATCCATTCTATATTCCAGAATTAAAGCACTTAACGGGAAATGATCCAGCTGTTCAAAATTATGTTGTGCAGAGTCCGCTGGCTAAGGAATTTTACCAGCATTTACGGTCGCTCTTAGAGATTGCTCTTCCGGGTTACATTAAGGAGGGAAAGAGCAGCCTGACCATTGCAATTGGGTGTACGGGCGGTCAACACCGGTCCGTAACTATTGCTAACAAATTATCTGCTGATTTAAAAGAAAAGGGATATAAAGTAAATACTTACCATCGCGATATTGAGAAGGCAAAGTAAAGAGGAGTTTTAATTATGTTGCATAAACCAAAGATTGTAGTGATTGGCGGAGGAACTGGTCTACCGGTTGTCCTTCGTGGATTGCGCGATCAAAATGTTGATGTTACGGCAGTCGTAACAGTAGCTGATGATGGTGGTTCTTCAGGAATTTTACGAAACTATATTAACGTGGTTCCACCTGGTGATATTAGAAACGGTTTAGTTGCGTTATCAGAATTACCTGATCTCGAACTTGATATTTTTCAATATCGTTTTAAGAGTAGTGACCAGTTCTTTGCCGGGCATGCGATTGGTAATTTAATTATTTCTGCTTTGTCTGAAATGAAGGGTGGTATTTTTACCGCTGTTCAAGAGTTATCAGAAATGATGAAGATTAATGGACATATTTATCCTGTTGCTAATGAGCCGTTGACCTTAAATGCTGAATTTACAGACGGTACAAAGTTAAGTGGTGAATCGGAAATAACGGCTGCCCATAAGCAAATTAAACGGGTCTGGGTAACACCTTCTAAAGATAATGATGGGCATCCTGCTCGTCCTGTGTCAGAGGTTATAACAGCAATAAAGAACGCAGATCAAATTGTCCTTGGCCCTGGAAGCTTATTTACTAGCATCCTGCCAAACTTGATGATTTCTGAAGTAGGGCAAGCTGTTTACGAAAGTAAGGCTGAAGTTGTCTATATTTGCAATATTATGACGCAAAAAGGTGAAACGGATAACTTTACAGATGCTGATCATGTTCGGGTATTAAACCATCACCTTGGGAAGAATTTTATTAATACGGTCTTAGTCAATATTCAACCTGTTCCAGAAAATTATCTTGATTTTCAGGAATGGAATGAAATTTCTCAACCAGTTAAGCATGATTTCCAAGGGCTACGAGCACAGCATTGTCGTGTAATTAGTTCAAATTTTCTGCGGCTAAAAGACAATGGTGCCTTCCATGATCGTGATAAAGTTGTAGCAGAATTAATGAATCGACTTCACCAAGTTCACGAGTAGTTAGGAGACTGATGCTAGATGTCATATGCAAGCGAAGTAAAGAAAGAATTAACAGGAATTACTGTTCATCGGGATAATGCAAAGGCAGAATTGATGGCCCTTATTCGGATGAACGGGTCGATTGGCATTGCTGACCACCAGTTAGTTTTGAATGTTCAGACTGAAAACCCGGCAATTGCGCGACGAATCTATTCACTTTTAAAACAATTTTACGGGGTAGAAAGTGAAATCGTGGTTCGTCGTAAAATGAAATTAAAAAAGAATAACCAATATATAGTTCGCTTACGCTATCATGCACAACATGTCTTAGATGATCTTGGTATTTTACAAAATTATCAAATTAAAGAACAAGTACCTGTAGAATTACTTAAGGATGAATGGATGGTCCGTTCATATCTAAGAGGTGCGTTTTTAGCGGGGGGATCAGTGAATAATCCTGAAACTTCTCGCTACCACTTGGAGATATACTCCCTTTATGAAGAACATAATGAGATCATTGCTCAGATGATGAACAAGTTTGGTTTGAATGCTCAAACAACCGCTCGCCGTAGTGGTTTTATCGTTTACTTGAAAGAAGCCGAAAAAATTGCGGATTTTATGTCATTAATTGGTGCAACTAATTCAATGCTTCAATTTGAGAATGTTCGAATTGTACGAGATATGCGGAATTCAGTTAACCGATTAGTAAATTGTGAAAATGCTAACCTGAATAAGATTGCGAATGCGTCAACGCGCCAAATCGAAAATATTGAATTTATTGATTCACGAGTAGGTCTTAACAGCTTACCTGATAAGTTGCGGGAAATTGCAGAAACGCGATTAGCCCATCAAGAGGTTAGTCTAAAAGAATTAGGGGAATTGGTTCCTGGTGGTCCAATTTCCAAGTCGGGTGTTAACCATCGTTTACGTAAATTGAATGCTTATGCTGATGAGTTGCGTGCATCACAGGTTAAACAATAAAAAACCTTTGAGGGGACTGTGACATAAGTTAAGTTACTTTCATAAAAAGCAAATACGCAGTACAACAACGGCCTCTAATGTCCGGTAAAGCCGAACGTTAGAGGCCTATTGTTGCTTGCGGGGGCTCGAAAACGAAGTCACAAGTGACTTCTGTCTCGCTCCCCTCAAAGGTTTTATTTTATCTTCTTTAAGTGAAATTTATTTCTTATTTATACTTTCGCTAATTAGTGCTAATTCAGCTGCTGCGCATTCTTGATCTAATTCGTTCCAGTTAGCGGTAACGTTAAAAACGTTTAATTTATTTACTGACATTATAACATCCTCCTTGACCTTATACCTTTATTCTCTTTCATCTACATTTTGTATCATACTACAATTGGTCTAAAAAGTTAACTGTTATAATATCAGTATTTGAAGAATGTTTTTACAGATCGGTATAGTTCGATTGCTGAAATTACTAATGTAATAGCAAAGTTAATCGTTTATCAAAGTTAGATAAATTGTTAAATTTTGGAAATGGCATTCACGGGATAGTTGTTTTGGATTAAGGGAGACTTGCTTTTTAAAACAATGACCGGTATAATTGGAACGTTAATTAATTTACGTTTAATATTAAAGGAGGCAAAGTAACATGCGTAAAGCACACCCATACGGCGTACAAGGCCGTCGCCCAATCGCTTCAAAGTACAAGCGAGCATTAAAAGAAAAGAAGATCGAAGCTATTCGTAAGTGGGCTAAGGAAAAGCCAGCTGAAGAAAAGTAATTCAGTCTATAAAAGCTATGCAATTCAGTGCATAGCTTTTATTTTTTAATAACGCCGTTTGTAAAATTAAGTTAGAAAAATAGAAAAGCCATTTGTGGTAGACTTTTGAATACCCCTAAACAAAAGA
>NZ_CANCWY010000018.1:0-35834 GCF_947381695.1 Limosilactobacillus sp. DJ3M12 | reverse complement strand
GGTTCGTTCAGAATCGGTAGGGTAAGTATGCGATGTTTCCAGAATCTCCCACTTCAAGCATTAAACCGTAGGTTTAGCTAAGTGGGAGTAGTTCAAATGGATTTGCCCTCGTATTTATGGTTGAAATTGCAACGGATCACCTTTTAGGGTTAAAGATGACTTTTAAAGGGCTATTATTTGAATTATTAGATGAAGTTTTACGAGAACGTTTTAAATTTTTGCCAGATAATGGGTGGGTAATTTGGCTATTACTTACGGTTACAACTGGTACATACACATTAATTCTTATTCGTCACTATCCGTGTATTAAAGAGGCATTAGTGCGGAAAAAATATACTAAGAAAAAACGGTCAGGAAAAAACTAGCATTTTTTCGCTAACCATTTTTGTTATTTAATGTTTTTATCTTTCATTACTTGATCCAAAAATGTCTAAGAAACTAATAAAGAGATTAATAAAATCAAGGTAAAGCTGTAATGCACCAAGGACAGCTAGCCCATTGGATGATACTTGACCATTACACTCGGTATAGATATTTTTCATTCGTTGCGCATCCCAAGCTGTTAATGCCGTAAAAATGATTACTGCAACGATTGAAAGCAGATAATTAATTATTGGACTTTGCACAAAAAAGTTAACCAGCATGGCGATAATCATGCCAATTAAGGCTGCACTGGCATAAGAACCAAGTCGCGTAAAATCACGGTGAGAAAAAGTACCAATAATCGCCATTGTTAAGAATACACCCGCTGAGGAAACGAAGGCTGTTGCAATATCAGTACCAGCATAAGCGCCTGCGATAAAAGCAAAGGTAATTCCGTAGACGATCGCTGTTAAAATTAATAGGAACAGACAAAGACCAGGACTACGAGTAGCATTAAAATTAATCCCAAACGTTAGGATAATTGGCAAGAGGATAATTAACCACATTCCCCAGCGGTTATTGACCATAAAAGCAGTAAATTGCTGAGCGAAAACAGTCATTACGAGCCAAGCGGTTAAGGCAGAAAGCAATACTGCCAGGGTCATTAAACCATACATTTTTGTTAAAAACTTATTTAAGTCGGTAATATCAACAACGTTTCGACGATTAGGTGAAAAATTATCCATTATTGAACGCTCCCTTAATAAATAAATCCTTACCTTTATTATATTCCATAAATTTAATAATAAAATTGCTTTGCGGGAAAATTATGCTAACTTACTAGTTTTTTGTATAATATATAAAATTATAGGAGGGATAAATTATGCAATGGTTTGATAAACAATTTACTGAACTAACAGTTAATGAACTTTTTGCCATTCTTAAGTTACGAGCACAAGTTTTTAATGGAGAACAACAGAGTTCCTATCCTGATCCGGATGATAGTGACCCACTTGCGCACCATGTTTTTGCGACTACTAATGGTGAAGTAGTTGCTTATGCACGTTATTTTATTCAGAATGATGTTGTAACTTTTGGTCGCGTAGTTGTGGCTCCACAAGCACGCGGGATTGGTTTAGGTGGAAAGATTATTGAACATTTATTAAGTGGAATCAAAGTGAATTTCCCCAACTTTAAGATAACTATTCATGCCCAAGCCTATGTTGAGGACTTTTACAAAAAATATGGTTTTGAATCTGTGGGTGACCATTTTATGGAGGCCGAGCGCGAGCATGTTACGATGGTTCATGAACCGTTAAATGATATTTATGACAAATAACATGATAAAAGCAAATCAAATTGGTTCCGTTAATTATATAAGAACCTTGAAACAAAGCGGTCTTAACGCTCATGAACAGCTTGATTTAATTATTAATCACCATTTACAAGCTTATATTGATAACTATGGATTTCTTCAATTTTCACCAACTGTATATCAATTTTCACCTCAGTTAGCCCCTACCAGTTTTTTTCTATCCTTATTTTCGTGATCTAGTTGTGACGGCTTATTCAGGGAAGAAAGGGCTAAAAGCAGATTTGTTAGGACGCAAAATTCATTTATTTCGCAGTTATCTTGATCGGCAAAACATCACTTTTATTCGCCAATATCAGCGTCCCTCTCTTTCACCAGAAGCGACAGATTTTCAACGATTGCTTTCCTATGCCCACGATAATCACTTTAAATTAGACTTTAAAACTGGTGCTAATTACCATAATCGTTATCATCATAAATTTGCTTACCCCTCTAATATGAAGGTTCAATTAGTTCGTAATTCGTATCGTCGGTATGCTAATCCAGCCCGAATGATTGAATTTATTGTTGATATCGAAACAGGAAAGTTTGTTAGTCAATGGAATATTTATCGCTTTGATAACCAAGGAAGAGTTGATTCAGACCCCACGCATTATTCGACCAATCAATTACGGCAAATCGCTGATACAGAATCTTTTAACTATGGAATTCCCTATGGAGAGTATTATGTAACTGGTAAATATCGTCACACTCATCAACGTCTTGATATTACTCAACCGACCGATAGTCAGCTTCGAAGGGTCGCTAAAAAATATTGGCAGGCACCTATTGATTATGATGATGGCGGTAATTATGCTGACTTAGTAAGAAATATGCAGGATGTTATAGCATGGCGGGGTGTTCCGGATTCGCAACGAATAAAGATTTATGCTGATTATGTCAATTCATTAAGGGAACATCAGTGTAAAAATAGCGGAATTAATCATTTCTTTGCTAAGAATAAAGCATATCAGCAATTTTGTGTTCCTTGGTGGCGGAGATTGATATAATTAAGGACAGAAAGCGTTAATCTATTTTGAAGTGATTATCCAGTAAAATAATTAAGTTATTATTGTCTATTATATTTCAAAAGTGTTATGGTTGAATTTGAATAAAATTAAAATGATTGATTGGAGGGATTCTTGGATGGGAACCGATTATGATCAACTTAAAGCAGCTTTAAAAGAACCGTCATTAAATGCCAAACTTTTTTCTTCACAGTTTGGTTTAGAGGCAAAGAAGCACCGAATTTTGACCAATGGGCGGGCAAGTCGTTATCCATATCCTGAAAATCTGCGTTCACGGCAATATAATATTTATTTGAACTCAGGCTATACGGATGACATGATGGACTTTGAAACGGGTCCAGTTGTTGGGGCTAAGAATGCAGTCCGGCAATTAAAAATGTTAGAGCAGATTGTTATCTCACATTTACGGAGTGATGAACGATTATGGCCGTTAAGTATGGCGCCAGGACCGACTTATCAGCATGACCTTGAGTATTTACAAACTGCATTTACTAAGAAATGGGACCAAGGGACTCATGATTATCTAGGGAAGAAATATGGTATTGTTCAAGAAATTTTAGGGGATGTCCATGTTAATTTTAGTTTGGATGGTGAATTAATCAACGAGATTTATCATCGTTTTTATGCGGACCGGTATCCAAACCGCATTGATTTTCAAAATCATCTTTACTTTAAATTAGCGCAAAAATTCTACCTTTATCAATGGTTATTTACGTACTTATATGGAGCAAGTCCGGTTTCTGAAGATATGCCACATAGTATTCCAGAGGATTTGGAGTTGCCAGTTCGGAGTTTGCGTTGTAGTGATTATGGGGATGATAACTTTACCAATGAGCAAGTTACCTATACTTCATACGACCAGCATTTTGCAGAACTAAAGCACTTTATGGATAATGGCACTTACTATAGTATGAAGGAATTCTTTGGCCCAGTACGATTACGGCGGCATAACCATGATATGCATGATATTGATGGGGCCTTACATAAGGGAATTGATTATCTTGAATTTCGTAATTTTGACCTTGACCCGTTGTCGCGAACAGGAATTAGTGATGATACGATTAACTTCCTTGAATTAATGCTTTTAAATAGTATTCTTTCACCATTACCTGATAATTTGGAGGAACGATTAGCGGAAGCAAAAAAGCGGAATAATGAAGTGGCCTTACAAAAACCAAAGGAACAATTACCGTGGATGCATGAAGAAGCAATGCAGTTAATCGCAGAGTTGCAAAACTTTATTGTTGAGTTTAATGCTCCGCGAGAATACCAGCTTGCTTTGAAGTTCGTACAACGACGAGTGGATGATCCTTCGCTAACCCTTAGTGGTCAGTTAGCAGATCAACTTGAAAATGGTAATTTATTATCATTTGGGTTAAAAATTGCCAATGATCGTTACACGAAAAATATTAATTTCCAACATCCGCTGCAAGCAGTCAGCGATGTTTACTCAGACGATGTTCAACAATTGGTTAAAGCTGCCATTGAGTTAGGTGTCCAAATAGACTTGCAACCAACGCAAGTAGTATTACATGTAGGAGATCATCAAGAAAGTTATAATGCTCAAGCAACTTTTGATTTCTCAAAGGGTGCCCGTGATGTAATTCTTAGTGATTTCCCAGAAGTTCAGGATTTTCAGGAAAAATAAAAGAGACTGAGGAGATTATTTCCTAGTCTCTATCTTTTTAAAGTAGGGTAATAACCTTATCTTCACTTTCGTTATTTCCCGGGAAATAGAAAGAAGAGCTAAAAATGAGAAAGATTGGAATTATTGGTCTCGGTCATGTGGGTGAAATGTTAGCCAACCAGTTGGTAATGAACGGAAAAGTTGACGAATTAGTTTTGATTGATGACAAAGATCAACTAGCAATTGCAATTCAGGCCGATTTAAATGATGCGCAGACGGTCTTGGCGACTCATACAAAAATAATTATTCAAGATTATGCTGCCTTAGCCGATGCGGATGTTCTTATTACAGCCTTTGGAAAGAGTGCTTTGATGAAGCAACAACCAATGGCTGAGCTTGAGACCAGTTATCAGCAGGCCTTACAAGTTGGTAATAAGATTTTTAAGAGTGATTTTAGTGGGATCCTAATTAACCTTACTAATCCTAATGAGTCAATTACTGCTGTTCTCCAGCAAAAAGTTGGCTTACCGCAAAAACAAGTAATTGGGATTGGCACAGTTGTTGAAACCGCTCGCCTTTATCGGGCAATTGCAGAAACCGCAAAGGTCGCTGCTGCTAATGTAACTGGCTTTGTCTATGGTCAGCATGATGGCCATCAAGTATTCGCTTGGTCAACTGTTCGCGTAAATGGCCAGCCCTTAACCGCGGCAATCAATGGCCACCACTTAGATCAAAGTCAGCTTAAAATTCAGGCGAACCTTAGTAATTGGTACACTCTTGATGGGTTAGGGTATAATGTTAGTGCTGTTACTGCCTGGACTCTCCGAATTATTACGGCGATTTTCGCGGATGAACAATTAGCGTTGCCAGTTGCAATTTATCAGCCGCAATATTCCACTTACATCAGTTTTCCAGCGTTAATTGGTCGTCAAGGAATTGGCAACCTTCTGCTCTTAAAACTTTATCCATTGGAAGAAGAAGAGATTAAGAGTGCGGCAGCAACAATTAAGCATCAATTAGATTCTCTAAAAAATATTAAAGGGGAGTGGTTGTATGATTAAACGAATTGCAGTCTATTGTGGTGCACGTGATGGTAATGATCCGGCATTTAATCATGAAGCACACCGATTTGGTGAATGGTTGGTCCAACACGATATTGAATTGGTTTATGGTGCCGGTGCGTTTGGCTTGATGGGAACCCTTGCTCGGACAGTCTTAAAAAATGGCGGCGTTGTTCACGGGGTAATAACTACTGAGCTGGCTGATCGTGGAGCCATTTATAACGAATTAAAAGATGTAAGAATTGTCCCTAATATGGATATTCGCAAGCAAACGATGATGGATCTTGCGGATGGTCTATTAGCTTTTCCCGGCGGCTTTGGGACATTAGAGGAAATTACCGAAGCCGCTTCATGGACAACAGTTGGGGATAATCATAAGCCCGTTGCTTTTTACAACTTTAATGGCTTTTATGATTCGTTAAACGATCTATTTAAGCAAATGAATAAGGCGGGCTTTGTAGAAGATCCTTATTTGAATAGTATCTGTTTTAGTGACCAGTTTGATCAGATTTTGGCATTTATGCAAAACTATAAGGCACCAGCACATCGTCAGTATGCTCGAAAATAATTTAAAAAACGTGAGTGGGAATTAACTTTCTCGACAAGGCGGTGGGCTAAGAATAGAACGGTGATTAGCACGGCACGGGCTGATTATCGTTCGGACTTAGCCTCGAGCCTTGTAGTTAATTTCCACGATATCGTAACAACATTCGTATAAAAAAATGAGGCCGTTGAAAAAACAAAAGTTTTTTCTCAGCCTCGCAAACATTATTTTAATGGTTGAATAGTATAAACTTGGTCATCAGCTTCATCGGTTAATGAAACTGGCCGTTGTTCATTTGCCCGAATAGTAATGTGATAGCCAAACCGATCAAGGAAAACTAACTTATCAGGTTTGATTTGCTGAACCGTTGCCGGAATGATTTGGTTATCGATGCCGAGCTTTAATTCAGGAGAGATAGTTATTTTATGAGAGCGATCTCGTTCTTTATCATAATATTGCCATGTGCCCGCATAAAAGATAGGTAACGAAATCGTATTATTGCTTTTCTTTGCGCGACTGAACCCTAAAGTACTGGTGAGTCCAGCCATTAGTCCCGCGCCGAAAAGTAACATTCCTTTTTTTCTCATATTTTATCAGTCTCCTCAATTAAGTGATAAGTCATTCTATAACATAACTAATTATACACACATTTCTATTATCAGAAGATTTCATTTCTGTTAAAAACGCGCAATAATTGTTAAAATTAGATGTAAGCAAAGAAATATTTGAAAAGGAAGAGTTGATTTTATGTTAAAACTTGGTGTTATTGGAACAAATATTATTACTGATCAGATGTTAGATGCAGCCAAGAAAACAGGAAAATATGAATTGACAGCTGTCTATTCTCGGACATTAGAACATGCTGAGAAGTTTGGCAAGCCATATGGAGCAACTGAATTTTACGATGACATTGATAAGTTCTTTGAAGAGGGCGATTTTGATGTCGTTTATATTGCTTCACCAAATAGTTTGCACTACCAACAAGCACGGAAAGCAATTGAAAACGATAAATTTATTATTGTTGAAAAGCCAGCCTTCGTAAATCCAAGTGAATACAGTGCGATTGAATCATTATTGGCAGCCCATCCTAAGGCACGTTTGGTTGAAGCAGCTCGTCATATCCATACCAAGATTTATCAAGCTGCCTTGAAGAAAGTTGATGAGATGAAGGAACATTATATTCAAGGAGCAACCATCACTGTAATGAAATACTCATCACGTTTTGATAAAGTTCTTAATGGCAGTGAACCATATCCAAATATTTTTACCCTTAAGTATGCTGGGGGAGCTTTAATGGACCTCGGTGTATATGCTGTATATGGGGCCGTTACTATTTACGGTGAACCAGAATCTGTAGTTTATTTCCCAACTCTGACTAAAACTGGGGTTGATGGTAAAGGGGTTGCAATTCTTAACTATGACAAATTTACTGTCACTCTCAACTTTGGTAAGACAGCTAACTCCCACCTTTATTCTGAAGTTTACGGCTTGAAAGATACTTTAGTCTTTGATAGTATTTTTGATACGCGAAAGGTTACTTATTATGATGCTGACCAAAATGCGCACCCAATCGAAGCGCCCGTTGAAGAAAACTCAATGACTGATGAAATGAATGATTTTGCAGACCTCTTTAACAATCCTGATGATGAAGAAGAAATGAAGAAGTACAAGCATTGGTTAGAATTATCTAAGACGGTCAACTCAGTTATGTACTCCCTTCGTCAATCTGCTCAACTAGTTTTCCCATCTGATAACGATCAAGAATAGGATGATTTAATTTGATCGAACAATTTCAAAAACACTTTGATGAAAAATACAAGCAACCAACAGCAATCCAAAAAGCAGTTGCGCCGGCATTAAAAACTGACCAATCTGTCCTTGGAATAGCACCGACTGGCTCTGGTAAGACCCTAGCCTTTACGTTGCCACTCTTGCCTAAGATTATGCCAGGCGAGGGAACTCAATTATTGGTTCTCGCACCTTCACAAGAATTGGCAATTCAAACAACCAAGGTAATCCGTGAATGGGCAACTTTAATTGGCGTTAGCGTTCAATCCCTGACAGGGGGGGCAAATTTACGGCGACAAGTTATGAATTTACACCAACACCCTGATGTCGTAGTAGGGACACCTGGACGGGTACTCCATATGCTTGATAACCATCACTTAAAACTCGGCCATTTAATGACAATGGTTATTGATGAAGCTGATGACATGCTTCAAGACGATACTTTAGCTGTCGTAGAAGATATTGAGCGTGCGACCCCGTTATCTACTCAACTAGCATTCTTTTCTGCTACAAAATCTCCTGTTCTGGATGAATTGAATGTGATGTTTGGTCGCGATATTGAAACTATTGATGTTCGTGATGAGGATATTTCTCAGGGACCGGTAGAACATGGTTACTTAAGTGCACGAACCAATGCGCAAAAAGCAGCAACTTTACGTCGGCTGACAAGTATTAAAGATTTTCGGGCGCTTGTCTTCTTCAACAGTACCCGCACCCTTAACTATGCTGCAAGTCGGTTGCGACACGAACATGTTCCGGTAGATACCTTGGGTGGTAGACAGAAACAAGTACAACGTGAAAAAGCAATGCGGATGTTTCGGAAGCGACAAATCAAGTTATTGTTGACAACGGATTTGGCAGCCCGGGGCATTGATATTCCTAAATTGCCTGCTGTTATTAACTTTGACTTGCCAACATCGCTCAATACTTATATTCATCGGGTTGGTCGTACTGGGCGACAAGGAGAACCAGGGTTAGCACTTAGTTTAGGTGATGATCATGATATTCGTGACCTTAAGAAGTTGCTTGCTGATAGTGACTATGAACTAACTAAGCTCTATATTGGTGATAATAAATTAACCAACCAGAAACCAGAAGAAGGGCAACGGGTAGTTTCAATCAAAAAACAGGCTAGTCGTCACCTACAAAAAGAACAATTAAGTGGTGAAACCCATAAAAAGATGAATCAAACCCTTAGTGGATTCTCGAAGCCAAAGAAACGGCGGAAGAAAAAGAATCGCAAAAATAAAGGAATTCGTTTGAAGCATCGTCGTAAAAATAACGAAAATTAAAAAAGAATAATTATCGTCTTTACGAAATCCTTCGTAAATGCGATAATATTCTTTAGTTTGGTCCTATAGTATAATTGGATAGTACATCCGCCTCCTAAGCGGTCGATTCCGGTTCAAATCCGGATGGGACCATTTGATAATGCACTGTCGACGTGATTGCTTTGTTTAGTGATTACGTCTTTTTTATTAGAAACTGAAGGGAGAGTCGTTAATGCAACCACCATATAAAATTATGTTTTTGTTTGGTACGCGGGCTGAGGTTTTGAAGTTGGCACCGATCATTAGATTGATGCATCAAAATCCTGCGACCTGGCAGCCGGTTCTTGTTGCAACGGGAAATTCACAATTATTAAACGACACGTTGGCATATTTGGATTTTCAAATTGATTTCAGTGTTGATTTATCGAACGCAACAAGCACAAATGAAGTTGAGTTGTTGAGCCAGCTTTTACATAACTTAAATAATGTGATTAATGCCGGACAACCAGATATGATCATTGTGGCTGGTGATGCTACTACAACTTTAGCTGCCAGCTTAATTAGCTTTTATCATCATATTTCACTTGGCCATGTCGAAGCTGGTTTGCGTACCTATGAACGGTATTCGCCATTCCCTGATGAAATGCATCGGCGCCTTACAGATAATCTAGCAGACCTTTATTTTGCGCCAACAACAAGTGCCCGCGATAATTTATTGCAAGAGCACCATCCAGCAAAACGAATCTATGTTACTGGAAATACTTCAATTGATAGTGTGAAGCATAATTTACAAGAAGATTTTACGCATCCTTTACTGCAGTCCATCCCAGCAGATAATCGGATTTTATTAATGACAATGCGGCGCAAAGATAACCTTGGTGCCCCCATGAAGCGTGTTTTCCATACAATGCGTGATATTGTGGAAACTAATAGCAATCTTGACCTGATATTTCCTGTTTATCCTCATCCAGAAGAAGAATCACTGGCTAATGATATTTTAGGAGACCATGACCGAATTCATCTTATTGCACCATTAAATCACCATGATTTCTTAAATATTGCTGCCCGGAGTTCGATTCTGTTAACTGATTCAGGCGGTTTGCAGGAAGAAGCTCCAGCATTGCATCGCCCTCTTTTGCTTTTACGTGATGAAACAGAACGTCAGGAAGCGGTCAGCCAAGGGGGCGTAAAAATTGTTGGTACTGATCCGACAACGATTCAACAAGCGGTTTTTGAATTGTTAAATGATGAGAAGAAGTATCGGCAAATGGAACTAGCGGAAGTACCATTTGGGGATGGACACGCAAGCGAAAAGATTCTTAAAATTGTTGAAAAATACTTATCACAACAATAAAAAAGGTGAATAAGAGAGCTTTTATGTAAAAGAGTAGTCTCTTATTCACCTTTAGTTTGCTTTAGGTGGGCGTAATGATCCACGTTTAACGTTAATTGGTAATTGCTTTAGGGTATCGTAAACATGATGAAGTTCCGTCTCTGCTTTCTTCTTACCAATTCCTTTAGCAGTCATAACAGTATCAGCAGCTTGCGCATAATTACGCTTATATTCTTGATTGATTTTATTCCAATCAACTCCAGCGAATTGTTGAGCTAATTCCTTATCATAGGGTAACTTTCCCTGAAGCATCAGAACCACGATTCCAGGATAACCAAGATAGCCTTGCCAGTAAGAGGCATTGTCATTTGAAGTATAGGTATTGTCGTGAAAGGTAACGGTATAAGTTTTCGTTTCATTAGAAGAGGTTACGAGTGCTTGATCGTTTTCAAGTTTAACGTGATTGTCAGCAATTGCTGTATAAGCTTCTAATATTTTTTCAATTGGTGGAAATTTCTTCATCATTTTAGGTCAGTCCCTTCTTCATATTTATTATAGTTGGGATTCTCAAAATAAATAAAAAATTCGCACTGTAAGTTTACAGTCCGAATCCTATCATTTATTTATCTGCAATATCACGGTTATCTTTGAAGATTAACCACTTTGAGAAAATATAATTAGCAATTACCACAATGACATTATCAATAAATTTAACGATAAATTGTTGGAGAGGTGTATCGAATTTTAAAACTTTGATACCTACATACGTAATTATTAAATCGATAAATAAAGTCAATCCACGATAAAAGAAAAATCGGAAAATTTCAACAATAAAGTCACTAACGGTAGTGTAATGGGAACCAAATACCCAGACTTTATTGGTAAAATAAGCAACTAATACGGATGCAAACCACGCAATTACAGTTGCAAGGGCAACATTCCAGTGAAGTCCAGGACTCAAAAGCTGGAACACTGCTAAGTTAACCACCGTTGTGACAACGCCCCAGAAAAGGTAGGCGATGATTGACTTATATTTTACCCACAGATCCTTAATCATTCAGTTTAGCCGCCTTTTCTACTAATTGCTTAGTGAAGGCATCGAGCTTTTGAATGTCTTCTTCATCTGGTGCGAGGTTGATTTTAATATTTTCAGCGCCCTTAGTTGCCCCTGTCTTGGCAAGGGCATCCCCAAATTTATCGACGGCGACACAGAAGTCATCCCCATAGAAAGTATCACCAGAGCCGGCAACTCCGTAAACTTTGCCTGCTAGTTGTTCTTCTTGCAAGTCTTCATAAAAGTCAATTCCTTCTTCTGGAAGAGCTCCCTCATCGTAAGTGTAAGGACAGATCACACAAATATCAGCTTCTTCAAAGTCAGCTGGATCAGCCATTGTCATTTCAACTTCATCGACTTCTACTCCTAAATCTTCAAGAGCGTCAGTAATAATGTCCGCAACGTCTTCATTATTACCGGTAATGGTTGCGTATACTACAAGTGCTTTTGCCATTTTATAACCTCCATTAAATCTATAGCGTTCATATAGTATAGCACGGTTTGCGATATCAGGGCAGACAAGTGGTATACTATTTATGTTAAATTGTAAATAAGGAGATCGCGAAAATGATTAGTTTAAAATCACCTCGAGAAATCGATGCAATGGAAAAGGCCGGGGCAGCCTTAGCGGCAATGCACCTTGGCCTTCGTAAAATTATTAAGCCAGGCATCTCAAGTTGGAAGATCGAAGAATTCGCTCGGAAGTACTTCAAGGCTGCTGGAGCAAAAGCTGAACAAATTGGCTTTGAAGGATACAAGTACGCTACCTGTGTTAGTGTTAATGATGAAATTTGTCACGGATTCCCTCGTAAGAAGTTAATCTTAAAGAAGGGCGACTTAGTAAAGGTTGATACGGTTGTCAGTGTCGACGGTGCTTTCAGTGATTCTTGCTGGAGCTATGCGGTAGGAGAAGTTTCCCCTGAAATCCAAAAGTTAATGGACGTTACTAAGAAGTCACTGTTTATGGGAATTGACCAATGTGTTCCTGGTAACCGGATTGGTGATATTGGTGCGGTGATTCAACACTACACAGAAGATGAGAATGGCTATGGGGATGTCCGTGAATTTGTTGGTCACGGTATTCAACCAACGATGCATGAAGATCCAATGGTGCCTCATTACGGCGAACACGGTCAAGGAATCCGTCTTCGTAACGGGATGACCATTACTGTTGAACCAATGATTAACACTGGTACTTGGGAAGCTGATACCAGTGATCCAAGTGGTTGGCTTGCCAAGACTGCTGATGGTGGTTGGAGTTGCCAATACGAACATACCTTAGTTATTACGAATGATGGTCCGAAGATTTTGACGTCTCAAGATCCAGAAGCAGATGCTGATTACATGTACGATGATAATTATGCTAAGTACTTAGACCATTACCGTGAGATCGCAGAAAAGGTTGCTAAGCAGTTTGAAAATTAATCGCTAGCAGTAAAAAGGATGTTAGAAAACTTTTGCATGTTTCTAACATCCTTTTTTGTAACGCTAATCATATTGATGCATATACTTTGAAAGCCGCTTTAAGCCTTCTTTTAAAGTTGCCTCTGGTGCGCAGTAGCCGAGGCGAACGTGACCTGGAGTATCAAAAGCATCGCCGGGCACGAGGAGAACCCCTTCGTCATGAAGCAAGTTTTCACAGAAGGTATGAATATCAACCGGCACGTCAAGCTTTGGAAAGGAAGTAGAGACTGCTTGTGGCATGATGACACTTGCTCGGTCTTCATGATCAATCCAATCCTTATAAATGGCGAGGTTGCCAAGAACTAACTTCCGGTTCCGGGCGAGAACTTGATCACGATGACGTAAAACATAGGTGGCGAGCTGGTCGTTAAAGACTCCTCCACAGATCATGGTATAATCACGGAACTTACGGAAGACATCGGCAACTTCAGCGTTAGTCGCAGTCCAACCGATCCGAATCCCGGGGACTGAATAAGTCTTTGAAAGAGAATTAGTAGAGATTCCCTTATCATAAAGATCAATAATCTGCGCAAATTTTTCAGGGTGATCGAGGGGCAGGTAGACTTCATCAACAAGAACATAAGCATCAACTGACTTAGCAATTTCAACAACTTTTTCGAGAAACTCTTTATCAAGAACCGTTCCCGTTGGATTATTTGCGTTGTTTAGACAAATCATTTTAGTATTAGGTTTGACCAGCGCTTTTAGGTCATCGATTCGTGGGTACCAGTCATCTTCTTCATGAATATGCCAGTAATCAACATCTGCACCTAATGATTTAGGAATGTCGTAGAGTTGTTGGTAAGAAGGGTATTCGGCAATTACATGATCACCGGGATTGATCAAGGCATAGAGAGCTAAAATATTTGCTCCTGTGGCACCATTTGTTTGCAAGATATTTTCCGGATCAACATGGTGATATAGTTTAGCAACTTCTTCTTTGAACTCGGGTGATCCTTCAATCCACCCGTAGTTCATTTGCTGCTTATCAAGCATCTCATAAAACTCTTCGCCATTGTTACCATCTAAATTTAAGAGATCGTGCATACTCAAAGAGGCGATTGTACTTTGTGAAATATCATAAGTCGCGCTCTTTTCCCACTTATTTAGCCATGCTTCGACACCAAAATGTGCTATTTCTACCATGATCTTTTCCTCCTTTAATTAATTGAAATTGTTCCGTTGATTACTAATACTAAAGAAATAACCGCAAAGACAGCGATAATCCCCATTGCCCATTTTTCCTTTACTGTGATTGAGTGATGGAATTCCTTGCATGCTTGGACGTAAAAGAAGAATCCAGGAATAAAACCGACTGAAACGACCATTATTTCTTTCCAGCCAGAGAGAACCATTGCCATCAGTTCAAAGAGGGTGGCGATTAGTCCAATAACAAATTGTCCCCATTCTTGGTGTTGCCAACTGTACATCATCTGGTAAATGCCAACAAGGAGGTAACAGATCAAAATCGCAGCCGTACAAAGCGTATATGCAAAGTTGTAAGCATAGGTAGTGAAAAGTAAAGAGAAGAGGAAGATTGATTGAAGAACCCCGGTGATTATTAATGCCCGTGTTGGCGCTTTTTTGTCATTTAGCTTACCCCATGATGTTGGAAGGGTTTCATCATCAGCCATTAGCATTAATGATTCAGCTGGTAGCATTGTCCACGAGAGCCACGAAACTAATACTGAGATGATCAATCCAATACTGATCAGAGCGGCACCCCATGTTCCAACCAGATGTTGCATGATAGCACCAAGCGCCGGTTGACCACCAGCTGTTAACTGGGCGCGGGTCATTACCCCGTATGGCAGAATAGAAACCACAATGTAGATAACGAGTAGGCTTACAAGACCGAAGATGGAAGCCCGTTCAGCATCAGTCCGTGTTTTGGCACGACTAGAAAGAACCGAGGCACCTTCAACGCCGACAAATAGCCACATCATTACCATAATTGAGGCCTTTACTTGGTCATAGATTGAACCAGTTTCGATTTTTGAACTGAGATTCTGTGTTACATTGCCCCAGAAATCAGCAGTAAAAATCTTAGCTTTAAAACCAAGAATCACACAGATAACAAAGACGACTAATGGAATAATCTTGCAGATTGTCCCAATTGAATTGATGAAAGCCGCTGATTCGATCCCTCGATTTACCAAGAATGTCAAAACCCAGGTTAAAATAATTGCAACAATAATTGAGAATAAGTTTTGACCATTGGCAAATAGGCTGGGGAAAAACGTTCCAAGGGCGCTCATCATAATCGTCGCAAAAGCAATATTGCCGAGCCACGCTGAAAGCCAGTATGCCCAACCAGAAATAAATTCGCCCAGCGGACCAAAAGCAGCTGCCGCATAGCTGAAAATCCCTGAATCAAGGCCTGGCCGCTTTTGCGAAAGATTAGTTAGGGAGAGAACTAAAGTCAAGACGCCAATCCCTACTATTATCCAGGCAATGATTGCTGGTCCGGGAGCTGCCGCGGTAGCTAAATCACTGGTAATTCCAAATACTCCCGAACCAATTGTTGATCCCACGATTAAAAGGGTTAGTTCCGTCGTATTAATACCTTTTTTCTCACTCATTTACTCCACCTCACGATCTTATATATTAGAGTGAAAATCACATAAATTTTCTTAACTCAATTATAGCAGCGTCGGAAAACGCTATCCATAGCATTAAGATTAAATGTGAAAGCGATTATTAAGTAATGAAAATAGTATACATCGCTTATAACAAAATATACAAATAAACGAATAAAGATTGCTAAGTTGGCGTAAAAATACAAAAATGGTATAAAAGTAATGTGAAATCCTGTAAAAGACTTTTATTTTTTAAAAAGACGACTATACTAATAATTATTAAATAATTTCTTATTTTTATTTAAGAATTCTAAAGCTTTGGAGGCATTATTTTGGACGAACAGAGTAGTAATAAAAAGATGATTACTACCTTTGGACTAGTGACGATGATCATTACCGCCATTTTTGGTTTTGGGAATGTTTCAAACGCTTACTTACAAATGGGTTACGGTAGTATTATTTGGTACGCATTAGCAGGGATTTGTTTCTTCTTTCCCTGTGGCTTGATGATGGCAGAATACGGTTCCACATTTAAGGATGCTAAAGGGGGCATTTATTCCTGGCTTGCCGGCTCAGTTGGTGAACGAATCGCCTTTGTTGGTACTTTCGTATGGTTAGCATCTTGGATTGTATGGATGGTATCAACGGCATCACGGATTTGGATTACTTTTTCTGCCTTGCTTTTTGGTAAGGATACTACCCAACAATGGCACGCATTTGGTCTGACCTCGACTCAATTGATTGGGGTCCTTGGGATTTTGTTGATTCTTGGGACAACTTGGTGCAGTTCACGGGGAATGACCGCCATTGCTAAAGTTGGTTCACTTGGTGGTATTTTTACAATTGTTGTTAACATTATCTTTGTTATTGTCAGCGTTATTGTTTTAGTCGCCGATAAGGGAATCTTAAAGCAACCAATTCATGGTGCTTCAACTTTCATTACTTCCCCTAATCCACAATTCCAGACACCAATTGCCATTATTTCATTTGTTGTTTATGCTATTTTTGCTTACGGTGGAATGGAATCATTAGGGTCTGTTACTGATAGTATGAAAAATCCGGAAAAGACATTCCCTCGTGGATTGATCATCGCAAGTATCTTTACAATTGGTACTTATGTCTTAATGATTTTCATGCTCGGTTGGTCAGTAAATTATCAACAAACTTTGACTAAGAGCAGCGTTAACCTTGGTAACGTTACCTATGTTGTCTTTAATCAATTAGGGGTTACCATGGGGGATACGCTTGGATGGTCGCACGGTGCTGCCCTTACTTTTGGACTTATCATGACGCGGATCGTTGCCTTTGCACAGACCCTTGGCTTTTTGGGCGCGTTGTTTATTCTGCTTTACTCCCCAATCAAGGCCTTCATTCTTGGTTCTAATCCAGAATTATGGCCAAAGAAACTTACGAAAATTAACAAGGCGGGGATGCCTGCAAATGCAATGTGGCTTCAAGCAATTATTGTTTCAATTATTGTTTTCTTGGTTGCCTTTGGTGGAAATGCTGCTCAACAGTTCTATTTGATTTTGACTGATATGGCGAACGTTTCAACTTGTTTCCCATATATTTTCTTGATCGGGGCGTTCCCATTCTTTAAGGCGAAGAAGGACCTTGACCGGCCATTCGTTGTCTTTAAGAACCGTTTCTGGACAGATGTATTAGTATGTTTCGTTGAATTGATTTTAATTATCGGAATCGTCTTTACGTTTGTTCAACCACTATTACAAAAAGATTATCAAACAGCTTTCTGGACACTTGCTGGACCAATCTTCTTTGCAATCGTTGCGTTGGTCTTCTATCAAATCTCCGCAAAGCGTCACCATGTTGAAGGGTAATTGATAAAAAAGGAAGTGGGAAATAACCTTCTCGACAAGGCGGTGGGCTAAGCTAGAACGATGATTAGCACGGCACGGGTTGATTATCGTTCGTACTTAGACTCGAGCCTTGTGGCGACGCGAAGCTAGTTCCACGTTATCTTACTATTATTCATAATAAGTAATTGAGGCTGAGAGAAAACAAAAGTTTTCTCCCAGCCGCTTTTTTATCCATTCTGTAATATTTGTCGGGTGTTCAGTTTGTTATAATTAAACCTATAAAATATTTTCGGAGGTTATTATGGACAAGGAACCGGGCAAAGGTAAAATTTTTATTGCATTATTAATCCAACATATTACAATGGCCCAGATTTCAAGTTCTGCTGCTGTCTTAGCTTACTATACCTTATTATCTATTTTTCCCGCCGTGATGGTAGTAGGAAATTTATTACCGATGATTGGAATTGACGCTAAGACGATTTTAGCCTACCTCTCAACTGCAATTCCTGAATCGGTCTATGATTTTATCCAGCCGTTGATTTATGATTTCTTACGACGGGGGAGTGGTGGTGTTCTGACAACTGGGGCCTTGATTGCTCTTTGGTCGACCAGTCAGGGGATTGCCGCTTTTCAACGCAGCGTTAATCATGCGTATGGGATTGCGGAAAATCAGAATCCGGTGATGAACCGAATCGTCTCGTTTATTTGGATGATTGTATTATTGGTAATTATTTTTATTATTATTATTTTGTACGGTTTTGGTGAACAAGTCCTAAAGAGTATTCAGCCGATTTTTAATTTTCGGCGTGACTACATTTCATTGTTTAGCTCATTAAGGTGGCCAGTAACATTCGGTGTCTTGTTTATTGCTCTTACTCTTTTGTATTACTTTGTTCCTAATGCGAAGGTTCGGTTGCGCTATGCACTTGCTGGGTCATTCTTGGCTTCTTTGTTATGGATGGGATTATCACGTTTATTCTCATTTTATACGATTCTCTTTAGTCATAGTGTTATCTCTTATAAGACAATTGGGGCTTTTATTGCAATGATGGTATGGCTTGACTTTTCGGGTTATATTATCATGCTGGGGGCGGCTCTCAATGCTGCTTTGCAAGAATGTCATGAGGGTGAGTTGCACGCCAAGAAACACTTTTGGCAACTGGTAGAAAGAAAGAGTACAAACAAAAATGGAGGCTAGGAATTTTTCCTAGCCTCCAAATATTGAAGATCTTTAGAACTCGATATTTAATTACTTTTGCTCGTCGTTAAAGATAACGGTAGAAACAGTATCAATGTATTTTGCAGAAAGAGGTTGCTGATAAATATCTTCGCCTTCCTTAGTAAAGAGGTGGGTTTGTGCAATTTCTTGCATTGCCTTCCGAACGGTTTCGGCATCGAGATCACCACTGGCATAGTTCAACTTTAATGAATGTTTTTTACCAAGACTACCCTTGAAAGTTAAGCTTAATGTACGCATAAGTTAGTTTCCTCCTTGAAGTTAGTTGTTCAATGCGACTTGACTAGTAACGATAATGTCTGTATCAAGGCATTTTTCAGCAGTAAGCATTTCAATTGCTGCACTAAATTGTGCTACCTGCTCATTAGTGACATCCTCAATAATGTTGTTAAAGGGATGTTTAACGCCCTTGGGATGTTCACTGTTGGTGAGGGTAAGCTGAATTTTAGCGGATTTGAAATTACGAACCATTTGCATGATAAAAACTTCCTTTGTTTAATTTGATTTGTTAAGTAGCGGCCACTGCTTACACCTTTATAAACGATTAAAAATTGAGAATGTTAAGGAGAAATTTAAAAATGACAAAAATTTCGAAAATTGAGGCGCAAAAACGGAAGGGTCGATATAATATATACCTTGATGGTAAGTATGCTTTTTCAGTTGCAGAAAGTGTTTTGATTCAGTTCCGTTTAATGAAGGGAACCGAGCTAGATGAAAAACAAATTGCGGCCATTGCGACTGCTGACCAGCAAGCAAAGGCTTATTCACGAATGCTTGACTACCTTTCTTATCAGATGCGGACGGAAAGCGACATCGTTAGGAAGCTAAAAGAAATTGATACGCCAGAAGAGTTTGTTGAGCCAATCTTGAAAAAACTGCGCGGTCAACAGTTAATCGATGATCATGCCTATGCGGCTGCTTATGTCCGCACGATGATTAATACGGACTTGAAGGGGCCTGGGGTAATTCGTCAACACTTACGACAAAAAGGGATTGGCGAAAACGATATTGATGATGCTTTAAAGCAATTTACTCCCGAAGTTCAAGCAGAATTGGCAAAGAAGTTAGCTGGAAAGTTATTTCGCCGTTATCGGAACCAGCCAGAGCGGCGACGAGAACAAAAAGTACAACAGGGGCTTATGACAAAAGGCTTCTCTAGTAGTGTGTATGAAATGATTAAGGATGAAGTTGTTCCACAACCTGATCTGGAGCAAGAGAACGACCTTTTAGCAAAAGAAGCAGCAAAGCAATGGCGTCGTGTTCGTCGTTATCAAGGATACGAGCGTGAGCAGCATTTTAAGCAGACAATGTATCGCAAAGGATTTGATCTGGATGACGTCCAAAGCTGGCTAGATGCGCAGGATTTCCAATAATAACTTTCCAAGATTGGGAATTACTGGTATTATTTTAATGATTATGTTTAAAAACAATAATTAGGAGTAAAATAGTGAATATTAAAATCTTAGTGGCTGTCCATAAAAATTATCGGATGCCAGATGATCCAATGTATTTACCAGTTTTTGTTGGTAAAGAGATTCACCCGACTGTTAATCATACATTTCAGGGTGATAACACCGGAGATAATATTTCAAAAAAGAATTCGCACTACAATGAGTTAACAGCTCTGTACTGGGGATGGAAAAATCTTGATGTGGATGCGTTAGGATTAGTCCACTACCGTCGCTACTTAACGATGGGGCACTCAAAGGATCTTTCAACTATCCTTAATCATGAACAAGTTGAAGAGTTGTTGACAGATGCCGATGTAATCTTGCCAAAGAAGCGGCATTACTACATTGAAACAAATGAATCACATTACCTTCATGTTCATGAGCACGAGCCGCTTGAAATTACTCGGCAGGTGTTAAAGGAGAAATATCCCCAGTACTTACCTGCTTTTGAAAAAGTAATGAAACAGACATCGGCTCATTATTTCAACATGATGATTATGAAGAAGCAGCCGTTGGATGAATATTGTACCTGGCTGTTTGATGTTTTAGGCGAAGTTGAGAAAAAAGTTGATTATTCTGACTATACACCATATGAGCAACGGGTCTTTGGCTTTTTAAGTGAGCTTTTACTAGATACTTGGTTGTTGACTAATCCGCAATACAAGACAGTGGAAGTTAACCGGGTATTTCTTGAAAAGCAAAACTGGCCATTAAAGATTGCGAAGTTCTTAAAACGTAAAGTTACCGGTCATGGTGAGCATTAACGATTGGAGAGACAAGAATGCCAAAATTGTCAATAGTTGTTCCTTGTTATAATGAGGAAGAAACTATTCCACTTTTTTATCCGGCCGTTGAAAAGGTAGTTAAACAGATGCCAGTAGAGACTGAGTATTGGTTCATTAATGATGGATCAAGTGACGGAACTTTAACAGAACTGCGTAAGCTCCATACACAAGATCCAGAACGAGTTCATTATGTTTCTTTTTCACGGAATTTTGGTAAAGAAGCAGGGCTTTACGCGGGATTACAGGCCGCAACGGGTGATTATGTCGTTGTGATGGACGCTGATTTACAGGATCCACCAGAATATTTACCAGAGATGTATAAGGCTATTTCCACTGGTGAATATGATTGTGTGGGGATGCGACGGACGGATCGGAAAGGTGAAGCAAAGTTTAAGTCTTTTCTTTCTAACCAGTTTTACAATGTTATCAATAAGATTTCTGATACTAAGATTGTATCAGGTGCCCGGGACTACCGGATGATGACCCGCCAGATGGTAGATGCGGTCTTATCGTTGACTGAATATAACCGCTTCTCAAAGGGTATTTTTAACTGGGTTGGGTTTAAGACTAAGTACCTTCCCTATAAGAATGTCGAACGGGTAGCGGGAACAACTGATTGGTCGACCTGGAAGTTATTTAAGTATGCGATTGATGGGATCACTGATTTTTCTGAAGCACCATTAGCAATTGCTACCTGGGCTGGTGGATTGACAGCATTCATCTCCATTATCGGAATGATTATTGTTATAATAAGAAAGATTATTGAGCCTGCTAGTAGTGCTTTTGGCTGGGCCTCAATGGTTTGTATTATTTTATTCCTTGGTGGTATCCAGTTACTTTGCCTAGGAATAGTAGGTCGTTATATTGGACGCATTTACATGCAGACAAAGAAACGACCGATATATATTATTAAAGAGAAAAAGTAGGGTTGAGAATCATGAGTGCGAAGGTAAAAATTAAACAACAATCTAAGAGCTACCTTTTCTGGAAGAGGTTCTTTGATATTGTTTTATCGTCAGGAGCATTAGTTTGCTTTAGCCCAGTGTTTTTAGCTGTTTTTATAATGAATCGTTTTGGTGATAATAAAGGACCACTGTTTTATAAACAAGAGCGAATTGGCTGGCATGGGAAGCCCTTTAAGATTTATAAATTCCGTTCAATGATTGTAAACGCGGATAAAATTTTGGAAAACGATCCGGAACTTTATGCTCAATATGTGGCAAATAACTATAAGTTGGAACCAGAAGAGGATCCCCGAATTACTCATTTGGGAGAATGGTTGCGTAAGACATCAATTGATGAAATTCCGCAGTTTATCAATATCCTGCGTGGTGAGATGAGTATTATTGGACCGCGACCAGTTGTTAAGGCAGAGTTGGCCGAGTATGGTGACCGAGTTGATAAATTCTTATCAGTGAAACCAGGTGCAATGGGGCTTTGGCAATCAAGTGGTCGGAGCAATATTCCATATCCAGAACGCTGTGATGTTGAATTAGAATATGTTGATGAAGCTTCACTCAGATTTGATATGAAGATAATGTTTAAGAATATTATCAGTATATTTAAGAGTGAGGGTGCGTATTAGGGAAACGTTAGAAAGGTAGAGTACATATAAAGACTATGAGTACATTAAAAAATTTTTTTAATAGAGAAATAAATGGGACAGGTCTTTATCTTATAGCGTTTAGCTTTTGTTTAGTAATTTCATTTATATTTACTACTACATTTACAGATTATTTTCATACTCGTCCTTTACAACTTTTATCATATCTTGGAATAGGATTAGTTTTGGTAAAAATCTATCTGTTAGATAATTATAATTATAAACAGTTGAGTGGAATTTCTATTTTGCTATTTTTTTCATTTATTTCTTGGAGGCATTCACAGTCAAATACGCAATCTAATCTCATATTGTATATGATGGTATTTATATTAGGCGCAAAAGATGTTGAATTTAAAAAAATAGTAGAAGTATTCTACAAAATTAGTTTAATTATGATGCTTGGAGTCATTTTATATTCATTATTGGGAATTATTACTAATTTAGCTTATTTTACTCCCGGAAGACCAATTCGTTACGCATTAGGTATGCTCTATCCCACTGATATGGCTTCTCATATTTTGTTTTTAATTCTTGCTAAATGCTATTTAGTATTTCCAAATATAAAATGGTATCATTATTCGATTTTTCTTTTGCTAGCGCTATTTATGAAAGTAGTAGCTGATGCGCGATTAAGTGCATATACGACAGTATTACTTGTTATTATTATGTTTATAGCGGAACGCGCACAAAAAGGAAATAAATTGTGCAAAATTTTAGCATCTTTTTACTGGACAGCGACACCACTACTTGCTTTTATTGCTACAGTAACTGCTTTAAATTTTGATATGAATAACCATATTATGCGAAAAGTAAATGATTTATTGTCTGGAAGACTATTATTGAGTTACCAAGCTTTTCAAAGGTATGGTATTAGCTTGTTTGGAGAACCAGTTATCGAACATGGGTCGGGCGGTATAAAGGGTATGAAGATGTTTTTTAATCAGTCTAGGTATTTCTACATCGACTCATCGTTTATACGTTTGTTTATTATTTATGGAATTCTTATGTTTCTGATATTTTTAGCTTTTATGATGATAATAGCTATTCGGAGTACTTATCATCATAGCTACATTCTCCCAGCAATAATGTTTGTAGTAGCAATAAGTTGTTTACTTGAACAACATTTATTGGATTTATCATTTAACCCCTTTTTATTGTCGTTATTAGCAACAAATACCTATAAATGGAGAGAAAAAAATGAAAAAAGCGATCGTAACAGTATTTTACAATAAAAATAATAATGCTGGTCCTAAAGCACAAATGGACGTAATTAAATTTCTAAAACCCTTAAATTATACGGATGTAACCTTACCTTTTGATGTTCGTTCAAGATTAGGCAAATTTAAATATGCATTATATGATTTACCTAAATTTTTTAGGAATAGTAATTATGATATAGTAATCTTTCAATACCCTATATTTTCTGAGTTTTTGGTTAATCAAATTACCAAGAACGTTCGTAAATATACTAATGCAAAGCTTTACTTTATTACTCATGACATAGATTCACTGAGAGCAAGTGAAAAGGATGAAGAGTTTCAAAAACGAGAAATTGAACAATTGAATCAAACAGATGGGTTAATCGTTCATAATCAAGTAATGAAAAAATGGTTAGAAAAGCAAGGAATTACTGTCCCTATGATTGAATTAGGGATTTTTGACTATGATAATCATGAGATTATAAAAAATAACATTAATTATAAAAAAAGAATATGTTTTGCCGGTAATCTTGAAAAAGCACCATTTTTGGAGAAATTAACTTTAAAATCTGCTCATATGGAAATATATGGATCGAATCCTGCAAAAAGTTATAAATCAGGAGTAATTTATAAAGGTCAATTTTCTCCTAACGATTTATTAAAACACCTAGATCAAGATTTTGGTTTAGTATGGGATGGTAATAGTATTGAAACATGTGATGGCAGATATGGAAACTATCTCAGATATAATAACCCACATAAAGCCTCTTTATATCTTAGTATGGGGATTCCGGTTATTATTTGGAAAGAAGCAGCACTTGCAAAATTTATTTCAAAAAATAACTTAGGAATAACAATTGATTCGTTAAATAATTTAGATAAAGTTTTAGATCAAATCACTGAAAATGAATATAAAACTATGAAATCAAATGTACTTAGAATATCAGAAAAATTACGAAATGGAAGCAATATTCTAAATGCCGTGGAAAAGATGGAAAGGATGTAATGAAGAAAGTGGATACTTCAAAGAAAAAATATAGTTTAAATGATATTTTATTAATTTTATGGAAAAATATAATAATAATTCTTGTTTTAGCAATAGCTTTTAGTGCCTTTTTTGGAATAGTTGCGAAGAAAAGACAACATGTTACTTATACAGCTACACGAAATATAATGATCACTCATTCATTAAATACACGACGATCAAATTCAGAAATTAATAGCGATCTAACCATGATACCTACCTATGCTGAATTAATACAAGATCGTCCTGTTATTAATGAAACATATTCACTACTAACAAAGAATCAGAAAAAAACGGTGACACGTGATGATCTTGTTGAGGCTGTAAAAACTGATACTAAACCGCAATCTTTGATTATTAGTATAAAGGCAACTACTGATAATAAAGATAAGTCAATTTTAATTGCTAATACTGCTGCAACTGCAGCAAAAAACGTTATTCCAAAAGTTCAACCAGGCTCTGGTAATATATATCTTTATCCTAAAGCAACATCTAAAAATGTTAGTGTTGAAAATCACTCTAAGGTAAAAAAATATGTAATTTTAGGGGCTGCATTAGGAGCATTATTAGGAATGGTAATTGCTTTTATAATTACTAATTTGAAGCATTTAGTATAAGTTAAGTACGGTAGAGGAGAAAATATGACTGTATATGTAATTACTCATAAACCTTTTGACTATGCTCAAAAATTATCTAAGGGATATGTTCCTATGATGGTGGGAGCTAACTTCAATGATAATCCGCGTAATTATCTCACAGATAACACAATGGATAATATTTCTGATAAAAACCCACAATATTGTGAATTAACTGGACTTTATTGGATTTGGAAAAATTCTCATGCTAATAAGGTAGGGCTTGCCCACTATCGTCGATTCTTTTATTCAAGAAGTATTGGTGGACGTTTTGCAATGTATGCTTATTTAATTTTAATGGGTAGCAAAGTTCAACCAGCACCTATAGAGCAATTAGATGAATTAACTGAAACCTATGACTGGATTGTTGCTCACCCTGAAGATGAGGGTGGAAAAAATTTATGGTTGCAATTTAAAAAAGATAATCACGAGATTGATATGCAACACACTCGTGATGTAATAGTAGAAAAATATCCTGATTATGTTAATGCTTTTGATAAAGTGATGAATAGCTCTAGTTGGATGTCTCCATATAACATGTTTTATGCAAAAAAAGAGAAAATGGATGCATACTGTGAGTGGTTGTTTGATATTTTATTTGAAGTTGAGAAAAGAACAGATATAACTGGCTATACTGAGTATCAAAAACGTTTATATGGCTTTTTAAGTGAACGTTTACTCAATGTGTGGTTAGAAAAACATAAAGAATATAAAATTAAATATCTGACTGTTTTTAAAACAGATGATTTAAGTAGGAGAGCGGTTATTAGAAGAATAACAAATCGTTTAGGTATTACTAAGGGTATTAATCATTAGTAAAAAAGAGGTGGCATATAATGCAGGCTGTTTTAATATTAGCTCATAAAAATATAGACCAAGTAATAGAGCTTGCGAATCGTCTCTCTACGAATTTTGAAATTTATATTCATCTCGATAAAAAAGCAGATATTACAAAGAATCAATTGCAAAAGTTAAAAAAAGTTTCTAAAGAATATATTTCCAAATATGATGTTAAATGGGGAAGCTATAGTATAGTAAGAGCAACAATTGATTTAATGAAGTTAGCTTTAAATAATAAGCAGAATACATACTTTCATTTAATATCAGGACAGGATTGGCCTCTAGTTAGTCCTCAAGATATTTATAGTTATTTTGAAAATACTAATCTAATTTTTATGAATTACTGGCTGGCTACTTCAATGAGGAAAACTGGAGAACCAGAAATTTGGTGGACAAAATATTATTTTAATTACGATCAAATTAATCGTCGAACTACCTTTGGTAAAGTATATCATCGATTATTGTTACTTATTCAAACTATGTTAAGAGTAAATAAATTAAAAAAATATGGAATTGAAGAAAGTAGTATATATGCAGGTCAAGAATGGGTGGATATTCCTAGGGATGCTCTTGAATATGCTATTGAGTATTATGAACATCACCCAAGTTTAGAAAAGATTTTTTCGACAAGCTTTTGTTCAGATGAAATGTGGTTGCAAACAGTTCTTTGTAACTCAGAATTTAAATCAAGGATAGAAAAAAATACCCATCATTATATTGAAATGATTGAGAAGCATGGTAGTCGACCGGCAATTTTAGATGAGGAAGATTACTATAAAATTACATCAGGAGATTACTTATGGGGAAGAAAAGTAGAACGCCCAATATCGGATAAATTAATTCAAATGTTAGACAAGACTAATCAAGATGGGCCTACTCAATAGTAATTTAAACTAGAACATTATTATAAATTTCTCGTCTTTTGAAATTAGTAATAGGAGAAAATTATGAGTGATACGTTAACAATAGTTGTACCCTGTTATAACGAACAAGAAGTTTTGCCAGAAACCGTAAAAGAGTTGGGAAATATTTTACAATACTTAATAGATAATAGTATGGTTTCAGACCAAAGTAAAATACTGTTTGTTAATGATGGGAGTAAAGATAAAACTTGGAATTTGATTTCAGAATATACAAGTAAATACAGTTATGTAGCTGGTGTAAAATTTAGTCGGAATTATGGACATCAAAATGCATTGCTGGCTGGTATGAGCTTGGCTGTCAAGTATTCAGATATGATTATAACTATAGATGCAGATTTGCAAGACGATGTAAATGCTATTCCGGAAATGGTAAAAAAATATCATGAAGGCTATGATGTTATTTATGGTGTTAGAAATAGTAGAGAAACTGATACATTTTTTAAGCGTCGTACTGCTTTAGCGTTTTATAGCTTAATGAAGAATCTTGGAGTAAACCTTATTCCTGATTCGGCGGATTACAGGTTATTAAGTAAGCGAGCTACTAAAGCTCTATTATCATTTAAAGAACGTAATCTTTTTTTGCGTGGAATGGTTCCTTTAGTGGGATATAAGTCGGCAAAAGTATATTATGCACGTAAAGAAAGATTTGCAGGAAAATCAAAATACCCACTAAGTAAAATGCTTCATTTTGCTCTCGATGGAATTACGTCTTTTTCCATTGCACCGATTCATTTGATACTTTATCTTGGTATACTTACAGTGATTATTAGTATAATTTGTATGATTTATACATTAGTAGAAAAAATCACTGGGCATATTGTTACTGGTTGGGCTTCGTTGATGCTTTCTATATGGTTCTTAGGGGGGGTACAACTTATCTCTATTAGTATTATTGGAGAATATATTGGCAAAATTTTTTCTGAGGTTAAGCATAGACCTAGGTTTAATATTGACGTTGAAACTTATACAAATAAGATGGATAAAAGCGATTGATATTAATCCATCTTTATAGTTTTATATTTAATATGGGGGAAAAAAGTGCAAAAGACTAAATACTTTATGTACCTAAATGCAATAATATCTTCATTTGCAGTTGTAGTTGCTCATACAATAACAAATCCAGTACAATTAGGAGTAAGTACAACTAAAATCTCTTTTTATCTATTATTATGTATCGTTTTAGGAATTATATTTTCATACGGTGTACCTCTTTTTTTTATGCAATCTGGAGCAAATGTACTTAATTACCGTGATCGATATACCACACATGTCTTTTTTAAAAAAAGGATTCATAAAGTAATAATTCCATTTATTCTTTGGAGTATTTTAGGTTTCTTTTTTATATACGGTAAAGAAGGTTTCCCTTTAACTATAAAAAATTTTTGTGTTGCTTTTTTAACGGGTAACATTGTTGGACCTTACTGGTTTTTTTACAATATTATTGGATTTTACATATGTGTTCCTTTTATTTCACTTATTATAAAATATGGTAGTACTGATATTATTAAATATACTATATTTATCTTGATAATAGTAAATACTGGAATACCGGTTATAAATATTTTGTTTAATACTCAAAGTTCTTTTGGAACGAGTGTACCATTTATTGGACCTTATGCTCAATATTTTATAGCTGGATGGTATTTAAACAATGTAAATATAGCTAAGAAAAATAGATTGCGAATATATTCGCTCGCAATAGTAATGTTGTTATTTGAAATTGTAGCAACAATTTATTTTTCTTTTTTTGTAAAACATATTCCGATGTTAAACTATCCAGATGGAATTGTAAAAACATTTTACGATATAGCTATGTTTCCGTCATTTTGCGTGATGTGTGCTTTATTTTTATTTCTTAAACAATTAGAGCCTAAGTTAAGCTCTGAAGTAATGCGAAAAAACTTAAAAAAAGTTGCTGGGTTAACCTTTGGAATATATTTAATTCATCCTTTCATTATTGTATGGCTATTAAATCCGTTTAATCAAATATTTCTCCAATTACCTTTAATAGTTAAAATGCTTATTGATCCGTTATTTGTATATTGCTTAAGTAGTCTAATTGCAATGATAGTGAGAAAAATTGGACTTCTGCATTGGATAGTACCGTAAATTAATAATTATGGAGGATAAAAATGAAAAAACGGATATTTTTAATCAATTTTGTTATTTTTATATTCATATATGTGTATCTAACCCAAATATCACCGATTGTACCTTTTGACGGAGATGACTGGCGTTATATTGGGGCATTGCGTATTCCACTACCTATGTGGGGAGTATGGAATCCAACACGTGTTCTTCCTGAGACATTGATGTCTGTAGGTGGATATATTGCAGCTTTTATTGTATATCCTATTAGCAAGAATTATGTTAATTCTTTATCAATTACAGAAGCTTTTATAATTGCGCTTTTTATTATTATATTCTTATATAGTTACTACAACTTGCTAACGAAACGTTTTCATTTTAGCGAAAAACTATCAATTGCAAGTGAAATAATGTTTTTTATATCTTTTTTTCTGTTATTTAAACATTTGAATCAACCAAGTTATACAGGATTCTGGACAGTGGACTTATCTTGTGCTTTTTTCTATCTAATTCCAGGATTATTAAATGCTTCTGTAGTAATGTTTTTGGAAAGTAGAGACACTTATCTTAATGATTTACAAAATAGTTTTGAAAAAGGATTAGTTATCCTCGTTTTGTATTTTACTTTATTTTCAAACACACAATTGACAATTATATTGGCAACTTACTGTTTCTTTAAAATATGTCAAAAACTGATAGACAATAAATGGAAAATAAATTTTTCATTTATTAAGTTTATTTCTTGGTATGGATGTATTTTGTTAATTTGGTTAGGGACGATTATTTTCGACTTAAATGGTGAAAGGTCAAAAAATGTACAGGATACGAATAGCTTATCTTTAGCTAATAGTCTTAATCAAGTTTTACATCAATTAAAAATTTTCTTAGAAAATCAGAATGATAAAATTTTGATTATTTGTTTATCAACTATTGTGGTTGCCTATTTTTTCTATTTTAAGAAACATTTAAAAATAAATGATTTTAACAAAAGCAGTTTGATAAGTCTATTAAACATTATATTACTGTGCTTGGTTAGTTCGATTTTGTATTTAATAGTTGTCTATATTAAGGCTGGAAGTCAATATGTCGCACGACCTGATGCAATGTGGCCAGTAATATTTTTTACGTTATTTGCATTTAACATTAGTTTTATTTTTTTGGCTAATTATATAAAATTAATAAAGATAATGATACCTTTGTTATTAACGCTTTCTGCTTTAATAGCATTTAATTTTAATTATCATCAAATATACACAACTAATGTTCCATATTCAGCAGAAACTGCTAAAAGTGTGGATAATTATATTATTAATCAGGTGAGAAAAGCTGACTTAGAAGGGAAAGCGGTTGTAAAAGTAAAAGTACCGTTAGATCAGGATAATGCATCTCCTAATGTTTCAACTTCAAATTGGCCGCACTCATATGATATGGCTACTTGGATGCAAAATACTCTTTATTCTCACAGAATCATTCGTTCAAGGATAAAGATAATTTTTGAACCAGATAAAAAAGTGAATAAAAAATTTTATGAGAATAAAAATCAACAGCCATTCTTTCCACTTGAGTAAGATCATACAATTTATGATATATTAAATAATAATGTAATTAAAAATAAGATAAGAATACGAGGAAAAGCTATGAAAAAATATGATTATCTAGTAGTAGGTGCAGGCCTTTTTGGTGCCACTTTTGCCTATGAAGCAACTAAACGTGGCAAGCGTGTAAAAGTAATTGAAAAGCGTGACCACATTGCTGGTAACATCTATACTAAAGAAGTTGATGGGATTCAAGTTCACCAATATGGTGCACACATTTTCCATACATCAAACAAAGAAGTATGGAATTATGTTAACCAATTTGCAGAATTTAATCGTTATACCAATAGCCCAGTTGCTAACTACAAGGGTGAAATGTACAACTTACCATTTAACATGAATACATTCAATCAAATGTGGGGTGTGCGGACACCAGCGGAAGCAATGGCTAAAATTAGCGAACAACGACAAGAGATGGCAGGTAAGGAACCGCAGAACTTGGAAGAACAAGCTATTTCTTTAATTGGTCGTGATATTTATGAGAAATTAATCAAAGGTTATACGGAAAAGCAATGGGGACAAAAGGCAACTGAATTACCAGCCTTCATCATTCGTCGTCTACCAGTGCGGTTAGTATATGATAACAACTACTTTAACGATCTTTATCAAGGTATTCCTATCGGTGGCTATACTCAAATCGTTGAAAAGATGCTCGATAGTGACTTAGTTGATGTTGAAACCGGTGTAGACTTCTTTGATAAGAAAGAAGAATACCTCAAAGATTATCCCAAGATTGTCTTCACTGGAATGATCGATCAATTCTTTGATTACCAACTAGGTGAATTACAATACCGCAGTTTACGGTTTGAAACTGAAGAGAAAAATGTTGATAATTACCAAGGTAACGCGGTAATTAACTATACTGATGCGGAAACACCATTTACGCGGATAATTGAACATAAACACTTTGAATTCGGTAAGGGTGATAAAGATAAGACCATTATCACTCGGGAATATCCTGCTGATTGGCATCGTGGCGATGAACCATACTACCCAGTTAATAATCAACGGAACAACGAACTTTATAAGCAATATGCAAAGTTAGCGAGTGAGCAGGCTAATAACGTGATCTTTGGTGGTCGTTTAGGACAATACCGTTATTACAACATGGATCAAGTATTGCATGCAGCATTAACTGCTGTTAATGAAGAATTTAAATAAATTTTAAAAAGGCGAATCAAAAAACATGATTCGTCTTTTAATATTGCGCAAAGTTAATTCAGGCGATCTTTTGTTTATTGTAAGACAGTGGTAAAATTAACATTTAGTTTGAAAATTAAATGAGGTTGTTATATGAAGGTCATTAAAAACTATTTATATAATGCAGGATATCAAATACTATTAATGCTAGCACCTGTACTTACAACTCCATATATTTCTCGAGTCTTAGGCGCTCATAACAATGGAATAAATACTTATACTAATGGTTGGGTTACATTCTTCTATTTGTTAGGCCAATTAGGTGTGATGCTTTACGGTAATCGTCAAATTGCATATGAACGTGATAATAAATATCAAAGATCTAAGATTTTTTTTGGAATAGTTTCGCTTCAAATAATGACAAGTTTTACGGCTTTAGTAGCTTATTTAATAGCTGTATTTCTTTTTAGTTCTGCTTTTAAAGAATATTTTCTTTTACAAGCATTATGGATTGTCGCATATGGAATTGATATCTCTTGGTATTTTATGGGAATGGAGGATTTTAAAAAAACTGTTACCCGAAATACTATTGTAAAATTAATTACTATTGCTTTAATTTTTATTTTGGTTAGAAATTATAACGATTTATCTAAGTATATTTTTTTGTTAGGACTTGCTCAGCTAGCGGGAAGTATTACTTTATGGCCATACTTAAAGAAATCAATCCAATGGGTAAAAATTAGAGAATGGCATCCATTTAAACATTTTTATCCAACGTTATTATTATTTATTCCAACAATTACAACACAAATTTATCTTGTTGTTAATCGAATTATGTTAGGAAGAATGGCTCCGCAAGCTGCGGTTTCCCAATTCAATTTTGGTGATAATATTGTTAAACTTGTTTTGGCAATTGTAACAGCTACAGGAACTGTTATGCTTCCTCACATTGCAAATAAATTTGCATCTGGAGATATAAAGGGGGTTCGAAATAGTTTATATAAATCTTTTGATTTTGTAACAGCTATTTCGGTCCCAATGATGTTTGGATTGATGGCAATTGCTTATAAATTTGCACCGTGGTTTTTGGGAAATGAATATGGTCCAACTGGTGGTGTCATATTTTGGGAAGCGCCCGCTATCTTAATGATTGCTTGGAGTAATGTAACTGGGACCCAATATCTTATGCCAATTCATAGGGAACATCAATACACTATATCCGTTACAGTTGGTGCTGTAATAAATATCATTGCAAATCTATTCTTAATTTCATTATATGGGGCTAATGGTGCTGCCATAGCAACAGTAATTTCTGAGTTTTCTGTGACTACAGTTCAATTATTCTATATAAGAGGGACTATTCGTAGACGTCAGCTATTTTCTTCAACGTGGCGTTACTTGCTAAGCGGGTTCTTTATGTATATTGTTGTTTCAAGAATCAATGGCATTATGAATATGACAGTTGTAAATTTAATTGTTCAAGTAAGCTTAGGAGTTATAGTATATACAGTTTGTCTGTTTTTGACTAAAGCTCCGATTATTGAGCAAGCGAAAATGTTATTAAAAAAATAGGAGTTTTCTATGAAGTTAAAGTTTGTATGTGCACCTGCTTCAGGAAATGGTGGGACGGAAACTGTTTTGGTAGAAGCGCTAAACCATTTATGCAAAAAATATCAAGTTGAATTATATTTAACTACCATTCCACAGAATCGAATTTGGTTAAAAAAAATGAATAGCCGTATTAAAATTCATGAAATAAAAAGTGGAAATAAATTTACTAAATTAGAGTATTTATTACAAATATTTTTATTTAGTAAATCAACAGACCATTTTATTATACTTGGAGCAAATACTATAAAATTAGCATCAAAAATAAGAAAATTAACAAGAAAAAAATATTTAATTACATCTTGGATACATTATTCATTGATTAACCAAGATATGTTTAATCCGCAAAATATTAAATTAGCGGATAATCATTTAGCAATTAGCACACCAATAAAAAACCAATTAAAAAATTTAGGTATTGCTGATAAGAAGATTAGTTTAATATTTAATCCGGTAAATCAGTATAATGGAAAACTAAATCATTCAACTAATTCAAAAAAGTTGAGAATTGTTTATGTTGGGAAAATAACTTTAGATGATCAAAAAAATTTACGTGAATTATTTAATGGGATAAAAAAATATCCTAAAGATATCCGTTTAGATTTATTTGGGGCAGATAATACAAATGGGGAAGTTCAAAAGTACGTCAAAAAATTAGGTGTTGCTGATAAATGTGTTTTTCATGGATGGACCAAAGATCCTTGGAAAATTATCTTAAATGAAATAAAACCTAATGCGTTAGTCTTAACTTCTAAATATGAAGGATTACCAATGGTAATGATAGAAGCAATGTCACGAGGGATTCCTTGCATTGTAGCAGATTTTAGTGGATACGAAGATATTATTACCTCTAATAATTCTAATGGTATGGTATATCATCAAGGAAATGTTATGGATTTTGTAAATAAGCTTAATTTATTATCAAATAAAAAATATATACCGGAGGAAGTAAAAAATAGTATTTCCAAATTTTATAGTGATAATTATAACGAACGACTTGACAATGCACTAGAGAAGTACTTATCGGAGAGAAAATGTTGAGAAAAAGAATTATTTGGATAGACTTAGTTAGAGCTTTTGGAATGTTAATGATTATCTGTGGGCATTCATTAGCTAACCCTAATGGAAATGTAGGAAATATGGTATATGCAATTAATGTTCCAATATTTTTTATATTATCAGGATACTTATATCGACCGCAAAAAATAAAAGTACAATGTAAAAAACTATTTTATAATCTATTAGTTCCGTATATAGGAACTAGTTTAATCATTTTAATTATTTCAGTATTTTTAAATTATACGGGTCCTTTTGAATATATTAAGAGCTATGGCTCATTTACGTCAGTCTTGAGTGCAGGAATATGGGGAATGGGTTCGCCTACACGTCTAATAGGGACACATTATATCATGCCAGCGATAGGAGCTATTTGGTTTTTATTTGCACTATTCTGGGATTCACTTATTTTTAATATTTTGATGAAGAGCTTGATAAAAGTAAAAGGATCTTTTTGGTTGGTGGGAATTATTTCTATTGTTAGTATGGCTTTTGGGTTTATTTCAATAATACCGGGATATATTCCGTGGTCTATGAATGCTGCTTTTATTGGTCTTTTCTTCATTTGGATGGGCCAATTATTTAAAAGGATAAGCATACTTTCTCAAAATAGATTAATAAAAATGATATTTATGCTATTTGGATGTTGCTTATGGATTATTTCGGAATTAACTAATACACATTTTGGTTTAAATATAGCTACATCTAATCATCCGCTTATTTCAATTTTAAGTGCATGTGGTGCGTCATTAGCAATAATAATCATTTTCAATAGTATAGAAAAAATATTTAATGGACGAATATTATATTATCTATCTTTATATGGGAAGTACTCATTAGCAGTGCTAAGTATGCATATTATTGATGTTGATTTATTTACTTTTAGTGCACAAATTGTCGCCAAAATACCGCTTCGTGAGGCAACGGCAATCATAATTATTATTCATATTATTATTAGTATAGTAGGGATAGTCCTATTTCGATCTATCCCTTTTATAAGAAGTATATTTTTCAACAGAGAATGGCCTTTTAAATTTCAAATTAATAGATGACTTTACGATTATAAAAGATAGTGTATTATAGAAAAGTAAGAATTAAAGGAGGATAAATCTAGTAATGAAAAAACATTATAAGATGTTTAAAAAAGGTAAGAACTGGTGCTGCATGGCAATTGCTACATTGTCAGTAGCAGTCGGTGCTCTATCAATCTCACAACATAATGTTAATGCAGATACTACTGGATCAGATACGAGTAGTATTTCGACAAATATTGAAAGCACGCAAGACCTAAGCGAAAATACTGTGTCATTAACTACATCAGCGCGGGACCAAAATTCACGAAATAATACTGCTGATGCACCAAAGACAAC
>NZ_CANCWY010000017.1:0-40968 GCF_947381695.1 Limosilactobacillus sp. DJ3M12 | reverse complement strand
AGCATTTGATTCCATACAAAACGAACACAACCGAAGGTTTGCCAGAGCTGATTTCGTTGTGCTGAATTTGGATAGATGCGCATTTTAACGGCTTTTAGAACCATTATTTTCTCCCTTGACTTTCAATATATCGTTTTACAACTTCTAAAGGCGCTCCACCAGTGCTAATTAAGCAATAGCTTTGTGTCCAAAAGGCTGATTTCCAAAGATATTGCTTGATTTCTGGAAATTGTTTTTTGACCATTCTGGAGCTAGACGATTTGTAAGCATTTAAAAATTTAGCCATTTCCGTATGAGGCGTTGCTCTAAACAAAACATGTACGTGGTCCTGATCATAATTCCATTCTTGCAAATTAATGCCGTATGCTTGTCCCACAACTACAAAACGATGTTTAAGATATTCAGATATTTCATCGTTAATTACTTTTCGACGATACTTAACCACCATTACCAAATGGTAATTAAGCAAGTATACTGAATGCTGATTTCTATCTAATTCTATTGTTATCACCACATTTTATAGATATATACTAAATATATCATAGAACAAAAGAAAAAGCACTAACGTACTTTAAGAGAGCGATTCATCCCCTACTTATAGAAGTGGGGTATTCTCGCAAATTTATGGATAAAATTTGTATAAGATTGTTTTGATTTTACTAAGGAAGTGTCTTATCAATGGGTCGTTTAGATAATAAAGTTGCAATTGTTACTGGTGGTTCTAAAGGAATTGGAGCTGCTGTCGCAAAAAAGTTTATTGAAGAAGGCGCAAAGGTTGTTTAACCGCTCGGAAGATGGATGAAGGACAAAAAGTCGCTGACCAATTAGGTGACAATGCGATCTTTATCCAACAAGACGTTGCTCGGAAAGGAGACTGGGACCGAGTAATTCGTCAAACTGTCCAAGTCTTCGGGAAGCTCAATATTGTGGTTAACAACGCGGTAATTGCCGAATACGCCGATGTTGAAAAGACACCTGCTGAAATTTGGGATAAAACAATTGCTGTTAACCTCACCGGTACAATGTGAGACACTAAGCTTGGTATTGAAGCAATGAAGAACAACGGGGAAAAGAATTTGATCATCAATATGTCATCCATTGAAGGACTAATTGGGGATCCTGATCTCTTTGCCTACAATGCTTCTAAGGGTGGTGTCCACCTCTTAACTAAATCCGCTGCGCTTGATTGTGCCCGAAAAGGCTATGACATCCGTGTAAATACAATTCATCCTGGTTATATCTCAACTCCACTAGTTGATAATTTGGTTAAGGATGATCCAAAAGCAGAAGGACACCTAGAAAGCCTTCATCCCCTTGGCCGTCTTGGAAAGCCAGAAGAGATTGCTAACCTCGCTTTATACCTTGCCTCAGATGAATCAAGCTTTAGTACTGGTTTGGAATTTGTCGCTGATGGTGGCTATACGGCTCAATAATATTCATAAAGGGAGCGATCGTGACTTCGTTTTTCGACGCGAAGCTAGCCTCTGGGAGCCCCTGCAAGCAACAATAGGCCTCCAACGTTCGGTTTTACCGGACGTTGGAGGCCATTGGTGTACTGCGCCATTTGTCTTTTATGAAAATAACTTGGCTTATGTCACAATCCTTTTGTTTCACATTAAATTCCGAATTACCAATGAAATTGCCAAAATCAATGATCCAATCCCGACAATTATTTGCATAAGACGGCCAGGCAGGTGGCGAACAATAATCGGTCCTAAGTAGCCCCCGATTACATTTCCAATCATCAACGGAATAACATAATTCCAATAAATTGTCGTCTCAAGGGCGAACACTATCCAGGATGTTGTATTTGTAACAGTCATCGCAACATTTTTTAGCGCATTATTAACTGCAAAGCTCTTTTGCCGATTGATCACTGTCAGCAAGGTTAGCATTAACACTCCGGCACCCGCATTAAAGAAGCCGGAATAAATCCCAACAATAAAAATACCAATGATTGATAAAAATTGGCCGATCCGTGACTTACCAAATAATTTACTGTTTCCTGCCATCGTCCCTGTACTTTGCTTCGGATGATGGGGAAACAACAAGATAATTCCGGCTAACGCAATGCATAATGGCACCAGTTCCGCAAACCACTTACTGGGGACAGCAAATAGCAAAAAAGCCCCAATAATGGAACCAGCAAATACCAATGGCAAAATAATCCATAATTGTCGCCGATTATGCTCTAATTCCTTAAACGATGAAAAGACCGAACTATAGTTACCAGTGACTGTCGAAAAAGCACTCGTTACGTTTGCCATCACTGGCGGTAACCCCAATGCAAGCAGTGAAGGATAGGAGACTAGTGATGCTAAACCAGCGGCTGCACTAATAATCCCCGAAAGAATTCCAATTCCCAGTAATAATAAAACAAAAACTACTCCACTCATTTTTGAACCATCCCTTTAAATGCTAGTACTAATTGTAAACCACTTTTCTAAGATAAGTAACCTAATTAACGATTTGCATTCTGTTATAATATTAGCTATGATAATAGAGAATAAATCTGGGGTGCCAAACGGCTGAGATAATACCCATTGAACCTGCTCTGGTTAATACCAGCGAAGGGAGATTCAGTGATATTAACTTAATGATTAACTCCATGATTTTTTGTCATGGAGTTTTTTTGCCCTTATATCTTAAGGAGTTTTATTATGACTAAACGTTCATTACATTTGCGTGACATTATTTTGCTTGCCCTGATTGGAATTATTTTTGGTGTAATTTATTTTGCAGCCAGCTTTGTCTATAACGGGCTAACTGTTCTACTGACACCAATTGGTTATGGTCCAATGGCTAACGATTTAACAATGGGAATCTGGTGTATGGCTGGACCGCTTGCCGGCTTTTTGCTTCGGACACCGGGAGCGGCTTTCCTTGGTGAGTTTTTGGGAGCAGCCGTTGAAATGCTTCTCGGCGATCAGTGGGGAGCAGCCAACCTAATTTCTGGAGCGGTTCAAGGTATCGGGTCTGAGCTAGGTTTTACTTTTACGTTCTATAAAATGTATAACTGGTTAACCCTCCTCATCTCATCCCTCACCCTTACATTTGTTACCTTTGGCTGGGATTGGTTCCGCAATGGCTATAACCACTTCAGCGGACAAATGCTAATCATTATGCTCATCGCCCGTTTCATTTCAATGTTTGTCTTCTCTGGAATTCTGGTTAAATTGATTACTAACCTTCTCCAACGAGCCCACTTAATTAAACACTAAGACTATGAAAAATATACAATTTAATGATCTTTCATTTAATTTTGATCAGCAACCGATTCTTAAAAATATTACCGCCAAATTCACTGTTGGAAAGATTCACTTACTTACCGGGGTTTCTGGGAGCGGTAAATCCACCATTCTCAAGTTAATCGCTGGTCTCCTGCCTAAATATGGTGGTGAAATAGTTGCTGGAGCAGTCGATGTACCAACAGATGCCCATATCGGGATGGTATTCCAAGATCCGTTAATGCAGTTTGCTCTTGATACGCCACGCCACGAATTAGAATTCACTCTGGAAAATTGCCAAGTCCCAACTGACAAAATTCCAGAACGCGTTAAAGAAGCTTTACAATTCGGTAAAGTTGACGACCTTGCTAACCGGTTAATCACCACGCTTTCCGGTGGACAACAACAGCGCGTGGCTTTAGCAGCAGCTACGGCAATGCAACCGAACGTGCTTTTATTAGACGAACCCTTTGCCAATATTGACGAAGAAAACCGGCAACTTATCCTTAAACAATTAGTCCGCCTCAACAGTGACTATCACACAACAATTATCATTACTGACCATGATTTGCATGGTTACGAGCGACTACATCCATTGGTTTGGCAATTAACTAAGGGGCACCTTGCTCAACTTTCCAGTAAAAATAGTAGCCAACTTTTAACAGCGAGCGCGACTCCCCAAATTACCACTACCCTTCCTCCGTCAACCTTGCCCACGATTATCAAATTTGATGAATTAGCAATAAAACGAGAGAATTATTCCTTACTTTTACCAACCAATTTAGGCATTGTTAAAAATAAAATAACTTTATTAACCGGACCAAATGGGATTGGTAAATCTACCCTTCTAAAGGCAATTGCCCGACTTTTGAAATATGAAGGAAAGATTGACTATGCGGAGGAAAACATTCAAAAAATATCACCTGGGAAATATTACAAGCATCTGGGATTGATTTTCCAACATGCCAACGATCAATTCCTAAATGTAACCGTTGGCGAAGAAGTGGCATTAGGCTTTAAAACTTGCCAGAACCCCTATTTTAATCAACAACAAGTCAACGAAGCATTAGCAGCTCTTGGTCTGAACGGAAGAGAAGATCAAGTTGTTTATTCTTTGAGTGGTGGTCAAAAGAAAAAGCTGCAAATCCTTCTGATGTTAATGCGCGGACAAGAAACCTTATTGCTTGACGAACCATTTACTGGTTTAGATCCAACATCTTTAAAGACTGTCCTGCAACTAATCAAAGCATCCCAAAAAGAAAAACCACAAACTTTGTTGATTGTTAGTCATCAATTAAGCGGACTTGATGGTTTCATTGATTATCATCTTACAATGAATCATCAACGTCTTAATTATGTTGGAGGGAGTTATGAATCCTAGTTTAAAATTATTACTTGTTATTTTGCTTTCACTTGAGCTGACTTTTGTAACTAAGCTGTGGATTAATCTGATTGTCATTGTAATGTGTTTGCTAATCCTTATTCATCAGCGATTTCACTGGCGACAATTTTGCTGGTTGGCTTTTGTCCCCCTCTTTCCGGCACTAGCTATTTTTATTACAATTGTCTTCTTCAGTCCTAGTCACAGTTTCTTTGATGGAACTGTTCTTTTTAGTCGACTTTACGTTTATGTCTGCCTTGGAACGGTCTTTACATTTACAACCGATACCTTAACGCTTGCTCGCTCATTAGAACAAAATTGTCACCTTCCTAGCAAATACGCTTATGGGGTGCTCGCCGCTCTTAATCTGATTCCGAAAATGAAACAAGCCGTTACAACTATTTATACGACCGGACAAATGCGGGGTGTTAATTTACATTGGTGGTCACCAACGCTCTACTTCAAAGCGATTCTGGTTGCTATTCAATGGTCGGATCAATTAGCGCAAGCCATGGAATCACGCGGTTTCGTAGAAGGACAAGCACGAACAGCTACCGTGAATATCCCGATTACCAGCCACGATTGGCTTTCTTTTTTAAGTATTATTTGCCTTGTACAGATAATTGTAATTGCGCTCCCTTGAGTTTTCATGCGATAATAATATAAAAAGAAGGGACTGATATAGTGAACGATAATAATTTAACGGACCGGATCGTTAATGCTTTATCCTATTTAAGCATCTTATTTTTACCAGTTATCTTTCCACTAATCGTGTGGATAATTGCCAAAAGCAGTGATCGACCAACTATTGCTAAAAACGCTCGCTATGCATTTTGGAGTCAAATTTTCCCATTGTTATATGTAATAGGCGCAATTTTAGTCTTTAGTGTCTTTTCATTAAACCCCGCTAACTTCCACGGGGGCGCATTGTTTGGAATTCTCCTAACATTTGCTCTTTTATTAGCCCTTTTGTTATTTATTTATAATATTGCCATGGCCGTGAAAATGCTGATTGGCCGTGAGTAAGCTAAGAGAGTAGTAAGTGGGAATTAACCTCCTCGACAAGGCGGTGGGCTAAGGATAGAACGGTGATTAGCACGGCACGGGCTGATTATCGTTCGGACTTAGCCTCGAGCCTTGTGGTTACGACGCGAAGCTAGTTCCACGATATCTTAACAATGTTCGTATAAATAAAGAGGCTGTTGAAAAAAATAAATTTTTCCAGCCTCATTTTTTATCCAAAATATCAAGTGAGGTGATTAATCGATGGAAATGATTTTAGGCATTGTTCTTCTATTGACTGCTGTTGTTGCAGCTAATGTTGTTCATCTTGTTTACCCTAAGATTCCACTATCCATCTATCAAATTATTGCAGGAATTCTTTTAGCATCCCTGCCTACTGAGGCCACTAACTTTACCATGCATCCAGAATTATTCATGATGGTGATCATTGCTCCTTTAATGTTTAATGACGGGCAGAACCAATCATTCCGTTATCTTTCAAGCAATATCAAATCGATCCTATCAATGACTGTTGGATTAGCACTTGTAACGGTTTTGATTACTGGTAGTTTTTTACACTGGCTTCAACCAGGAACGTTCTCCTTAGCACTCGCCTTTATGTTGGCTGCGATTGTTACGCCGACTGATGCGGTCGCTGTAAAGTCAATTACTACTAATATGAAAGTACCGAAAAACGTTAATGGTGCTCTGGAATATGAATCCCTCTTTAATGATGCATCGGGAATTGTGCTTTTAGATTTGGCGCTGGAAACCTACCGTTCTGGACAATTTTCGCTTGGTCATGGAATCTGGATCTTTGTTTATGTTTTCTTTGGCGGAATTATCTTCGGAGCAGTGTTAGGGAGTCTGTTAATTAGTCTCCGTACTAGTTTGATGCGAAAACATGTTGATATTGGCTCCATCGTTATTCCGATCAACGTAATGACTCCCATCGTTGTTTACTGGTTAGCTGAAGAACTACACCTTTCAGGAATCCTAGCCGTCGTTGCAGCGGGAGTTGTTCATAGTATCCTCTATGATCGAATGCGGCTTACATCTACTAAAGTGCAAATGTCTACTACCACTATTTGGAACATCATTAGCGATGCGTTAAACGGGTTAGTATTTGTTCTTTTAGGGGTGATGCTTCCGCCGGTACTTGGAAGGACTTCTTGGCAAAATCTGGGTGCAATCGTTGCCTTAGCCTTTGCTATCTATATTATTACAACCCTTTTAAGATTCTTATGGGTCCGGTTTAAGCTCGTCAACATTCAATCGACTAACCTCAACCGTGATAGTCTCTTAATGGCGTTAGGAGGAATTCACGGAACAATCACTCTGGCATTGGCTTTCTCGCTGCCAGTTCTGATTAACAACCATCAATTTGCGTTCCGTAATTCAATGATCTTGATTGCCGCAATTGTTATTTTGATTAGTATTGCTGTTGGCGCAATTGGGTATCCAATTATTTTACCGCCTAAATCTAAGAGTTATTCGAAGAGTGAATTTCAAAAAGAACTTATTAAAACAGTTCAATATGCTATTAATGAGCTACGGACTTCAGAAAAATATTCCCCAGAAAAAGCCGTTGTTATTGACCAATTGAGTAGTCAAATGACGCAATACCACGAATTTAATCGTAATGTTTATAGTCAATTAATGGGTAAAGCTCATCAAATTGAATTAGCTACCTTAGACCGACTTAACGAAGAAGGCCGAATCTCTGACAAGGAGGCCAAATTCCTCGTTAATTTTGTTACGCGGTCGATTTTCCGCGTAAATAAACACAGCTTTCTTGAATTATGGATCATCTTATGGCACCGGTTAAAATGGCGTTTTATTCGCTACCGCCATCTCAAAAAAGGATCCCGCTATAATGTGGGACCAAAATATCAATTAACCAAGGAACAGCGCGCTGAAACAGCTGAGATCCTAGAAATAATTAATCGTGAAATCGATAAATACCTTCATTTGATTGAAACTCCACAAAACGCGAATGAAGTTGCCATGGTACGACGGACGTACTTCCAACGAAAACGATTCTTCCTCCACGATATTTCGATGGATACCGACCTCATTACTTCTTTATTTATTGAGGCATTTCAGCTTGAACATAGTTATGTTCAAATGCAACTTGCCGATGACCAATTTTCACAAGAATTAGCAAACGCATTAAACGAACAGATCTCAACTGATGAATTGGTTTATACTCAATCATTAGACTAAAAAAGGAAATTGCTGCAAAATCTTGCAAAGCAATTTCCTTTTTATGTTTAAAGAAATGTAAGTAAAAAAGCAATCAATGCTGGTAAAAATTGAATTAGAATAATTTTTTTGGTTGCAGTAAGTGCACCAAATAATGCAACAACCATCACAAAAACCAAGAGCATTCGCCATACTAATACTAAGGTTGCCCCACTAAATAACCAGTAACTGGCGATGATAGCTGCTCCTAAGGCGCCGTTATAAATCCCCTGGTTAGCAAATGAAACCCGTGCTTCATGCTGTTGCGTAAACTTAAGCGGTAAGTCAAACGCCTTGGCTTGCTGTGCCGGGTTACCAAAGATTTCTAAGGCCATAATACCTAAATGTTCGATTGCAACAAACATCGTAACAATAATTGCAAGCATCTTTTTCCTCCAACTATTTAATATAGTGATCTAAAAATTTTGTCAAATGGCGCCGATATTCGCTAGGATGGGTCGCATATGACTTCGCGTGCGCTGCTCCTGGCACTACCCACAATTCTTTACTTCCCTCTGTTGCACGGTAATTGCGATAAACCATTTCAGTTGGAACAAAATTATCTTTTGCTCCATGGATAAATAGCATTGGACGATGATTATGATGCAGCATATTTAAGGAGCTAGCTTCATGAATGTAAAAACCATTCTTCACCCGATTAATTAAACTCATCGTACTTATTAATGGCACCCGTAAAAACTTCGGAATCCCATATAAATTACCGGCTTCATAATTCAATTCATCATTAAGACTCGTATATCCACAATCTTCGACAAATGCTTTTACTTGTGACGGAAGGTTAATGCCACTAGTCATCATTGTTGTCGCACCACCCATGCTAACACCAAATAAGACTACTTGGCTATCTTCCCCATTATGCCGAATAAGTTTATTAATCCATTTGCGAATATCGTAACGCTCTGGCCATCCATAACCAATGTATTTCCCTTGGCTTTGACCATGAGCACGCGCATCTGGCATTAGAACATTATACCCCATCTGATGGAAAAGCGCGGCATATTCGCCCATCTTCTCTTTGTTACCCATAAATCCATGGGCAATTACCACATTTTTAGTTGTCGGTTTAGCAGCAGGGATGTAATCAGCAACTAGTTTATAATTTCCACTAGCCGATTTCATTGTCCATTTTTCTTTTTTGGCATGCTTAAACCACATTTTCTGCTCATACAATGGATCATTTCGTGAAATTTTAGTTGAATTATTAATAAAATCCTTATGCCCCGGTACCATTGCCACCGAGAAAAAATAGCTACTAGCGGCAAAGATTGCCACAGCGATTACAACTACAATTCCAATGAGCCATCGCCAAGGATGCCGCCGTTTCTTTTTTGTCTTTGTTTCCAAAATAATTAACCCCATGTCACATTATTTAATCAATGCGCCTAGTTTAGCACACTTTCTGTTATTTTGCATATTCTTTTCATTCAAAATTGTTATGCTAATGTTAAAATAGATAATGATATATTAAGGGAGTGAAATAATGTTTCCAGAACGCCTACGAGCACTTCGCAAAGGACAAAAGATAACCTTAAAGGAGCTTGCTACCCATCTCAATGAAAACCTTAGTCCCAATGAAAAGCCAAACACTGCTTCACAAATCGGTAACTGGGAACGTGGTATTCGGACCCCGTCATACGTTGAAGCACGAAAACTAGCCGAATTCTTTGATGTCAGTCTGGACTATCTTACCGGAAAAACTGATCGTGATGATTTTGACTTAGCAAAATTATTTTTCTCTAGTAAGAACCTGTCGTTTAATCAAACTGTACTTTCAAGTGATGATCGATATGAAATTTTTCAACTAATCGATGGTTACTTAAAGGGACGGCATAATCGCCGGGATACAGACACCTTCTATGGTAAGCAAGAACAACTAGATTTAAAACTTAAATAAGGAGTTTCTGATGAATCCTAAAAAATTAAAACAGCTAAAAAAGCGGGTAAAAAAAGCTCATCAAATTGTTAATGAGCCTTCATATATTCAAGAACTAAATACTTACCGTGACCTATTCGATGACTTTCCTCCTGTAAAATACCTCATTAATAATGTTTTAGAAAGTGATCGACTACTCAAAAACGGCTTATTGCCACAACCTCTACCAAAATTATTATTACCGGATAACATTCAAGATGCCATTTTCAAAAAGGTTAATGAACAGTTCCCACAAGGTGATCCACGTGGCGATAAACTTTGGAATAAATATAGTGAGGCGTTGCCAAAATTAGATAAGGCGTTGCGCAACTATCGTGATTATCTCGAGGAAACATACGGAATGTGGTCATACGTCAATGCACCTTTTGCCAAAGCACTTTCTGATTATTTAGGTGGGGCACCGACATTAGAGATTATGGCCGGTAATGGTTATATTTCTAAGGGATTACGCAATAACAATGCCACCCAAAAGATTTATACTACCGATAGTCAGGCATGGATAAAAGAAAACGAAACGGGCAAACACCCTGTCACTAAGATTGAGAAGTTGGACGCTCTAGAAGCAATCAAAAAGTATGGTGACGAGGTCGAATATGTCATTATGTCATGGGCTCCCGATAAGGGTGAAATTGACTGGGAGGTCCTGAAACTTCTTCGTTCAACATTCCCTGAAGTCAAATTATTAGTTATTGGCGAAAAAGATGGCGCAACTAACTCTAAGAAATTCTGGCAAGAAGCCCAATTGAGTCAAGACGATGAGTTACAGAAAGTTAATGCTAACTTGCACTCGTTTGACTTGATTGATGAACAGATTTATCTAGCGAAATAAAAAAGTTGAGGTTAAAAGAGAACAAAAGTTTTCTCTTAACCTCAACTTTTTATTTAATCAATTTTAGCCACTAATTTTCCGACTACTTCATGATTTTTAATCGCTGTTAAACCCTCAATAATTTGATCAAACGGAATCACCTTCTCAATCAAAGGCTTTACATCCCCATTAGCTATTAATTTTAACATTTCCGCATTCATTCGGCCCAAATCAGCTTGCTGATATGGGTTGCCACTGAGATGCGCCCCACCAAGATTAACGACATCTATCCCTAGACCGCGATCAAACATTGGAACATTATCAAGTGAAGGAACGTCAACAATCGTTACTAAGCGTCCATTATAGGCTAACCGCCACAAATCAAGTTCTGCTTCTTTTTTACCTACCGTATCAATGATCAAATCAATGCCAAGCCCATCGGTGAGATCGGCTAACTTTTTATCCACATCTTCAGTTTGATAGTTGATGATTGTATCTGGAGCAAGCTGCTTTACATAGTCATATTTACTAGATGAAACAGTTGTAAACACCTTACAACCATGAAGTTTAGCAAGTTGGATAGCGATACTGCCAAGCACTAACGCCGCCTTCAACAATTTTATAGTCGACCGGATTAAGCCCAGCAGCATGCACCTTGATTAGAACTTTATGTTCAGCTGGCGTAGGAACCGAGACTTCCGCAAAATTCAAATCTTGCAATGAACGAGCTGACGCTTTTTCAACTACTAATGCTTTCATTTTTCGTTCTCCTTAATTTTATAATAATTATTATAACACTTTGCCTAGGCATTCTTCATAGCCATCTTATTAAGGTAGTGCCAAATTTGCGAACGATATTTCCGTAATCCGAACAACATCACAAGGTAAATGATAACTGCTAGTGAAATCCAAACGGGACTTTCTGATATAAAGGCAGCAAAAACCAATGCATTCAATGGTCGTGCTACTAAGTTAAAGCTTGTTACCAGGACTACCCCGGTTGGAATTGCAACGCCATAGTGGGCCACTGCTGCAGTATAGACCGGACTGAGCCAACTGGCCGCATATAAGCCTAAACTAAACCACACAATTCCCGTCGCAATTACTTTTAAGATATTTCCACGAGTCACCGCGACAATTGATTCAATCATGTACGGAATTGCAATTAAATCAACTACCGGAAGGGTCTTATTGCCAGGAAGAATAAAAGCAATTAAAACCATAATCGGGATTAAAATGATTCCTGAAATTAAAGTGGCTGATTCTCCATAGCCAACGCCATCATCAACAGCTAGGAACCACCGCTTTTTATCATAACGGCTATTTTTATTTTCGCCATGTCGTTTTTTCTGCTGCTCATCAATTTCATTCGCGATGGGAATAAATGCCTTTGCGAATACGTTTGTAACAAGGGGAAAGATCGCCATAACGGCAGCTAATTGAATCGCAAATTTAGTAATCTGTCCCCAAGCGCTTATTTTCCCCAGTGAAGATAAATTACCCAAGATCCCAATTATTAATCCCAGGATAATTCCCATTGTAATTGGTTCCCCAAAGACACCTAGTTTTTTCTGAAAATCTTTAGGAGTCATTTTCACTTTGTTAAATCCCAGTAAATTCCATAACGGATCTAAAATAATCGCTGGAACCACTTGCTCGATATTATGTAAGGAGTCGACGGTGGTATTCTCAATTCCATAATAGTCTGCCCACCGATCTGCTTGAATTTCCGCTAAGACTAGTGAGTACAGGAGCATAAAAAATTCCAGCCCTAATGATAGCCAATAATTATGAGTTACATAAAAAGCTAGCGTGCCCCAAATCATATACCCAAAATTATTCCAAATATTAGAAGGCAGAAATACTTTGGTAACGCCAAGCGCAAATAAAATTAATTCAGTTAGTAATCCAAAAACAAAAAACGATAAACCAACCGTTGATCCAAACGCTGCTAATGACCCTGCTTGCCAGCCGATATCAACCACTGGTAGTTTAATCCCCGTATTATCAACCATTTGGCGGACAATCTTAGTCACCACTGGCGTAAATTCTGTGATAATCCAGGTAAAACCAGTTAAACCGACACCAGCATAGAAAGCACTCATCATTGCTGTCTTAGGCTGCACTCGTAGTAATAAAGCAATGATAAAAATTATTATTGGGACAACTACACTCGCGCCAAAAGTTTGAAAAATAGCATTAATTTCTTGAAGCATGTTTTACTCCCTCCATCGAATAAACTGTTACCTATATTTTCCCTAAGACTGGTCTTTTTAGCAAGGCAAAAGGTTTATCTGCGTTTGCTGTAGAAATCTATTCAGAAATTTGCTACAGTATGATGAGTTTAATCTATTAGGGAGGGTACATTTTATGAAATATCGTTTACAAGCTATTATTTTTGTCTTCGTTGCCTTTATGCTCGGGTGTAACGAATATATGATTGTCGGCGTTTTACCTGATATAGCTCACGAATATCATGATTCGCTTGGTAAGTTAGGCCTACTTGTAACTGTATTTGCCTTGGTTTATGCTATTTTCACTCCGATTATTACTTCAATGGCAAATCGGTGGCGACGACATCATGTTTTATTAGTTCTCATGGTCATCTTCTTTATCGGCAATACGTGGACAGCAATGGCGCCAAACTTTATTTCAATGTTGCTTTCGCGGATCCTAACTGCTAGTGTTGCCGGTGCGATTATCTCAATGGTCCTCGTAATGGCGAGCTATGTTGCGCCGCGTGAAAAAAGAGCAAGCCTGGTTTCATGGGTTTTTGCTGGATTTAGTATCGCGTCAGTTATCGGCATTCCAATCGGGACCGTTATCAGCACTACCCTTACTTGGCATGACAGTTTTTGGATGATTTCTGGAATTACGATCATTGTTTTTGTCGCCTTGATTTGGCTCGTCCCACGTGATACGCCTCAATTTAAGAGCACCCTTAGTAAACAGTTTGTGTTATTTAAGGATTCACGAATTATTCTTGGTGTTAGTTTCATTGTTGCTATTTGTGCGGCCGACTACACAATTTATACCTATATTCGTCCTTTAATCACTAACGAAATGGGCTTTGATAACATATGGTTGAATTGGCTCCTATTCGGAATGGGAATCTTCTTTATTATTGGTAATAAATTTGGTGGATACTTGGCTGACCGTGGCGGAATTCATCGTCTCAGTGGAATCTACGCGGCAATGACAATCTTATTTCTCATCTTTGGTCCCGTCTTACCATTCAAGTGGGGTGCCATTATTATTGTGGCTGTCTTATGTATTGCCTTTTCATGCTATGGTTCTTCCACCCAATTAATGTTCCTTGATATTGCCGAAAAACAATATCCTCAATCACTTGACTTAGCTTCATCCTTAAACTCAATTTTTGCTAATATTGGTATTTCACTAGGCTCTTTTACTGCCTCTCAGGCTGTCACCTTCACTGCCATGAAAAACCTCGGTTACGTTGGCGCAGTCTATGGGCTTATTGCAACAATACTAGTCATAGTCCTGAGTAAAAAATATACGGGAATGCGCAATTATTAAACTTAACTTTGAGTACAGATTTTTCCATCTGTGCTTTTTTATTTCCCGGGAAATTAATATGCAACTAATAGTAGCGGGGTGAGCAATTGTTGTTATCTAAGGATTCTATTGACCTTTTGATTAGATCCAATTAAATTCTAAATATAGATTTTGAAAAGGAGCTTTTTGCTATGCCGTATTCTTTTCCGCATCAACTGCTCAAATTGCGGACTGAAAAACAATTATCACAAGCTGAACTAGCTACGCGTCTATTCGTTCCCCGCCAGGCCGTCTCTAAATGGGAAAATGGGGATGCTGAACCAAGTATCGATAAGCTAATTTTGCTTGCCAAAGTTTTTAATGTTTCATTAGACCGCCTTATCTTGGGAACAAACGACTTTAATCAACCAGTGGTAAAACTTAATAATATTGTTAAAACTTTTAACTCACCAGTTCTCAACAGCCTTGATTTAACTATTCACAATAATGAACGCATTGCCCTTCTTGGTAGCAATGGCGCTGGTAAAACAACTTTAGTAAAAATAATTGAAGGTGCTTTGAAACCCAACAAAGGTACTGTTAAATGGTATTTTAGTAAAAATGATTCTTTAAATATCATGTCTCAAGAAAATATTTTAATTCCAACCCTAAAAGTTAAAGAGCAGATTATCTTGACAGCCGCCATAACTAAGGTCGGTTCAAAGCAACGAATCAATTATCTTCTTGATCAATTCAAATTATCATCCCAGCAAAATACAATTATTGCGAAATTATCAGGTGGACAAAAACGTCGCCTTTCGCTTTTGCTTAGTGTCCTCCGTCAGTCCAAACTTCTGATCCTAGACGAGCCAACTGTTGGGATGGATTTAGAATCAATTGACTATTTTTGGCATTTTATTGAAAAGGTTTCGGGAAGTATTTTAGTTATTACTCATAATTTCAATCAAATTGATAAATTCTTTTCCCGTGTTCTGCTCCTTAAAGATGGCCAAATCTCTCAAGACATCCCTATTAAGGAAATCCACCAACATAATCAGACAATCGAACAATGGTATCGTCAACACAATCGTTAGGAGTTTTCTTATGAGCATCATAGCAATTCAACTAAAACAAGTTTTGCGCAATCGTCGTTTCTTTCTTTTTACTATTCTACTGCCAGGTATTTGGTATGTGTTTATGATTCAAGTTGCTAGTACATCCCTCCCCGCCACTGGCAACTTCCAGCTCGCTTTACTTTTGCTTGCTCTCCTGATGGGAATACTCGGTAATTCGATCGTTACTTTCAGCAAACGGATTTGTAGTAATAAGGACTTCTATATTCTTCAATCGCACATTAGCCATTATTCTCTGTGGAACTATTTATTTTCGCAATTAATTACCCAAGTCATCATCAATTTGTTCATCACCATCGTAATTATGATTCTTGCTATTTTCCTTCATACTATCGAGTTCAACTTCATTACTATCACTAGTATTTTGTTAACCAATATCATCGGAATATATCTAAGCGTGATCGGGTTTGCAATTGGGCTTTCCTTTGACGCGCCAACTGTCGATGCCGCTGGAACCCCAATCCTATTTATAATCGCAACTTTTATTATTCCGCGGAAACACCTCTTACCAGCTAATTCTTTTATTAATTTCTTTACTAATGTTCAAAAGCTATTTCCAACTTATTATCTTTACGCCGGCCTCGATCATCTATCGGTTAGTCATCTTGGACTACTATTTGTAACTGCGATTATTACTCTGCTACCTTGGCTTAGCTTTATCTATCGAAAATTAATCAACTAAAAACCGGAATACCTAGTACTAAACATACTAAGTATTCCGGCTTTTTCGTGTATTGATATTATCTCAAGTCAATCAGCACTGTCCACATGGCCGATTAACTAGACACCTCACAATCCGGTGAGTTAATGTGTCCCACTTGTCAAAATGTCAATGGTAGCTCTTAGGGTCGCTACCAGACCTCTCGACTCATCGCAAATTATAATTTAGCATATTTGACCTATGGATGCAACTCTTATGCTCTTGCTTCCATTATATCTGCAAGGTGTTCGGCTACCCATTCTTGAGCTTTAGTAATCAAATCAGTTGTCTTTCCACTTTGATCGGTTTCATTTGCTAATTCATCGATCCGCAATCCCGTTTTATTAATATCTTCACTCTCCATTACTAAATAAAGATTAACAGGGTACTCGATCTCTTTATCCAATAATTTAACATCTAATCGCTCTGCCTCATCCATCGGTATGTTGATTAGGTTGGTTTCTAAGCGAAAGCTAACTGGATCACCTTTTTTCATTTTAATATTCATCTTATATTGACCAAGGTGTCCCGTATCAAGCTGTTCAATCATAAAATTAATTGCAGTTGTTAATACTGTTTTTTGCTGTGATTGGGCAGCAGTTTTTTCAACTTCTTCTGTCACAACCTGATCGCTCGTCAACTGTGACAAATAATCAGCTACTGACATCTTCATTTTTTCATTTGCTCCTTCATTTTTTCAATTTTAGCTTTTGTATAGTCTGCACGCTGTTTTGCACCATAATAAACACCAGCAGCTCCTACTAAAATCCCAACAATACTTAGTGCTTGAATAAATAATCCGTATGCACTTTCTCGTGGACTTACCATTTGAAATGCGGCTAAACTAGCGATTGCAAAATAAAGATTTACTAAAATCGTTGCATATCCACAAAAGCGCATCTTTAAAAACGATAATCCGTTAACAATGATTGCTAAAACGATAAAGAGGAGCAGCCGCGGCCATACAGATGATGATGTCAGCGAGTGACCATGCTGAACAAACATAAAAGCATCAAGGACTAATGCAATTACTGCTGCTACTGATGTTACAATAACAACTTTTTCATTATTCTTCATTTATTTTGCCAACTTTCTTTTTTGCTATCCCCGCGGATGACCAATATTTTCACATCCCTTAATTAACGAAAAGTAAGTGGGAATTAACCTTCTCGACAAGGCGGTGGGCTAAGGATAGAACGGTGATTAGCACAGCACGGGCTGATTATCGTTCGGACTTAGCCTCGAGCCTTGTGGTTAATTTCCACGATATCTTAAACAATGTTCGTATAAATAAAGAGGCTGTTGAAAAAACAAAGTTTTTTCTCAGCCTCCATTTTACTAAATTAAGTTAAAAAGCTCAATTATGCGAGTAAATCAGCTACTTCAGCGGTTGGAATTCCCGTAATATATTGTTGGGTTCCTTCCGCTTCAAGGACTTTAGCAATTTCATCATGGTCATACTTAATCCCTTGGAGCTTTTCTGCCAGTTGGTTAATATCCTGTGGGCCAAAGAAATCGCCATAGAATTTCACGTTTTTGATTACGCCATCTTTAATATCAAAGCGGGCATCAATTGTCCCCATATCAAAGTGTTTCCGCCGCTTAACCGTAAACTCTGGCGACTTACCATAGACCCAATCCCAGTTGTTATAGTACTGCTCATAGATCTTATCAATTTCTTTTTGATCTTCAGGGGTAACCACGTATTGCTTATCCTTAATCTCCTCAAGGTCGTCAACATGGAAGAGACCTTTTAGCAATTCATCCCTAAATGTTGGCACATCAATATCTTGGTACTTTTCATCCAAGTATGGACGAAGATTCGTAACCCGTGATCGAACTGATTTGATCCCCTTTGAAGCAATCTTATCTTTTGCCACATGAAGGGCATCCGCGACGACACTTAAGTCAACATCAAGCATTAAAGTTCCATGGGAGAACGTCTTTCCATTACGTGAATACATCGCATTCCCCGAGAATTTCTTACCATCAACTAAAATATCATTACGACCGCTGACTTCTGCACTAGTAGCACCCATTTGATGAAGAACATTAACAATTGGCTGGGTAAACGATTTAAAGTCACCGAATTCTTCACTATCACTTGGGACCACAAAACTAAAACAGAGGTTCCCTAAGTCTTGATAAACAGCACCACCGCCTGATAAACGTCGGGTTACCCGGATACTGTGTTCCTTTACATAATCATGATTAATCTCTTCAAGCGTATTTTGGTTCCGGCCCACGATAATACATGGTTCTTCATAATAAAATAGTACTAAAGGCTCTTTCCCAAAATCCTTATTATTCATTAAATATTGTTCTGTAGCTAAATTCATTCCAATATTATGAGAAGTCATTGAAACATAACGCATAACTAGCACCCTCTTATAAAAACATCAACATAAATAGACTAAAAATTTACTTTTGTCATTTAGTCATCCATTTGTAGTGTACGTCTTTTCGTAAGCGTTTGCAATATATTATCGACAAAGCAAAAAATACTTTCTTTTTTACATCTTTTTAGGGCGAAAACATTTTATAATAAAGGTATAAACTTTCGGAGGTGTCTATTATGACAGAAATTTATCCATACAAACACATTCTAGTTGCTGTCGATGGCTCAAAAATTACTAGTAACGTCTTAGAAAGTGCCATTGATTCTGCACTACGGAATCATGCTAGCCTTGATATCTTACGGATCGTTCAAGTAACGCAACTAACAGATGGCTATAGTAATGCGGCCCTTAGCAACGAAGAAACATATAACATTGTTAAAACTACCAAGGAACGACTCGATGACTTGAAAAAGCGCGCGGTCGATGCGGGGGTTGAAGATGTTAACGTTCATATCCGGTTTGGAAATCCAAAACGTGTTATTGCTCATGAATTTCCGTCAGATCACAACACCGACTTGATTATTCTCGGTGCGACTGGTGTATCTGGTCTTGAACGCTTTGTTCTTGGCTCTGTTACCCACTATGTTAGTCGGATGGCAAAATGTGATGTTCTTGTTGTTCGCAAAAACGACCATGTTAACTAGGTGAAAAAACGGTGAAACAAATTGTTACTGGCATCGTTGCTCATGTCGATGCTGGAAAAACGACTTTAACCGAAGCACTCATGTATGAAACCGGCGCTATTCGAAAGCTAGGTCGCGTGGATAATGGAGATGCTTTTTTAGATCCTAACACACTCGAAAAGCAACGTGGAATCACTCTTTTTACTCATCAAGCTGAGCTAACATATAATGACCTTGCGCTTACCCTTCTCGATACCCCAGGACACGTCGATTTTGCTAGTCAAACAGAACAAGTCTTACCAGTTCTTGATTATGCAATTCTTGTCGTTTCAGCTACTGATGGCATTCAGGGATACACTCGCACATTATGGGATCTTCTTGCTCGTTATGATATCCCGACCTTCATTTTCATTAACAAAGAAGATGTGATTGGTGCTGATCCTAGCAGTGTTATCAAACAACTGCAAAAAGAATTTTCGCCGGCTTGCCTTAATTTTGCTGATCCATTAACTGACGAAGTTCGTGAAACAATTGCCATGCAAGATGATAAAGTTTTAGAAAACTACCTCAGTACTGGTAGCCTTAGCGATCAAACAATTCAGCAATTGATTAAACAACGTAAAGTGTTCCCTTGTTATAGGGGAGCAGCCCTAAAGTTAACTGGAATCACTAATTTCTTAAATGGACTTGAGAAATGGACAGTTACGCCTGCGTTTTCTGATGAGTTTGTGGCGCGGGTATTCAAGATTTCCCATGATGACAAGGGTAATAGGCTTAGTTGGGTTCGTGTATTCGGTGGCAAAATTCCAGCTAAATCAGTTTTACTAAACGAAGAAAAAGTGAACCAAATCCGAATATATAACGGGGCTAAATTTAGCCCAACTCAGGTTTTAAACGCAGGTCAAGTCGGTGCTCTTACTGGATTAACTTCCACATCCCCTGGACTTGGTCTTGGTAAAACAAAGCCACTCCCTGCGCCAGTCATAAAACCGGTCTTAAATTATGCCGTTAAAGTTGCTAAAGAGGACCTTCATGCTTGTCTCAACGCCTTAAAAGAGCTTGAAGATGAAGATCCACAACTACAGATCTCTTGGCATCCTCACATCCAAGAAATTCACGTTCAGATTATGGGAGAAGTTCAACTTCAGATCCTGCAACAATTGCTTCAAGAACGTTACCAATTGGAAGTTACATTTGATGAGGGAAACGTTCTTTATCAAGAAACGATTACTAACAAAGTCGAAGGAGTCGGTCACTTTGAACCATTACGTCACTATGCTGAGGCCCACCTTCTTTTAGAACCAGGAAAACAAGGCTCTGGAATTACAATTAACAGTGACTGCAGTCTTGATATTCTGGATCGCAATTGGCAACACCAGATCTTAACTAGTTTACAGGCCAAAGAACATTTAGGAGTTCTTATAGGAGCTCCTCTTACCGATGTCAGAATTACCCTCATTGGTGGTCGCGGCCATATTAAACATACAGTTGGTGGAGATTTTCGTCAGGCTAGTTGGCGAGCGGTTCGCCAAGGATTGATGGAATTGAAGGAACAAAACGAATATCAATTATTAGAGCCTTGGTATGCTTTTCATCTTAAAGTCCCGAATGACCAAGTAGGACGCGCAATTAATGATATTCAACAAATGCATGGTACGTTCGCGCTTGATGAAGCTAATAGTCAAGACCTAACCCTGATTACGGGAACTGCTCCTGTTGTGGGCATGCGCGACTATGTCCAAAGCGTTCGCACCTACACTCACAGCCAGGGTCAGCTCGAGCTTGTTGTTGCTGGCTATTATCCATGTCATAATGCTGAAGATGTTATTAAAGATGTTAATTATGATCCGGTTGCTGACCTAGAGAACACTCCTGATTCTGTCTTCTGTGCTCATGGTGCTGGTTTCCCCGTTCCATGGAATGAAGTCCCCGCAATGGCGCATTATCCGTATAGAAAATAGGTTGTTGATAAAGAGAGAGGCTGAGAAAAAACTTCGTTTTTTCAACAGCCTCTTTATTTATACGAACATTATTTAAGATATCGCGGAACTAGCTTCGCGTCGTAACCACAAGGCTCGAGGCTAAGTTCGAACGCTAATCAGCCCGTGCCGTGCTAATCACCGTTCTATCCTTAGCCCACCGCCTTGTCGAGAAGGTTAATTCCCACTCACTCTCTTTTTTCATTCAATTGTCAATAGCAATCCATACAATGCACCTAATAAATTAGCCTCATTGCCAAACTTTGCGGTCATTATTTCTGGCATCGTAACATCATCATGAAGACGGTAATCACTCTTCTGCAGAATCATAAATTGCTTCTTTATTTCATCAATTAAAATTTTTTGCGTACTAATGCCACCACCAATGAGCACACGTTCAAGGTCAACAACTGTCTGAATATTTAAAATCAAAACAGCTACTCGCCGACAAAACCCTTCAAATAAGGACCAAATAACTGGATTATGACAATTAATTTCTTTAAATACTCGTCGGCCATCAGTTTTATCCTTAATATCACAAATATCAGCCATGGTTTCAATCATCTTAACTGCTGAAGTAGTAGCCCCCATTGTCGAATAGTGAAGTTCAGGCGCATCATTATCAATGATCATGGCACTTAATTCACCGGCCTGAAAATGTGGTCCATGCAAGAGCTGATTATTAATAACAATCCCGCCGCCAACGGAAGTTCCTAATGTAATTACAGCACCATTACTGATACCGTTGAGATTGCCAAGCCACATTTCTGCTAACGTCGCACAATTAGCATCATTACCAACATATACTGGACAATGAGCTCGTGATTCCAGATAGGCCGCAAAGTTAAAGGTCCCCATAAAGCCAAGGGCGCCAGTAAATTTTACCTCTCCAGTCGTCGGATTAACGACTCCTGGAAGACTGACACAAATCGCAGTAACCTTTTCTAAAACTGGTTCAACCACAGCAAAGATTGCAGCCAGAAACGCTTCTTTTTGATGAGGAGTTGAGACATGATTTTTCTCAAAAATATTACCAGAGTGATCAATTAAAGCACTCTTTACCTCTGTCCCACCAATATCAATACTTAAATACTGTCGTTGCATAACTCCTCACCTCATTTCTCTTATATTATACACGACTCCGCTGTTGAAGGTACCAAATACAAATACTGATGAATAAGCCCACCAGGGTAAAAGGCAACCAACTAAAGCCAAGTTGATACAAGGGAAAGTATTTTTCTGCAAAATGGATTAATGACATGCTAAATGTGGTATCTCGTAAAACCGGTGGGAAAGTATTTACCATATCAAAAAATGCAGGAATCATTGTTATACCTGTCGTGATTCGGTAAATTAACGAAGCTCCCTTGAATAGGGGCGAAAAAATACCTAGTAGGATCAACACAATGGCTAGCGGGTAAAGAAACATTAAAACTGGTATCGACCATGAAACGATCCGGTCCAGTCCCATGTTAGCAACTAAAAATGACAACAGGCAATTGCCCCGCAAAAAGGCTTTATAAGAAATCTGGGGAAAACGATAGTGGAAGTCCTGAGCAAAAGCGACTACTAACCCCATCGCCGTTGTCATACACGTGATTGTCGCAAGGGTTAACAATAATACATTTCCAAACTCTCTCATATAATAATGAGCAATTTGGTTTAATGTTGTTCCCCCATTAGCTGCGATTGCGAATTGATGCCGACTCGTTGTCCCCAAATAAATTAGTCCAATATACAAAATCCCAATTCCCAAAATTCCAATCATTCCACCCTTGGTAGTAGCAAGTGAAACTGATTGTTGAGATTTAAAACCAAGTTGGCGAATTGCGGTAATAATCGTAACGCCAAAAACCAATGCTGCTAATGCATCAACAGTATTATATCCTTGAATAAAACCATTACTAAAGGCATGATTAACATATTCTGGAGTTGGTTGGGGAGTAGTTGTACTTCCCATTGGATGAACAAAGGCGAGAAGAAAGATCAAAAATAACATAATAAGGAAAATTGGATTTAAAACCTTACCAATTATTTCGGTGATTTTTCCTTCACACGTTGCAAAAAAGTAAACAATTAGAAAAAATGCTCCGGTATAGGCTAATAATCCCCAGCCTTGCATCCCTTTACTTAAATATGGCGCAACTCCAATCGTATAAGGAACAGTTGCCGTACGCGGGGTTGCACATAAAGGTCCAATAATTATTTGAACCAGGATAAGGAAAATAAGGGCAAACCTTTTCCCATTTGGTAAAGCTAGTTCATATAATCCATTTGCATGTGTAATACTAATCGCAAGTAATGCAAATAGCGGTAAAAGAACACCGGAAAGCAAGAATCCGCCCGTTGCTGCTATCCACTGGTTACCGGCTAATTGTCCTAAATGTACAGGAAAAATTAAATTTCCTGCCCCAAATAACATTCCAAAAATTAGCGACCCAATTACCAAGTAGGTTTTACACGCTGCTTTAATTGAGTTCATAGTTAATCACTCGCTCCTTTTCTCTCAATTTAATCTGACGCTAAATTATACCATGAAATAGTCGCTGGAACAGAAGTACATTTTAATCAAAAAGGACCGTTACATCCTCTCAAATGTTAACGATCCTTTAAAACTAATTTTTTAAAAAGTTAGCTACTAGTTCCAAAATTTCTTGGCGTCGTGAGCCATTAAACATATGCCCTTCTCCAGGAATTAAATGCAACTCACTGTTAGGCATGATTACATTATATTTCTTTGATGCTTCAAGGGAAACCACATTATCAGCTAACCCATGAATTAGCAGTGTGGGGCCACTATAATGTTGTGCTGTTTCGTAAATTGGTAAAAGCTGCACCGTTCGGAAGTAGTCACCGCCAACGGTAAAGCCATGCACATCAACCGTTTCTGGTATATGGTTAGGGTCATATTGGCTTCCCTGACAAACTCCTTTTAATGCATCATCTTTCAAGGTTGCAGCAGGTGCCAGCAGTACTAGTTTTGTAATAATATCGCGATAATAAGCCGCCAGCATCGAAGCAACTACCCCACCTTGCGAATGACCAATTAGGTAAATCTTCTTTGCTTGCATAGTTGTGTGAGCATAGTCAATGATTTTCATTCCATCCAGAATTTCACTAAAAACTGTCATATCCTTGAATTCACCATCACTATGACCAGTTCCATCAAAGTCAAAGCGTAACGTTGAAATTCCTTGTTGATTTAAATAGTGCGAAAGAGCATACAGAATTTTAGAATCATCATATCCCAGATTGCCCTTAAAGCCATGCATCAGAATTGCGACTGTATCGTTTATAATCGTCGTTGTTCCCTCAAGAAGACCATATAGCTTTAGACCATCTCGTTTGATTGTTATTTCCATCAAACCACCTCCCACTTATTATACACTGTTTGATTTAATGTTTTAGCTTCTCCAACATTGCATGGTGGTGTGCCTCGTGTTTCTCATCCACCTTGATAAAGAAGTAAGAAACCGCAGCCAATACGGCAACTACAACACCAACTGTAATCGTCTTAATTGTAAAATTGGTTCTCATATAGCATGAGATTAAGAGCGCTAACACTGGAATAATATATTTTCCGAGAAGCTTAAACCCGTGATTAGGGAATTCATTAGTATGTTTAAACTTAATTACTGCTAAAATTGATGGAACATATTGAACAAACGAAGCAAGCACAATACAAGAAACAAGAAAGAGGTAAGATTGAGTAACTAATAACATCGAAACAACGGCTGTCAGGATAATCGCTACCCATGGTGCATCATGGCGGTTCTTTTTACCAACCCACTTTGGTAACATTGCGTGTTCATTCGCTAGTGAGGAAATTAATGACGGAGTGTTAAAGGAGGCCGCAAACGCTACCCCAAAAATACTGATCAACATTCCCACAATCACTAAAATGTACCCCCCCATTTACCGACACCAGTTCCAAAGGCATTGGCAATTGGTGTACTATACTTTGACATCCTAGTTCCTAAAATACGGATTGCTACTAGCATCATTAGCGAATACATAATCGTTACACTAACCATTACGGCAATTAATACGCGCGGAATATTTTTCTCTGGATCGGTCATTTGTTTTGCAGCAATTGGGATAAAGGAAAAGCCAGTAAACATATAGAAGACAACACTAAAGGCTGCTCCAAAATGTTTGGCAAGCGGCATTGCCCCGGTGGTTGCTGCATGAGGGATTACCGGTGAAAAATTAGCAAAGTGAATACAAAAAACGCCAATAACAATAAAAGCAAGGATCGTAATCATTTTTGCAGCTGAAGAGAGGTTATCGACCAACTTAACAAGCGTCCGGCCGAAGAAGTTAATGATTGAAAATAATAAAATTAAGCCAAAAACAGAAACATAGTATACCCAATGAATATTAAAAAGTGGTAAAAAGCTTCGGAGAGTTGTCAATAAGGCTACCACTTCGGCAGATAAAGTACAGCATCCTAAAAGCCACGTAAAGATGCCGAGCTCATAGCCAGTAAACCGGCCAAATACATTATATGAATAAAGCCAAGCCGCACCTGATCCTGTAAAACAACTAGAAAGGTCCGCATAACATAACGCAACCATGCTAACCGTAATAGCGGCACAGAGTAAGACAAGGACACTTGCTAAATCCATATCTTTATAGATAACTTGTGGTAGCAAAAAAGCACCTGACCCAATAACACCATTAATACCTAAAAAGTAAATTGAAATGAACGATAACTTTTTAGGATTTTTCTTTTTGGCAGATTGTAAAATTTAAGTTGAACATTTTAGTGGACAGAAAAACCCATAAAGGTCTTTAATGGTGTCGTCACAACATTCCATTAGAAAGAAGGACCTTTATGGGCACCACTATTTTATCATTTGAAGACCGCATTGTCATCGAAACGCTTCGTCATGAAAAGCGATCTCTTCGATATATCGCTGATTACCTGGGCTTTAGTAAGACTACTATCTTTAATGAAATTCACCGGTTAAAGGGTGAATACCATGCGACTAGTGCGCAAGCCGACCACGAAACTAAACTTAGTTATCGTGGCCGGAAATGCTCATTAACGGTTAACCTCAAACGACTAATCGAAGAAAAGATCAAGGTCCAAAAATGGTCAATTGAACAAGTAGCCCATGTGGTTATGATCGCCTATAAGACTATCTATAACTGGGTTGATCAAGGCCTCTTAAAGATTAGCTTAACTGACTTACCAGATCATGGTATTCGCCGTAAGCGGGCTAAAGAAACTCGTGGTACTTTTAGTCATGGTCGTTCGATTGAAGATCGTCCAGCTGAAGCTTCTGATCGTAATATTGCAGGTCATTTTGAAGCTGATACGGTTTTATCTGGCAAGCGCAAAGGTCAAGCAGTAGCCACGTTTGTCGAACGCAAGAGTCGCCTTACTATCGTTAAACGGCTTGGTGGACGAGATAGCACTTCAATGACTAAGGCTATCCTTGAGTTAGCTAATCAATTAGGAACTAATCTCAAGACACTGACGGTTGATCACGGGAAAGAGTTCGCCAACTACCAATCAATTGAGAAAAATACCGGCGTGCCGTTGTACTTTGCCCATGCTTATTCTCCGCATGAACGTGGTAGTAATGAGAATCGTAATCGAGTGTTACGGCGATTTATTCCTAAGGGTCAGCCAATTGAAGAGATTAGTGATGATGAATTGATTCAGATTAACTGGTATCTGAATTCACGGCCACTCAAATGTTTGAACTGGCGAACTCCAATTGAGATCTTTTTGCTTAATCTGCGTCATTAAATTTGTTCAAGTTATTTATTGCAATCTACCTTTTCGTATTGATAAGCTCCACCTTCTATCCTTTATAACAAAAATAATATTATCTTCATTTAAAGTCTATTCTTATTTTAAAGGCTTTACAGGTAAGCAAGTTAACCAATTTTTATATTTCTAAACAAAAAGAGACCGAGTTAAACTCGATCTCTTTTCTTAATTTATTAAGTGTTTAATTAGCAATCAGTAGCTGATTACTTAAGACCCTTCCAAGTCCAGTTAGTAACTTCTGGTAAGTCCTTACCTTCTGAACGAATGTAGTGGTTGTGCTTGTTAATCATGTTGTCCATCTTGGCAACAAATGCAGCACTCTTTTGTTCGTAACCAGGAACGCTTTGGATAGCATCCTTAGCTAAGTGGAACCGGTCAAGTTCGTTTAATACACGCATGTCGAATGGAGTGGTGATATCACCATTTTCTTCGTATGAGTGAATGTGAACGTTACGGTTTGCACGATCGAAGAACAATGCTTGGATCATGTCACGGAATCCGTGCCATGCAAAGATAACTGGCTTGTCAGTAGTGAAGTAACGGTTGAATTCTGCGTCAGACAAACCTTCTGGGTTCTTGTCTTGCTTCATCAACTTCATGATTTCAATGATGTTGATGTAACGAATCTTCAATTCAGGGAAGTTGTCATGAAGAATGTCAATAGCTGCAAGAGCTTCTTCAGTAGGTTCAGTACCAGCTGAAGCAAATACAACATCTGGTTCGCTACCTTGGTCAGTAGATGCCCAGTTGATGTAGCCAAGACCATTGTCAACTAATTCAGTAGCTTCATCAATGGAGAACCATTGTGCACGTGGGTGTTTTGAAGTTACAAAGAGGTTGATACATTCTTGGTTACGGAATGCCTTGTTTGATACAGCCATAAGTGAGTTAGTATCAGCAGGTAAGTATTCCTTAACAAGGTCTGGACGTTCCTTTTCAAATAAGTGAGTCAATAGACCTGGATCTTGGTGAGTGTAACCGTTGTGGTCTTGTTGGAATACAGTTGAAGTATCAACAAAGTTCAATGCTGGGTATTGACGACGCCAGTAAAGATCCTTAGCCTTACGTAACCACTTCATGTGTTGAGTAAGCATTGAATCAACAACACGACCGAATGCTTCATAAGTTGCGAAGAATCCGTGACGACCAGTTAATGTGTAACCTTCAAGGAATCCTTCAGCTTGGTGTTCTGATAATTGAGAATCAATCATCCGACCTTGTGGAGCAACGTTTTCATCGTTTGGTTCGTGAATGCCTTCCATCCATTGACGCTTTTGGTTGTCAAGGAATGCGTAAAGACGGTTTGACTTAGATTCGTCAGGACCAAATCCACGGAAGTTAGTTGGGTTCAATTCAGCCATCTTGCTGAGGTACTTACCCCATTCAAGCATATCTTGCTTTACAACAGAACCTGGAGTTTGAACGTCAACAGCAAAGTCACGGTAGTTTGGTAATACAAGTGGCTTAGGATCGATACCACCATTAGTGATAGGATTCATAGCCATACGACGGTTACCTTCTGGTGTGTTCTCTTCAACAAGAGCAACTGGGTGACCGTTTTCGTCAAACAATTCTTCTGGCTTGTATGACTTCATCCAGTCAATAAGCATGTCCTTGTGTTCCATGTCATCTTGTGATACCGGAATAGGAATTTGGTGAGCACGGAATGAGTTTTCGATTGGGTTACCATCAAGATCCTTAGTAGGACCAGTCCAACCCTTAGGTGCACGGAAGATGATTAATGGCCATTGTGGTAATGAATCATCGTTGTTTTCACGAGCGTTCTTTTGGATAGCCTTGATTTCTTCAACAGCCTTATCCATAGTCTTAGCCATTTGTTCGTGAACTTCCATGTGTGGCTTGTAACCATCGAATTCACCATCACGGTCAGCTTCTTTGTAAGCTGATACGAAGTATGGCTTCCAGCCCATACCTTCAAAGTACTTAGTAAGTTCTTCGTCACTCATCCGTGAAAGAATAGTAGGGTTAGAAATCTTGAATCCGTTAACTTGGATGATTGGTAATACCGCACCATCCTTGATTGGGTTGATGAACTTGTCTGAGAACCATGATGCCATTAATGGACCAGTTTCAGCTTCACCATCACCAATTTCAACAGCGGCAATAACATCAGGGTTATCTAAGATAGCACCTACACCGTGTGAAAGTGAGTAACCAAGTTCCCCACCTTCGTGGATTGAACCTGGAGTTTCAGGTGCGGCGTGAGATGCAGTACCGCCTGGGAATGAGAAGTGCTTGAATAACTTAGCCATTCCCTTAGTGTCTTGTGTGTATTCAGGATAAATTTCAGTGTATGAACCATCCAAGTATGAGTTGTTAACCATAACTTGGCCACCGTGACCTGAACCTTCAATGTAGAACATATCAAGGTCATACTTCTTAATTACACGGTTTAAGTGTGCGTAAATGAAGTTTTGAGGAACAATAGTACCCCAGTGACCAATTGGCTTAGGCTTAACGTCTTCAGCCTTTAATGGTTGGCGTAATAATGGATCACCCATTAAGAACAAAGTACCAACTGAAAGGTAGTTAGCTGCACGCCAGTAAGCATCAACACTTTCCAAATACTTCTTGGAATCGTAATCTACTGCCATTCTAATAAACACTCCTTCTATATAAATCAATACGTCCTGTGCTCTATAACAACATAACGTAAATCATTAAATTTACAATGTTAATGATAAACTGTTTTTTCAAAAAGTCAACCTTTTTACAAATTGATACGGTCCAATTATAAAAAATTAATCTTTTTAAGGTGTTCTTTAACATTTTTCTATTTATCTTAATCCGCAGAAATGCTAATTTACCTTTGTTTAACCCCGTTCAATACCAACAGTGTACAATTAAAATTTCTTTTGAAAAAAATAAATTTTACATCTATTTTAATACTTTAAATACTGCTATCATATTCACTAGTTTTCTTGGTCTAGGCTAACAAAAGTACTATATTTCATGTATTTATAGTGAATTCGCATATTAGAAACTTCAAACGGCGTCCCATCATCCAAAAAGAAAATCCCTTCAATTGTTCCAACCGGCTCTGTTTCATTCAACTTCAATAAGTCTTGATCTTCATTTGTTGACGGCGAAACACCAATCGTCATAAATGACTTTGTAACCCTTTTCCCCATCATATCTTCTAAATAATTAAAAATTGACCCATTAACAACTTCGGGAGAAAGAGTGGGCGTAATTCTAATTGGAATAAAACCCGTTTCAATCATAAACGGCTGATCATCAATTAACCGTAGCCGTTTAATCTGATAAACAAAGTCGTTATCATTAAGAAATAGTTCTTCTTGAACATCTTTACTTGCAGGAACAACTTGGTAATCAAGTAATTTTATTCCTTGCTTTTTACCATCTACTTGGAAACTGTCCGTTACACCCAAATTACTACCTTCATAATGGAACAATGACTGGTTTTTTAGGTATAACGGATTAATAAATGTACCGGATCCGCGTTTCTTAAAAATAATTCCTTGCTGAGCGAGCACTCCCAATGCCCGTTTTATGGAACTGCGGCTTACCTGATAGATTTCACTTAAGCTTCGTTCATCAGGTAAACGCATCCCTTGGTATTTATTGTCTAGTATTTTTTGTTTTATATCACGCATCACTGAGCGATATACTAAGTCTGCCATCTAATTAACTCCTCGGATTTAATTAATTCGCAATTTAAGCTACACTTTTAGTATAGCAGACCTATTTTAAATTGGGATCCTTTTGTAAAATATTGGTGCGTCCCAGATAAACTTAGGAGGAAATTTTTATGAGTAAAAAAAATAAAAAAAGCAAAATGAAAAAAACACAGGTAGAACAAATCCTCGATAAAAATAACATTGCTTACGAGCAAGCTGAATTTCCGACTCACCAAGATGGCGATGTACGTTCAATGAGTGTTGATCATACCGGGGTTGACGAACATATTATTTATAAGACCCTAGTATTAACCGGTAACGTAACCGGACCGCTAGTTGGCGTCATCCCAGTCGATACACACTTAGATGAGAAAAAGCTTGCTAAGGTTTCGGGCAATAAAAAGGTTAATATGGTGCCGCTAAAAAATCTTCTCAAAACTACCGGATATGTGCATGGTGCTAACACCCCTGTAGGAATTTACGAGAAGTTTGAATACCCTATTTTTATTGATAACGAGGCCAGAGAACAAGGCGATATTTTCGTTTCGTCAGGTAAAGTGGGCCGTTCTATTAAATTAAATGCCGAAGATCTTGCCACCCTAGTTCATGCTACTTTCGCTGATTTAGAACAAAAGTAGTTTCTTGACGATTGACCCGGTTAATGTTGAAGATTAAACTGATTATTGTAGTTTGTTTGATAGAAAGGTCCTGAAAAGATGAAAAAGAATTTATCTGCTTGTACCACTGTCCTTGTGGGTCGCAACGCAACGATTGATGGTTCAACAATGGCAGCACGGAATGATGATACATTTGGTCCACTTACGCCCCAACGCTTCGTTACTTATCCCGCATATCATAATCACCCTAACCAAGTAAAGGCATACTTAAATAAATGTGTAATTGATCGCCCTGCTGATGGTTATCGTTATCAAGGTACTCCTAATGTTGATTATCGAACTGAAGGGGTATTCGATGAGAGCGGCTTTAACGAAAAAAATGTTGGAATGAGTGCAACCGAAAGTGTTTATGCAAATGAACGCGTCCTTGCCTGCGATCCGCTTAATACCGAAACCGGAATCAATGAAGATCTTGTGGTCGCTGCTACCCTTCCCTTTATCGATAGCGCTCGTGACGGGGTTGCATACCTTGGTAAACTAGTCGCCAAATACGGTTCTGCTGAAGGAAACGGTATTATATTCAGCGACAAAAAAGATGTATGGTATATGGAAATCGTCACTGGTCACCACTGGGTTGCTCAACGGATCCCCGATGACTCTTATGCCGTAACTGGAAATCGAGTAGCAATCCAGCAAGTTGACTTTAATGACCCTGATAACTTTATGTGGTCTGACGGCATCCAAGAATTCGTTGAGAAAAACCACCTCAACCCTGATAAATATGGTTGGGACTTCCGCCATATCTTTGGGACTGCTGACGTATTCGACCAACATTACAACACACCACGTCAATGGTATGGTCATAAGGTATTAAACCCCAGCGTAGAATTCGATCCCTTGGATTTTGATATTCCATTTATCATGCAAACCAATCACCGTGTTACCCTTGAAGACGTGCAAAAAATCCTCAGCAGTCACTACCAAGGAACTCCTTACGATCCCCTCGGTCACGAAGGAACTGAACAGCAAAAACAGCTTTTCCGGCCAATTTCTCTAAATCGAACACAGAATTCCCATATTCTGCAGGTTCGGAATGATTTGCCAGAAGCTGCTTCAACTATTATGTGGATGAGCTTTGGCGTACCAACATTTACTCCTTATATTCCATTTTTCGGAAACGCCGAAGATATTGATGTCAGCTACCGTGAAACACCAGAAAAACTCAACATGGATCTTAAGAGTGCTTATTGGATGTACCGTACCCTTTCAATGCTTGTTGAATCACACCACGCTGAGTTCTCTAAGGAAGACTTAGATTACCTCAAAGATTCACGCGAATATTTGTACCGCTGGGTTAATGAAATTGCTCCACAAGTTAAGGGGATGGCACCTAGTGAAGTTAGCGACTTTTTGAGTTCCAAGACTCATGAGATGGTTGCTGAAATGGCTAAGCGAACTAAGAACCTAATGGCTGAATTAGTTATGCACGGGTTAGAGCTTTCTAAACTTACCTTCAAAATCGACAAGAACCTATAACTAAATTTTTATAATTTGATTGAACCGCAATGATCGTCTAATTCATTGCGGTTTTTAAAAATCACTATATGTTGTATATCACGCTGGATTAGATTACCATATATTGTGTTATCTAATTTAAAGGGAGCACTAATTACCATGCAAAAAATCACACTTAAAGAATCATTTATTGATCAAGCTACTAAAAAAATCACACCACATTGGGGTCCGCTCGGTTGGGTTACATATAAGCGGACATATGCTCGGTGGCAAGCAGATAAGGATCGAACTGAAGAATGGAAAGAAACCGTTAAACGCGTTATTGAAGGAAACATTAACCTTGATCCCCGTCTTAATGATAACCCATCCCAAGCTGTTATTGATGAGTTAACAACTGAAGCAGAACAGTTATTCAAATTAATCTACGGTCTCGGTGCAACACCATCTGGGCGAAATTTATGGATTTCAGGTACTGATTACCAGAAACGGACCGGTGACTCACTAAACAATTGCTGGTTCATTGCTATTCGTCCCCAGAAATATGGTGATAGTCACATTCAGCCAAGCTACTTAAATAATGAGCAAGTAGCAGTATCAATGCCTTTTGCTTTTCTCTTTGACGAATTAATGAAGGGTGGCGGTGTCGGCTTTTCTGTGACAGACGATAACATTAATCAAATTCCAAGCGTAGATCACAAAATTAACTTATCCATCGTAATTGATAAAAGCAGTGCTTCTTATGATGAATCAATTAGTGCCGGCGCTTTCGATCGAAATGATATCAAAAAGCCGCTCCAGGAAAATGAAATTTACTATCAGCTTCCCGATACCCGTGAAGGCTGGGTACTTGCTGTTGCTCAATTAATTGACCTTCACTTTAAAAACACCAACCAAAATAATGTAAATAAGCTTATTTTGGATATGACCAATATCCGTCCACGTGGTGCTAAAATCCACGGCTTTGGCGGTACTGCTTCTGGCCCTACACCCCTAATTGAAATGCTTCAAGATGTTAACAAGGTGCTTAACGCTAAAGTCGGTACGAACCTAAGCGCCGTTGACTGTACCGATATCTGTAATCTAATCGGCAAAGCTGTCGTCGCTGGTAACGTTCGTCGTTCAGCTGAACTAGCTCTTGGTTCAGGAAATAATCACCAATTTATTACAATGAAGCAAGACCAAGAAAAGCTCCAGCATCACCGGTGGGCATCAAATAACAGCATTAGTATTGATAAGGATTTTGACCACTTCCAAGAGGTCGCTGATTCCATTCAAGAAAATGGTGAACCAGGAATCGTCAATACTAGCCTATCGAAAAATTATGGCCGAATAGCTGATGGCTACCAGAAAAATATCGATGGCGACGTTGAAGGAACTAACCCGTGTGGCGAAATTTCTCTTGCTAACGGCGAACCTTGTAACCTGTTTGAAGTTTTCCCGCTTGTCGCTGAAAAACAAGGCTGGGACCTTAATGATGCTTTTCGGCTTGGCGTTCGTTTTGCAAAGCGGGTTACATTTAGTCACTATGATTGGGAAGTCTCCCGTAAAATGATCCAGAAAAACCGGCGCATTGGGATTTCAATGTCAGGAATACAAGATTGGATTTTAAACGACTTTGGTAACCGCGTAGTAACCGGCTTTGCAAAAAATAATGATGGAGTAATGGAACCTGTCTACGACCAACGAGTAATTGACAAGTTCAACACCCTGTATCAAGCGGTAATTAACGCCGATAAGGAATACTCTGCTGAATTGAATTGTAATCTGTCAATCAAACATACTACTGTTAAACCTTCTGGAACAGTAGCAAAATTAGCTGGTGTTTCTGAAGGAATGCACTTCCACTATGCTGGCTACCTTATTCAACGGATTCGTTTTCAGGATACTGATCCGCTGCTTGATGCATTAAAAGAATGCGGCTATCGGATGGAACCTGATATTTATACTGACCATACTATCTGTGTTGAATTCCCGGTTAAGGCAACTAATGCTGAAAACAAAAACTTTGCTTCTGCTGGAAATGTATCAATTGCAGAACAATTCGCTACTCAGGCGTTCTTACAGAAATACTGGTCTGATAATGCCGTTAGCTGTACCATTACCTTCCAAAATAAAGAAGCTGCCCAAATTCCGGTACTATTAAAGCAGTACCTTAACGGAATCAAATCTACTTCACTATTACCTTATTATGGCGGTTCGCTAAAACAAGCACCTAAAGAACCAATCACTAAAGAATTTTTCGTTAAACGACAAGCCGAAATTACTGGTAATGTAATTGATGTATTTAACGCGCAACAACAGGATAAAGCACTTGACCTTGTTGATCAGTCCGACTGTGCTGGCGGTGCATGTCCAATTCGTTAATAATTTTTCTCTAAAAAAAGCGACTAGAATCAGCCTCTCCGCCGATTCTGGTCGCTTTTTGCTAGTCTTAAGCTAATTTCCTGCAAATTGGCTATTATAAAGTGCCGCATAGAATCCCTTTTGATTCATCAATGATTCATGATTACCGGTTTCGATAATCTTCCCATGATTAACAACTACAATTTGATCAGCTTTGCGAATTGTTGATAAACGGTGTGCAACAACGAAACTAGTTCGTTCCTGCTGTAATGCATTCATTGCTTCTTGAATTAATACCTCTGTCCGTGTATCAACAGAACTCGTAGCTTCATCTAATATCAAGATTTCTGGATCAGCTAAAAATGCCCGAGCAATCGTTAGTAGTTGACGCTGCCCTTGCGAAATATTAGATGCCGATTCATCCAGCACTGTTTGATAACCATCAGGCAATTCACGAATAAACGCGTCAGCCCGTGCCATTTTTGCCGCATGATAAACTTCCTCATCTGATGCATTTTCGTTCCCATACTTAATATTTTCAAAAATTGTCCCCGTAAAGAGCCACGTATCCTGAAGAACAATTGCGATATGTTTCCGCAAATCATCGCGGGTCATAGAGCTAATATCTTGTCCATTGAGATAAATGTGCCCGCCTTGAGGGTCGTAAAAGCGCTCTAAAAGGTTAATGATAGTTGTCTTTCCGGCACCGGTTGGACCAACAATCGCAACCATCTTATCCCGTGGCGCCTTAAGGTTAAAGTCTTGAATAAGCGGTTCATCAGTATAGCTAAATTGAATATCTTTAAACTCAACCTTTGGCAAGTTTGTGCCTGCCAATACTGGCGTCTCTTTAATCTTATCGTCCATTTCCGGCTCATCAAGCACTTCAAAAATCCGTTCAGCAGAAGCAATTGTCTGCTGGATGGTATTACTAAGATTGGCAATTTGCGCAATTGGTTGTGAAAACTGGTTGGTATATTGCAGAAACGCTTGAACATTACCAAGTGTAATTTGGCCGTGGATAACCTGAATTGCACCAACAACTGCAACAACTAAATAGCCGACATTTCGAATAAAGATCATCATCGGCATCATTAGACTAGAAAAGAATTGCGCTTTCCACGCTGATTGATAATATTGATGGTTACGCCGATTAAATTCTTTTTCTTCGTCCTCTTCTTTATTAAACGTCCGAACAATTGTATGAGCAGCATAGGTTTCTTCGACCTGGTCATTGATTTTTCCTAAGGCTGCTTGCTGGCGGCCAAATAATCGTTGTGAAGTAGGCGCAACAAACGCAACAACTAAAATGCTCAGCGGAATCGTCACAAGCGCAATAATGGTTAACTTCCAACTAATGGTTAGCATTAAGATAAAGACGCCAATAACCGTTAATACACTGGTAATAATCTGAATTAGGCTTTGCTGGAGTGTTCCGGCAATATTATCCATATCGTTAACCATTCGACTCATAATATCCCCGTTATTGTGGGTATCATAGTATTTAATAGGTACCCGTCGCATCTTTTCTTCAAAGTCTTGTCGCAAATTATACACAACACGCTGTGATACCCGTGTCATGATTTGTAATTGCAAGAAACTGAACAAACCGGAAAAAAGGTATAGCAAGATAACAGTAATTCCAATCTGCCAAATGCGGTTGAAATTAATGGGAAGCGTGCTTAGGTGTTCTCCTGCTTTTATTTCCGCATATCCTTTTAACATTCCATCATAAATAATAGTAGTGGCTTCACCTAAAATTTTAGGTGCCAAGATTGAGAGGATAACTGAAACAATTGCCAGAAAGATCGATACAATAACACCCACACGCCAAGGCCGTAAGTAAGCAATCAAACGCTTAGTAGTTGGCCAAAAATGCTGCGCTTGTTCAGGTACACGTGGTCCTCTACGCACGATCGACATCCCCTTTCTCAACCTGTGACTGGATTATTTGCTGGTAAGTCTTATTATGGGCCTTTAATTCTTGGTGAGTCCCTTGACCAACTACCCGGCCTTCTTCAAGAACAATAATCTGGTCAGCATCGACAACCGTTGAAATCCGTTGGGCAACAATTACCGTAACCGCCTGCTGAATTTGCGGGTCTTTAGCCAAAGCAGCCCGCAATTTAGCATCAGTTTCAAAGTCCAGCGCGGAGAATGAATCATCAAAAATATAAATTGAAGCCGGTTTAATAATCGTCCGCGCAATCGCCAGTCGTTGACGCTGTCCGCCAGAGAAGTTGCTTCCATTTTGCTCTACGACAGCATCTAGTCCGCCCTCTTCAAGAACAAAATCTGCTGCTTGTGCAATTTCCAGTGCACGACATATCTGCTCGTCACTTGCATCTTCATAACCAAATTGAAGATTAGAACGAATTGTCCCGCTAAAGAGAACTGCTTGCTGTTGCGTAATTGAAATAACTTTATGAAGGTCATGCTGACTGAGCTTTTTAATTGGTACTCCGTTAACTTTAATTTCACCACTCTCGACATCAAAAAGACGCGGAATTAAGTTAACTAAAGCTGATTTACCAGAGCCGGTTCCACCGATGATTGCTAAAGTCTGTCCCGCAGTAATTTTAAAGTTCAAATCCTGTAATGCAAGTCTTTCCGCACCGTTAAAGCGGAAGTCAACGTCCTTAAATTCTAGGGATGCTGGTTGATCGATTGAAATCTTCTCCTGGTCTTTTTTAGCTGCATCATGGATACTAATTGGCTGGTCTAAAACAGCGTTAACCCGTGCAGCAGATGCCGAAGCCCGTGGAACAAAAACAAAAATCATTGAAAGCATCATAAAACTAATCATAATTTGAGTAGCATAGGTCATAAAAGCAATTAAATCACCGACCTGCATATTCATACTTGCCACAAGGTGACCACCAAGTAAGATGATAGCAACATTAGTCATCCCTAAAATCAGCGTTACAACCGGAAATAATGTCGAAACAATCGTAAAAGCCTTGATCCCGGTTTGCGTGTAATCTTCATTAGCAGTTTTAAAACGTTTTTGTTCGCGTTCATCTTGGCGGAAGGCCCGAATAACACGTACTCCTGTGAGCCCTTCACGGAAGATCAGATTAATGCGATCCGTCTTTTTCTGAATACTCTTAAATAATGGCACTGCAAAGTACATCACCATCATTACAATAATCGCTAAGATAGGCAAACTGATAAAGAACACTTTTGTCAGCCGCGGTTCGCGAATATAAGCCAAAACACACGCAGCAACCAGCATAACCGGCGCTTGAAGCATCATCCGTAGCATTTGAACCATTACGTTTTGAATCTGCACAATGTCATTAGTCGAACGCGTAATTAATGAAGAGTCCCCGAATTCATCCATCTCACGATTAGAAAAACGTAAAACTTTATGATAAATTTGGCCCCTTAATTTTTCACCAACCCTCATTGATTGGGTGGCCGCAAAGTAAACGTTAAGCCCCGCAGCGAGAAGACCGATTGCTGCGACAATCAGCATCTTAATTCCCTTACTCCAAATCACGCCCATATCTTTTTGGACAATTCCACGATTAACAAGATCTGCAGTAACCGTTGGCAAATATAAATCACAGGAAACTTGAATTAGTAAAAAGAGAACTGCTCCTAAGGTTGCCCATAAAGCTAAATTTTTTCGTGCTATCCGTATCAATTATTTTTCATCTCCTTTTGATGCTGATCAATATATGTATTAAATTGTTTTCGTAATATCGTTAAAGTCGCGACAAACTGATCTATCTCTACCGGTGTTAACGGAGCAGTCATAAATTCTTGAAAATCACGATGATACTTTTCGTTTTTTTGAAATTGCTCTTTTCCCTTATTGCTTAGGCGAACATAAATCAAACGTTTATCGTTATGGTCACGTTTACGGATAATTAATTGCTCATGTTCCATTTTTTCAAGAATCTGAGTTAACGATCCCGGCTTTATTTTGGCAAGATTAGCAAGTTGATTCTGATAAACATAATCATTATTTGCCAATAACCACAAAATTTTACCGCGGCCAATAAACGCGCTATGTGCCCGGTGGCTTTGAATAATCCGCTGATGAATCTCATTAGAAAAAGAGAATAATTCCTTTGTTAACTCTTCACTAGTAGCCATTAAATTCTTCCTTTCGTCAACTCGTTTGGTACCTAACTTTTTATATGTTACTCTTTTATAAGAATAATGCAAATTAAAATGTGAGCTCATATACTGCTATCTATAACATTACTCACTATTTGACAGCGTTTAACTAGTTATTTATTATAAGCTATAATATAGTTTGTTTAATTTGCATATGGGATTAAGTTCCTTATAAAGAAACGAGGTTTTTAAATTATGGCTAACGTTGATGTAAACCCAGAATTAGTTAAAAAGATTGTCAAACAAGTACTAAATCAATCTATGCAAAATTCTTCCAGCACTAATAAAAAAATTTTTGCGTTCAGTATCCGTAAAGACGAAGAACCTTATGTCAAAGAATGGGCCGAAAATCATCCAGAAGTTGAAGTCGAATATACCAGCGAACTATTAACTCCTGAAACTGCTAAAAAAGCAAAGGGTGCTGATGGTGTTGTCGTTTATCAGCAACTTGATTACACTGCTGATACTCTTCAAGCGCTTGCGGATCAAGGCATTACAAAGATGTCATTACGTAACGTTGGTGTCGACAATATTGATATGAATAAGGCAAAGGAACTGGGATTTGAAATTACCAACGTTCCTGTTTATTCCCCTAACGCAATCGCAGAACACGCTGCTATTCAAACTGCTCGTATTCTCCGTCAAACTAAAGTATTAGACGAAAAGATTGCTAATGGTGACTTACGCTGGGCACCGACAATCGGTCGTGAAGTTCGTGACCAAACTGTTGGTGTTATCGGTACCGGACACATTGGACAAGTCTACATGCAAATTATGGAAGGCTTTGGCGCTAAAGTAATCGCCTATGACCCATTTGAAAATCCAGAATTAAAGAAGCAAGGTTACTACGTGGACAGTCTTGATGACCTCTACGCTCAAGCTGATGTAATCTCACTTCACGTTCCAGCAACTAAAGAAAACTTCCACATGATTAATCGGGAATCAATTGCTAAAATGAAAGACAACGTTGTAATTGTTAACTGTTCCCGTGGTGCATTAGTCGATACCGATGCAGTCATTGAAGGCTTAGACAGCGGAAAGATTTTTGGCTTCGTAATGGATACTTATGAAGATGAAGTCGGTATCTTTAATGAGGATTGGCGTGGTAAAGAATTCCCTGACAAGCGCTTGAAGGACTTAATTGATCGCTCAAATGTATTAGTCACCCCTCACACCGCTTTCTACACCACTCACGCTGTCCGTAACATGGTTCTTAAAGCTTTCGATAATAATTTCAAACTAATTAATGGTGAAAAAGCTGACACACCAGTTAAGGTCGGCTAGTATAAATTCTCTAACTATAACTATTAAAAGCCAAAGTAACATTTATTTTGCTACTTTGGCTTTTTTAAGTCCTAATTTAATTAATTATTTTAAATACTTGTCTGCTTCACTATCGGTTAGATTATATCGTACCTTAATTTTTTGACGAATTTTTCTTTCATCTACATCTAACTCTCTAAGTGTTTTAACGAGGTTTTTGATTCCTTCAATATGTCCTTTTTTCGCCGACATTCATCCTGAATTTTTATTTTATATAGTTAAAGCAATGGGTCATAGCGAACATAATTGATATCTTGAGTATCATCAAGATATTCTTTAAATAACGGTAATTTAAATCGCACTTGACCATTACCAGCCGGTGTAATTAAATCTTGTTGAATCATACGGCGGCGATATTGATTAACATAATTTTGTTGCTGCTTAGCTGTTCGATCGTAATTCATTAGCAAATGGATTTCTTTGTAAATTATTCATAGCATTTCACTCTCTTTTTACATTCTTTTACATTTTGATTATATTTTACATTTTCTATCAAACTACTGATATATCTAGTGCCAGAATCGAGTAGGAGATAATTGATTAGTTCGATTATCGACCTCTCACACCACTGTACGTACGGTTCCGTATACGGCGGTTCGACAACTTAATCACATTGAATTGACTGGAGCGTCTTGGACATATTCATA
>NZ_CANCWY010000016.1:0-43997 GCF_947381695.1 Limosilactobacillus sp. DJ3M12 | reverse complement strand
AGCTCCATCAACCAATAATCAATTGGTCAGTATTATTTATTTGAGTCCAGTGGCTAACTTATTCTTGAAATTTAGGTAATAATTTCATACCATAAAGAATGGTCAATCAGCGTAATACTTTGCGTCGATTGACCATTAAGTTTTAAAGCCATTCTATTGTACCAAATTCTAGAAATGGTGGCTAGATGATCTTACTTGTTTTAATTCAATAATTTGCGCCATAAAAAACAGAAACAATATCATATAAAAATGAAGTGCATCCCCCAAGTTGATTTTCAACTCTAGTAACGCACTTCAAAGAGATTTAAGCAAAAACTGCTTAATAATATTATTCTATTTTTTCATCAGACTAATACTCCCGCTTCCGAAGAGCACCAATTCCAAACATTGCTAATAAACTACCAAAAGCGAGTGCAAGAACAGAATCAGCATTACCAGTTTGTGGTAATTGAGCATTCTCATTTGCTACTTGAGTTTGTACAGCAGAACGTGATCCTGTCTTGAGAACCACAGCGTTACTAGCAGTTTCGCCCTTGGTACCATTTACAGCAACGTTTACCGTCTTTGGAGTAGCCTGTTCAATCACAGCACCGTTAGGATCAAGCATTTGACCATTCTTAACAGCCCAATCCTGAACAGCATTACCTTGAGAATCAACGACTTGGTTATTCGCAACATGGTAGCCGTTGCCCTTAGCCTTATTTTGAGCAGCTAACTTAGCTTGTTGTTCAGCAACTTGTTTAGCTAATGCTTCTTTTTGCTGTAAGGCTGCTAATTCATCCTTAGCTTGGGTAAGTGCTTGTTGAGCCTTTTGCTGGTTCTTAGTAGCAATGGCAAGCTTTTGATTAGCTTCATCAACATTTGCTTGAGCAGTAATGGCAGCTTGCTTCAATTCATTAAGCTCATTAGTAGCAGTAGTTAATTCATTTTGCGCAGTAGTTAGCTTTGCTTGTGCATCGACAACGGCTTGTTTAGCTGTAGCAAGTTTTTCTGGAGCATTTTGTAAATCACTAAGCGTAGTTTGCAATTGACCTAACTTATCATTATCAGCCTTAAGCATAGTCTGTGCATTGCCAACAATCTGTTTTTTAGCATTTAATTTATCATTAGCCTTAGCTAAAGCAGTATTAGCATCGTCCAAAGTCTTTTGAGCAGTAGCTAATTTGGCCTGTTCAGCTTTCAAATCATCATTATAACGCGAAATCGATAGGTGGGAGGGTTTTATTTTAGTAACCAAATATAAAACAGCCTACGCCAAAATTAAGGCATAAGCTGTTTTATGAAAAGTATTCAATTTCTCGTCAGTGCTTCTTAACGAAAATCTCATTATAGAGTCATATATAGTTACTACTATCAGTAATACCAGATTGATCTTTTATTTTAAACCAATGATAATTTCTTTAATGTCTTAACCAGTTTAGGATCTTCAAGTAGTTCATTCATAGCTTTTTTAGGGTCAACATTAACAACATTATTCACAAGTTCATTGATTTTTACCGCTGGAACCTTAACAAACTGACCTTTCAAATTGTTACTCATTGTCTCAGCTCCTTCCTAACTAATAATAAATATAATACTATATGTATAGTTTATCATCAAGCTTTTTTATCTGAAAGAATTCTTTTAGAAAATTCAAAATCAATGTAACTATGTCTAAGAATATATTGATAAAGCTGATTATAGGAGAATTGTTTATTGGCTACTTGAATCGAAATATTATATAACTTAACTTCATCCAAAATGTCAAAAGAAAAACCGTTAATTTTTAAATACAATAATGATGTTAATAGTGCTGTTCTCTTATTGCCATTATTAAACATTTGCTTAGTTGAAATTGTATACCAAAAATATGTAGCTTTATGCAATATTGTGGGATAAGGTGTATATCCAAAGAAACCATTATCCACTTGTCCAAGCATTCCTTTTAAACCAGCTTCATCTTTAATCCCATAAAACCATTCCTCTTTCAAAAGAGTTTCAGATTTTTCATTTAGATCAGCAAGCTTTTCTAAATCTAATGAAGGTTGTTCAGCAGGAATTACTATCCAATACCCTTCAAGATTATTATCAAAATAAAATGAAAGCTTATAAAGACCATTTTTACTTTTCCTGAACCTAAGCTTCCACCTTTTTCTATCTATTTGATTTAAATTTATAGATTTTGAAAATATCTTTTTATATTCATAAATTTGTCTTCTACAAATATTTGTCACAACCAAATATCCATACATTTTATTGCTCATCACAAATCACCGTATACCATAAATAAATATTATATTTTTATCTTTACATGAGAAGAATTGGCTCTACATTAACGTGCAAATATCTCTTAGAGCTATCATTTTAAATAATATAAATGCAGTCACTCATAATTATGTTCTAGATAATGATAATTCTTTATATCATCATCGGTTAGTAATGTTCTTTCCGTAAGTTGACTTTTTTCTTGTGTTTTCTTAACGAAACTCGTTAAGTCAGAATAATTTCTGAATTGCTTAAAGTACGGATCCTTTTCACATAAAGAATCAAATGTAGAATCTTCCGTAGCCAAAATATGAGAACTGAATGAAAGCGGAATATCCTTAGTTAAGTCATTAAACTTCTTCTCGTAATTAAACACAGCATCAATATCATCTGAAGCATAATGGTAGGCTAAATTTTCATTATCAACGGTAACCAACTCTACTAATTGAATCATAATTTAATAGCCCCTTTTTCTTTAAGCAATAAGTTTCGCTGCTTTTAAAGCATACCTGCATTTAATGTATCTGTATATGATAGCTTATTCATTCTGTATATCTTCGGATTTCCACTAAAATAATATTTATTATAATCCAAATAAAGTTGATTGATAAGTGGAATGACTCTGTTTAACGTGTCAACAGCATTCACATATAGTACCTCATCATCGAACGCATATTCGAATTTAATTTTACCATAGTATTTATTGTGAAATCTAGATCAAATAAATCATTTCTAGTTTTCTCGGTTTGAAACTTATTAAAGATTAATCAACACTACTTACAGCTGTGCCATCCTGAGGTTCCGATGTTCCCGATTCATCCCACGGGTCACTAGTGCCATAGCTGTAATCCTCAGGGTCATGTGAATACTTCGCCATATCTCTATCAACGCTTTCCTTCATCGCCTTATCCCACCAGATAATCTTTAATCCGCATTTACACGTATATGTTCCAGTATAAACTAACCCTGGATAAAACGGTTCATGACCATATGGACAAGTCGCTTCGTGTTGCTTAATCGTTGCTTCGGCTTCTTCAACACTGTTGAGCTTTATAACTTTTCCTGCATTTGATTTATCTTTTTGTTCAGAAAATTGATAGCTAGTATTTGAACTAGTTGTTAGTTTATTGCCGGTAACTTCATCCGATTTTGTTGTGTCCTTAGAACTCCTACTCTTGTTACTAACTTTAGATGATTCAGCGTAGTTATTATGTTTCGTAGCATGATCTTGATTTGCCCTAATTCCTACAAATGTCACTAATCCAACTACTGTTATTCCCAATGATATTAATATAATGTTTAAAACTTTATCTACTTTCATAGTCATCTCCTACACTTTAATTAATCTCTCTATATTATCTATCTTACTAGAAAATGACTTGCTTTTGCTTTTCTCTTTATTACAAAATCAAAAAGCCTTGCCATAATAGTTTTTTGACAAGACTACTAATTTAACTTACTTATCCTGTGAGTGCCGGGCACCAATTTGGAAGTCGTCCGAGTGTTCAAACATGTATTTAACGGTTAGGGGTTGATCACCAGTAAGTTTCTCAAAATCATCGGTTTTCAAACTCATCTTTCCTTTACGGATTGCTTGACCAAATGTTACCATCCCGTCACTTGAGAATGGTGCTTCAGAGTCTTTCTTGAACTTTCCATCAGTTGTACGAGGAACACCCATCGCATCAAAAATAGCATAGTTCTGTTCATCAGTAATTTCTTGGTAACTAACATTGTTCCCGGTAGCTTCATTACCAATTTCAATGAATTTGCTAATTGTCATTGCTTCGGATCCATTAATATTTAAGATTGCAGAGTGATAATCATTAGAAGCCAATGCATAAGCCGCCGCTTTACCACAATCTTGACGGGAGATGTAGGCCATTAAGCCATCCCCTTGATTGTTCTTCAAAATACCATCGCCCTTAACGTAGGTAAAATAGTTAGTGATCATTGCCTCGGCATATTGCGAGTTGCGTAAGAAAATGTAATCTAGACCACTATCCTTAATATAATTTTCCGTATAAATATGATCCTTCTTTTCAACACTTGGATTTGTTGGATCATCAGCATTGACTAAGGAAGTATAAACAATTTGCTTAACACCTGCTTCTTTAGCTGCATCGACAACATTCTTATGTGCAGCCTGACGTTTAGCACCAACGAACGGCATAGAGATTAATAATAATTTTTCACCATTCTTAAACGCATCCCCTAGCCCTTCTGCATGATTAAAATCAGTTTTGTGAGTTTCAATGCCAACTTTGTCATAAGGTTTGAGCTCATCCTCGTTATAGCTGCAAAAGATTAATCTATCAGCTGGAACTAATTTTTGAATTTCTTTAGCTGCAACTCTCCCTAAGTTACCATCTATACCTGTAACAATTAATTTCTTCATTTTACTAATCCTCCATCTTAATAATTGCTTTGTGATTCATTTCATATTATGTTTTAAAGTATAATAGAAAGAAATTCATATATCATCGTCAATAAAGCAGTAATTATTTCCTAAAAATTACTACATTATGTAGGAGAAAACAGATGAAGCTAGAACATATTGTGAGTAAAGTCGCAAAAGATTATTATTTAACTAACTCATTAAGAGAATTAGACATTAGCCAGTTAAATTTTAAGTTAGCTGGCTCTGCGTTTCAGATATATCAGGGTAATAAAATGGTAAGTAAAATCCTAATTAGTCCTAAATCGTTAAGTAATAAGCAACAATCGTGGATCCGCACTACCCGGACTCCAGAGGCGCTTTTAAATTTGTTACAAAGAGAGGTTATTGACTACTTAGGATGGGAAAATCAGTTAGCTGATGCTCTTTCGTATAAGCATCCTGTTCAACGAATTTTACAGGTTATTCAAGCAAAGATTACAAATTCGCTTTTGATTTTTGATTCCAGTTTAAAGCTTCTCGGGCATAGTGAAGGAAAAGGTAAGCCAGTCCTAGTTGATTGGTTAAAGACCATTAAGGCAGGATATATTAGAGTTGCAGATAACGCAAATGAACATTTAGTGCAAGCAGTGCATTCAATAAGAGAAGGTAACGGAAAAGAGTATCGATTTGCCGACTTTAACCAACCTTTCTATTTGCAAAAGATCGGTTTACGGAATTCAGATCACTTCTATCTTGCCATTGTTATTGTTGATCGTTCTAACTTTGAAAAGGACAAATCAACGATCGAATCAGTGATTGATAAAATTTCAGCAACAGTCGGGCTGCATAACTTCCCCTATCAATCACAAGGAAACAATCTTGAGGGTTTGCTTCGTGATATTCTAGTGCGGCCAAACATTTCAGTAAGTGAAATTAAAAATCGTCTCCAATTTGACCCTCATCAACTAAAACGACCATTAAGTGTGTTATGTATAAAGGCTCCAACAACTAATATCCAACCATTAAGTGTGTTATGTATAAAGGCTCCAACAACTAATATCCAACCATTAGGAACGATCCTAACGAGGTTTATTAGTTTCCACTATGATGATTACAATGTTTATATGGTGGAAAATAGCAGTCCGCTCATCACCAAAACGATTATGCAAGAGTTAGCCCCTTATTTAATTAGAAATAAAACTGGTGCAGGGCTGAGCAATTCTTTCACTCATCTGCACCAGTTTAATCAATTCTATCAACAAGCAGTTAAGGCAATAAGACTGGGGAAAGCAAACACGTTTAATCAATATCATGATTACATTGCTCTCGATCTTCTTGATCATATCCGCCAAGATCAGTCTTTGAATAGTTATCTAAGTCCCCAAATACAGAAACTAGCAAAAGAAAATTCAGAACTATTTAAAACATTGAAACTCTTCCTTCTAAATCACGAGAATAAGAAACAAACCGCTCTTGACCTTCAAATTCATCGCTCGACGTTAGATTACCGCTTAAATAAGTTAGAACAGGAATACGAAATTAATTACAACGCGCCAAGAGAATATCTTTACGTTTTTCTGTCCTGTTTGCTTGTTGGATAAGCTAAAAGGCATCCTCACTAAAAGAATACGGGGATGCCTTTGCTATAACAAGAATTACAATCTTATTTAATCACTAATTGAACCTTTTTCTGGATTTCTTCAAACAAATCAGCCGGCATTGTTTCTACAAATTGCCATTTACGTTGATGAAAGTCAAACAATTTTAATTGCTCAACATAATTGGTCATCAGCTGCTATCCTCTCAAATTCTTTAGGTGTTAAAAAATGATATTTAGTAGAATCACTTAACTGATTAGTAGAATGAGCCAAAGTATTATTATTTGCTTTACTTTGTAATAGATAATTAGTCTCTTGCCAAGAGTTATATTCTTTTTCCGATATTACAACAACATTCTTTTGCTCTGGACGTGCAACAATAATTGTTTCATTATAGTTTGCCACATCATCAGCGTATTTCTCAAATGATTTTCTAAAGTCTTTGATTGTAACTACTTGTATCATAGCTTATCACCTCGCTTATATTAGATCAGCCAAGATTATATTTGTGCACAAGTGTAGGTAATCAAAGTAAGCGGTTACGATTCAGCCATACTAAAAGAGTTCAGTCTATATCAATATGTCTAGCTTTGGCAGTCTCCAATTTACTATACTGATTGAGACTTAGACTTACATTATTAAATAGTCTAGAATTTAATAATAATATGAAATTCATGAAGTATAAAAAACAAAAAAAGTACTAAGATAACTAAATAAGACCAGCAAAAAATTGGGCGAAACATACATTTAAGAAAATAGCAAAAAGGTTTTGTAGGAGGTTCCATGTTGAAGTCAATAGCTTCATTATTAGTCTTTCTTACTTTTTCATACAAACTTCTAAATCTATGCTCTTGATATAAATAGTATGTATCATTAATCCAAAAAATTATACATACTACTATTCCTAAAAGAAGTAACCTAGGTGACCATTTCTCCCTCATTTTCGTTATATAAAGAGTAATTAAACCACTCAGTATGGTTACTGACCATCCCTTTATTAAAAATGAATTCGAACTCATTCTGATTATCGTATCTTCTATTAGTTGCAGGTGAAATCTTTTATTTTCTGTTCGCATTAATCATTTTCCTTTATTATTCTTTTACAGATTTTATAATCATAAATACTATTCCTTAACTCTAGAGCTTCTTTTAAATACTTATCTGTCTCATCAATAAAGTCATCCCATTTTACAACAAGTACATACGATGATTTTCCAAAATATACCTCTTTACCATTTATCATCCTTTTATCTGGATTAATTTTATTGAACATATTATTTCCTAAAATATCAAATGTAGCCCAAGTACGTATACTTTTTACTATTTGTCTTTTATTATTATCATCATAATAATACCAATTATCAACAAAATACTTATAATCATTTTCTACATTAGGTAAAACACAAGCTATCAAAGCATTTGGCTTACTTCGAATATCAATTCTTGTCTGAGTCCGTAATGAATATGCTATTTCCCAAGGGATCCATTGCTCCTTCTGGTCTTTGGTCCAATCAACCATATTAGGAGAGATTAAAACTATAGTAATTGAGGAATCCCATATCTTATCTTTAAGCTTACTTCGTATTGTTTCAACCTTAAAGTTGCTTAGATCTTCGTTATCGCTTTCTGCCTTATTCAAGTCATCTCCACTAAATTTGTGGTCTTGCAGATAGCTAACATAGTCTCGGACAGTGCCTCTATTATATCCCTGCAATTGTTTTACACTGCTATCTGCATATTTATATGATACAAAGATTTTATTTCCCATAAGTAACCTCACTTTTTAATACTATTTATAATTAAACAATTCTATTTCTCTTACTGAGTAAATTTGTTCAATTATTAGTAACTTTAACAAACTCGTTTTAAATGTTTAATGTATATAGTATATCTAAAGGATTATTCTTTTTTTCTGTATGTTCATACTTATTTAGCCAATCATTTAACGATTTCTTATTTAGTTTTTCTAGCTTTTTCAATTCCTCACTAACATCATATTTAACAATAAGATCTTTATTCTGAAATTCAGACTTCTTTTCTACAACCTCTTTAAAGACTCTACGTGGCTTTTTTCTCTCTAGGAACCTTACATTTTGTAATTCATCATAAATCCATGGTGATTCTGTTGTAAGACTTTCAATTGAATCACTAAGGCTAATTGAATTAGTTGTATTCAAGAAAAATAAACACTCGCACTTATCTATCATTTCCCTTAAAGCTGAAGCTAAAAGTAAATGAACATGGGTTGTTGAATAATTTCTTTTTTCATAATTGTAAGTAATACCATCAGAGGTATTTTCTAGAATACAATATTTATTATCAATTTGTCGTAATAATTCATCTACATACCCCCAAACTGTAGAGTCAATAAATGCTTTTAATTCAAATCGTTCATATAACCAGCTTGCTAGTTTTTTTGCTAACTCTACATCTTTATGAGAATGAGAAATAAATAGATCATAATTTCCACTTGGAAACCATTCATTTTTTAGTGATTCTGCATCTAGTGCCTCATTTTCATCACGTAAATCAAACCTTTTACATATGTTTTTACAAAGATTTTCCCTAAATGTCGTAATACTATTTGTATATTCACTATAATATTTAATATTCTCACCTAAGAGACTCGAAATGTCTTGTTCAGATAGTGTTAAATCATAACCTTTATACATAATCTTTTCTTCCTTTCCTATTCCCACTCAATCTCTTCCTCAGCCTGATTGTAAACATTAACTCTTTCTTGAATGTCAATCTTGGAAACTATCCAGCCACGTAAGCTCAATTGTTGAATAAAGTCATCGATTCTATTTTCGCCATTCATTTCTTTAAGTGTCACAACAATACCAAATGGGATATTCTTCCTATTATTATGTCCCAACCTATCCTTAGACTTTACACTAATACCCCACATTGGGTTTTTATAAACCTTTTTAGGTCGTGCCGAGGGATTTAACGTTTGATTGATATGCTTCACTGTATCCCATTTTCTGAAGTTACTTCGGGCATCTTCTTCTCTGATATGACTGTCAGATAAATCAGATTGATGGTTCTCATTAATTGAATCAATTCTACCCTTATCATTAATACGTCCAAGATACAAATCTAACTCGGTATTTGTATAGTCCACACCTTGAGCCCTTGTGCACTTAGAAAAGTAACATAATGTGCCCCTCGCAAAGAAAGGATATTTATTATCCTTGTCTACTGGAATCGGCAAATTGTAATTATATGTATCCCATTTATCTGAGACCCCCTGAACAATAAAGCGTATCTCATCATTTGGCGTTTCAAGAATATCTTTAATATCTCTGGGAACTATTCCAGTCCCAATATAATTATGATTCTTGGGTAAGTTTGTCCAACCATATGCTGAATCGATAATTAATGCTTTAGCTACTTCTCGACTTAATCCTATTACTTCTATCAAATAAGCCATTTTACGCGTTATCCATGCAGCAGAGTACGATGTTCCACTCGTTTCATACTCTCCATCAGATTTATAAACTTTCAGATAGTCCCCTCTATCGCCACCAAAGTAACTAATATCTGGTTTAATAAAGAAAGATAACACTCCACCTTTTCGAGCATAAGAGGCTTGGTGCCTATTTTTGTCAACAGCTCCCACAACTAATGAATTTATAGAATCAGCTGGCGCTCCAATCTTTTTTTCATCACTATCATCGCTGCCCTTATTTGTTGCACTGACAATAAAAATAATATTATGCTCGGTTTGAAGTCTATCTAGGGCTGCTCCCTCAGCAGAGATAAAATTCTTATTAATTTCATTCTCTGATCCTAAAGAAAGATTCCACACTTTAATTTCAGGATTCTTATCTATAATCTCTTCTATTCTCTTTGTTATCTTAAACGAGTTAGTTCTTCCGGAAGAGGCAATCCCAAAATGTTTAACTCTAAAACGCCCACACCCATCATCTAAGTTAGGATTTAGACTTGGTCCATCCACAATAATTGAGTCAATTGCCGTTCCATGATCGTAATCTTTTGAACTCAAACTAATATCTTTACCAATGATATTAGTGGCTTCAACCCAATCAGAAAAATAGACATTTTCATCAAATGGCGTATCAATTACTCCTACTACGGGTTCATTAGATGGTAATTGAATAGCCATCTTTTTTGACACATCTTTAACTTCAAAGTCCGTAGGTGAATAATGGGATAAATCATCGGCTTGCATCGCAGTTAAATAGGGAGCCTTATTTACTAATAGCTTGATCTCCTCTTCGTTAAGTGAGATAGTCCTTCCATCACCAAGAATCCTGTCATCAGTGACACTAATCCCTATTTTTTTCAAAAGTTCTTGTGTATCAATTCCTGTATCATAAAGAGTCACGATCTTAGTATTAGCTTTCTCAAAATCTTTCTGATCAACTTCCTCTACACCAAACTTTTCAACGTACCAGGCATCAACAATGATCTTTTTAAACATTGTTTTTGCTATTTCATAACTTTTAAAGTCAAGTTTATTAATTTCTGATTCATTGTTAAAAATCTTAAAATCAATCTTACCATCGAACTCTTCTTCGAGTATCTTTTGTACTACTTTCGCATTATTAATTGATTGCTTAAGATCTTTTCCATTATTGCACTTGCCAAAAGAATTATTTACCTCAATTATTGAAAGACTATGAAAGTTACGTTGAATAAATATCAAATAATTTTCGGGTATCAAAAATACAATTTATATCCTCTGCAAGATATTCATCTGCATCAAGATCTAAATTTCTTAAATTATCTATTGTTCTTTTACAATTGCTAAACCAACATTACGTAATTTCGTCATATGAAAATAAACCTGTTCTAAACTAGGAAATTTATGTAAGGTTTAATCACCTAAGATTATTTTTTCAAACGTCAATCCTTACGGTAACTCCATATAGTTTTACTTTCTTTTGATTATTTTTCAATAAATAAATTACTCTGTGAAGTAATCCTGCTATATTGACAGGGTAACCCTCTCTATTAGTAGCTTTATAAAACTTAAATTTAACTTTTTGCTTTTTTACAACCAAATTTTTCATGCCTCCCTTGTATTCTTTCAATGTATTTTATTATCTAATATTCTGATATAGAACATATGTTCAAAGTATACCACACAAAAAACCGGCGTCCAAGCCGGTTCTCACTCTACTCCTCAATCTCCCCCATAAACTCACTCAATGCAGTCTGCCAATCCACAATCTCAAAGCCGGTATCTTCTGCCTTCTTCAAGCTCATAACTGAATGGCGAGGACGGTAAGCTTTGGCTGGATATGCTGAAGAATCAACAGGAGCGACTTCAACATCTTTATCCTTTAAGATCTCGGTAGCGAATTCGTACCAGGAACAACTATTTTCATTAGATAGCTGGTAGGTACCGAATGGCTGATCATGATCGACTAAGTACGTCATAAATTCTGCTAGGGTTCTAGTCCACGTTGGGCGGCCAAATTGATCGTTAACGACGGTGAGCTGATCATGATCTTTGGCAAGACGAAGCATTGTGTATACAAAATTCTTACCGTATTTACCAAAGACCCAGGATGTCCGAATGATGTAGTAATCAGCTAAGGTTTCTTGGATTGCTTTTTCACCGGCAAGTTTAGCTTTACCATATTCATTTCGTGGATTAGTGGGCGCATCAACTTCATACTCGCCTTCATTGGTCCCATCAAAGACATAATCGGTACTGATGTAAACCATCTTAGCGCCAACTCTTTTAGCGGCCTCGGCAACATTGCGCGTACCATCGGCGTTTACTTGCCAATTGAGGTCTTTGGCAACATCTTCAGCGTTATCAACAGCAGTATAAGCGGCACAATGATAGATCACTTCTGGCTTAAGCGCACTAATCTTTTCATTTACAACGGCTTGATCTGTGATATCCATTTGTTTAGAATCAAAGGCGTCATATGCAATTCCGCGTTCATCTAATAAGTTCCGTAATTCTGAACCGAGTTGACCATTAGCACCTGTAATTAAAATTTTTGTCATTTTTACCTCTCCCAATTACTAAACAAAAGGCGACATCTAAGAAAAAAGATATCGCCTAATGCAATTATTTAGCTACCATATTAGTATAAAATATCTTCTAAAATTTTGGTAGTAGTTTAAAAGAAAAACCTGCAATAAATACAGGTTCGACACACATATTACAACATTAGTGTTAAGAAGAAAAAGGCGTCCTTTGACAGACACCAATTCAATGAAGTTTAATTATGTTGCTTTATTATTGTAGCAAAAAGACAAGCAGAATTCCATGCAGATCTTGAATTTCCCTTAAATATCGAGTAAAATTCAACCGTTAGTGAGATTTTTCTTACTATTCTCAATCAATTTCATCCAAACTAAAAAGGGTATCCGGTAAACAAAAGCCGATACCCTTTTGATTTATTTAAATTCTTCTTTAACAGCCGTCAATGCTGCGTGTAATACTTGATCCATGTTGTAGTAACGATATTGACCTAAACGACCACCGAAAATCACATTATTAGCCTCTTCGCTCGCTAACTTTGCATATTGCTTATAAAGTTCGTTATTCCGTTGATTATTAATTGGGTAATATGGTTCATCACCCCGATGCCAATCAGCCGGATATTCACGAGTAATCACTGTTTTATCCTTATCACCTTTACCGAATTCAAAATGCTTATGTTCAATGATTCGGGTATATGGTGTTTCAGCATCAGTATAATTAATTACTGCGTTACCTTGATAGTTGCCTACGTTCTTTTCTTCAGTTTCAAAGCGTAAACTACGGTATTGCAATTCACCTAACTGATAATCAAAGAATTGATCAATCATCCCGGTAAAAACAATCTTTGGATAATCTTTAAGGTATTCATCCTTCTTATCAAAGAAGTCTACTCCAGTTTCAACATCAATCAAATCACTCTCAAGCATTTTTTCGACAATCTGAGTATAGCCGCCAATTGGAATTCCTTGATAGGTATCATTAAAGTAGTTGTTATCATAAACTAATCGCACGGGCAGACGCCGGATAATAAAGGCTGGTAATTCAGTTGCCTTTTGTCCCCACTGCTTTTCGGTATAACCTTTAATGAGTTTTTCATAGATATCGCGACCGATTAAGGAAATGGCTTGTTCTTCTAAGTTTTGTGGTTCTTTACCTGCCATCTCTTGCCGTTGTTCATTGATCTTTGCCATTGCTTCCGCTGGTGTCCGTACACCCCACATCTGACTAAAAGTATTCATGTTAAACGGCAGGTTATACATTTGTCCTTTGTAGTTAGCTACCGGACTATTCGTATAGCGGTTAAATTCCGCAAACTGGTTCACATAATCCCACACTTCTTTATTAGACGTATGGAAAATATGCGCACCATATTGATGAACCTGAATACCATCTACTTCTTTAGTATAGATGTTACCAGCAATGTGGTTGCGTTTTTCAATTACTTTTACGCGCTTACCACGCTTAGCAGCTTCATAGGCAAAAGTTGCCCCAAAAAGGCCTGCGCCTACTACTAGATAATCATAGTTTTTCATTATCACTTAAACTCCTTATTTCGTATTAAGTTAGAAAAAATCTTTTCTAACTTAATAGAATTACTTTTAGCATCGTATCCTTTTTTTCGTATAGAATTGAAATTAGATAAAGCAATTTGTTCCCTTTTATTAAAATCTGGTATATCTTCTTTTTCTATTTTTTTCTTCCAAATCTTTACATCCGTAATAGGTAAATAAATTACTTTACCAGTTAAATTTGAGGCACGAGATATCTTATCAGAAACTATACAGGGTAAACCAGAAGCTTGTGCTTCAACTAAAGAAAACGGGAGTCCTTCAAATCTTGAAGGCATTATAAAAATGTCAATTGCAGATAGATAATCGGAAACATTATTCACATTACCTGTTAAAATAACCCTCGACGACAATTCCATTTCCCTAATTTTATTCTTTATATTTTTAAAATTTTCACCTTCACCAATAAGTATGAGTTTATATTCTTTGCTTAAACTCTTCAATATTCTCAAACTAAATAACTGATTTTTTTGAAAGTTAAAACCTCCAACATTTCCTATTAAGATATCATTCTTTCCTAGGTTATATTTTTTCCTAATTAATACTCTACTATTAGTTGATGGAGAATATTGATTGATATTAATTCCGTTATTTATAACATTGTATTTTTTATTTTTATAAAGCCACTTACCAGCTTCATAACTACATGCTAATCGTTCTGTTACACAATAATTAAAGACAGGTCTTAAAAAAACATTAAGCACATCATGATCTGTTTTTGTATTATGTACATGAGATACCCTACAACTACATCCAGCAATCTTAGCTGCCATTAACTCTATAACCATTGTATTACTATTACCATTAACATGAATTAAATTATACTTATTAGTTTTTATTACTTTTATTAGGTTAAATAGGTATTTGAACGGATTGTTTTTTCTATAAGGTAATTCATATATACTGATTTTATTTTCATTTAATATTTTTCTTGTCTCTAAATCTATTTTATTAGGTGAAACAATTCCAACTTTTATATTGTCTCTCGACATTTGACTAGCATTATTCATAATAAATGTCGTAATACCATTTTTACTGAAATCTACTGTACTTATAAATAAAATTTTTTTCATAATTTTCACTCAATGTTCTAATTTAAATTGAAATAACTTCAATTATTTTTTAGAGTTAATATTTTTCTTAACTCAACTAATATAGGTGCCTTCAACATTATTAAACCTAGCAAATAAACAATAATACCAATTAATACTTCAAAACATAGTGATATTATGGTCATCCTAATATGGTTACATATCACTCGAACAATAATAAACAATACTAAACCACTAATTATATATTTCCATGTTGACTTGAATAGTACTGTCAATTTTATATCTTTTTTTACATAAAATAGTTGAACCATTGCAACAATAAGTTCAGAAATAGACGTTGTTATCGCTGCTCCTATCGCACCATAAAATTTTATTAGAACAAAATTCAGTAAGATATTAATAAGAGCTCCTACTGTAACAGATATAGTATATTCATGAACTCTTTTCACAGGAATTAAATATTGCGTTCCCGTTACACTACTCCATGCAATAAAAACTATAATAAAGCTTTCGAAGATCATAATATTCCCTGTTTCCTTATAAGCATTTCCTAAAAACCAGGGAGCAAATTTTTTTGAAATAGCCATGATCCCAAACATTAATGGAATAGAAACAGAAGTAACAAATTCAAAAGACTTATAAAGTCCATTCCTGACTGCCTCTTTGTTTCCATTAGCAAAACTATTCGCCACATGAGGTAACATAACCGTTCCAATAGAAGTAACAACTGCTAAAACTAATTTTACAATCTTATCAGCATAATCAAATTCACCAAGTGAATTTTGGCTTGACATTTTACCTAACATTAATCGATTAACAACAACATAGACTTGTGTTGTTATTGTAGGAATAAATAGCCATAATGCTGGATAAAAATGCGAAAAAGGTCTCAAACTTGATAATGGAACTTTACTAATGGAATTTCTTAAATAAGGCCATAACGTTAGATTACCAACTAATTGAGCAAATCCTAAAAGTAAAATATAATCGCTCAGTTGCTGGCTATTCTTTATTAAAATAAAAGTTAATATAATAGAAATTATTTTTACAACCGAATTCCTTGTGACAGTTTTTTTAAAATCTTCCAATCCCATAAAATACCATGAAATATCAACTCCTGCCCCTAAAATCCAAAGTGACTGATATATAAAGTATTCTTTAAATGTTGAACTGAATAAATAAACACACAAAAGATATACAATCAGTGAAGTAGTTGTTGTCATTAACTGTAATGCTTCAATTTCCCAAAAGCATACAGATCTTTCCTTCCTATTATCTCTATGATAGGCAATTTCACGATTCCCATAGAGTATTATTCCTAACTGAGCAAACATTGCAAAAAAAGTTACCCAACTATTAGTATATGAATTAATACCACTTGCTTTAGGTCCTAAGACTCTTGAAACATATGGAACTGTAATTACAGGAACAATCATTAATAAAATTTGATAACCCGCATTATATAAATAATTCTTAATAACCTTCATACTAGCACCTAATTAAAAACTATTTTTGAAAATAGACTGGTATTTCTTTGACTTTAAAATTATTATGATGCACCCAAACATTCATTAAACGTTCCGCAATAAAGCCAATCATTCTCTGATTATAATCATCATAATCATCTAAATTAATATTTTTTTCTATCTCATTTAATATCGGAAAAATCCAACTACAATATCTGCTATAAATATTCTCTTTTGTAACTAGCATATTATAACAATAACCAGATTTTTGGTTTTCAAACCAACAGAAATCGTCATAGTAATCATTAAACTCTTTAAAAATTATTTTTTTAGTAATATTCCATACTTCTTCATCATGATTTTCAATAAAGAATTCTTTTGCCTTCTTACCATTAAATTCACCTAAATTTTTCATTGGCAAAATCATATCAAATCTTTCAAGGATTTTACTATAATCTTTACTATTTAAAATACCAAATCTCTTAAAAATCCCTTTATATTTTGTGAAGTAGCGTCTATAATGAACAATTCCAACTATATCATTATTATTTTCCAAATTATTTTTCCAAATCCAATACGTTCCAGTTAGTTCACAATAAGATTTATTTTTTTTTGAAATATTATTACCTTTATTATCCTTAAGATAAAAATTTTCTCCTTTATTTCCATTACTACTTCCAACTAATAATGGATAGTAAGGATATACTGATTTTATTTTTTTATATTTTTTATGTGTAATTACATATATTTTCATAGTTTATCTCCTAGCTATACGATATCTTAACTTTCTATATAAAATTTTTATTTTTAATAAGACAATATTGGTTGGCCATTTACCCCAAAAAGTAGTTATAAACTTCTTGTCCTTAGTTTTCTTACATAATGAATATATTGCATCAAAATAATTCATATTAAAAGAATTACCTTTGGAATAATGCCATAATTGTAATGGTAGGACAACTACACTCTCTTTTATTGCTTCCATCTGTAGAGCATAATCTGTTGCATATAAATGCCAAGTCTCTCCAATATTTCTAAATCTGATATCATTATTTTTTACAACAAAAAAGCATTCATCAACAGTAGAAACTTTAGTTAGTTTATTTATTCTTTTTACATAAGGACTTATTTTTTGCTTTTCTAATCCATGTAAAATATTAGAAAATAATTCAACTTTTCCGTTATCTCCTATCTTTAACCCTGCTACACCTGCTATCCCAAAATCTTCTTTTTTCAAAGATAAATCAAGCTTTTGTAAGAAATTCTTATCTTCTATAATAAGATCTTGATGAGCAAATATTACATAATCGCCCGTACATAACTCGAAAGCATAATTTAAAGCACTACTTGCAGATTGAAAGTTATGTCTCTTCGAATCAATTAATATTAATTCATAATCAGTAAATTTTTGGTATTTTATAGATTTAATTAAACATTTATTTAGTAAATCCTCATTATTAAAAACGCAAACTATTGAGTACATAATTCTCCCTCTAAATTATTTCCAAAAAGTTGCTTCCCAATTAAAAAAAGAAATGGATTAAACCATAATAGAAATAGTTGTGGATCAATCATGGCACGTATTGCCCAAAGAACTAATACAAATGCTAACACTTGGTTAGTATTTGTAATCTTTTTTAAAATGGCAGAAAATGTTAACACAATAATTAACAATAATACCCAACCATAACAAACTGCAATATTAATATAAGATGAATCGATATAATTATACGTTGTTGGATCAGTAAGCCATGTAACACTTTTTCCAAACATACTCATACCCCATTGCTCTAATCCAAGTTTTCCAAAACGTAATCGCTCACTTAGTAATAAGTTAAGTTTTTCTAACCAATCTCCCCCTGTACCATACTTTAATGTGATCGTAAAGCTTAACACACATGCAATTATATAGCTATAATGTATAAGAAAACTAATAATAGTTTTCTTAAAAAATGAGGGTCGAATTTTTTTTGCAAGGTAATAAAAGATTAATGCGCCTAGGGTCATATAAAATGATAATCTAGTTTTAGTATATGAATAAATAAATATATCAATAAAAATAATTATTAACAATTCTATAAAGTAAAGTTTCTTTCCCTTTTTTAAAAACAAATATTCTAATACTAAAGATAAAAAATAGTTTGGCGCATAAGTTGAAAACGTAAAGCCTAGACAATAACGAGCTCGAAAAAAACCTCCAGCATAACTTGAATCAACTATGTTAGGAATTATCCCTATTAAAGAACTACTAATTATACATATAAGACTAATTATCTGTATGTAAAATGTTAACTCAATTAGTTGCTTAAACTGTAAGTCTGCAGCAAGGTATAATAGAACTAACGTATAAAAAACAAAAGAAGCATTGTCATTATGAAATGAGATTCTCCATCCGATTCCACATACCAATAGTCCTACAATAATATTCACTATATTCAATTTACTTCTACATATGAAAGCAATAAGTAAAATTGGAATTCCAAGTAAATTATAAACAGATATAATAAAATAAGGATGTAAAGTATCCTTAAAATAAGTAGATGTAAAAATCCAAGAAACTAACCACGGAATATATGCAATAAAGAAAATATACTTATTAAATAAATTTTGATTTGGTTGTTTAACCATGTACACTAACCTCTCGAAAAACTAGCTAAGTCCCATTTTTTTGACTAGTTGTTCTAATTTTTTATTAAACAAATTATTATTATCTTCTTTAGAAACTTGTTTGCTTTTAGTTAAATTATTATAATCAAAAATGTTTTTTTTAAGATCTTTTATGTTCAAAACTAATAATATATTTTGCATAGTGGAACTTATTTTCGACGCAAATTCAACTTGATGGTTATTTATATGTTCATCAAACCTTACCTGCCGTGGTACAACAATTGGAATTTTTTTATGTTGTAAAGACATAATCATAGTTGCTGGTCCCCCGTGCGTAATAACTATTCTTGCTTTTTCCATATAACTATTCATCTGATCATAATCTAAGAATTTATAAAAGGTACAATTATGAGGATGGTATGTACTATAACCACCCTGAATTATAATTTCATCCTTCAACTTATAATTATCTTTTATAATCTCTAATTCTTTCATTAGTCTATTAAATGGCTGTTCATGTGTTCCAACAGTAACAAAAATCATTGCTATGTCTCCTTAAAAAATAGATCCAAAATTAATAGCTTTAGGATAAACTTTTTTTGCTTCTTCCCACTGCACTATAAACTTATCAGCTATTGGATAAACTAATTTACCAGTTAAAGTTGGTTTGTCTATTCTATCAAAAACTTCTATATAGATAAGTTTTGCTCCCATTAATTTACCAATATAAAAAAAAGGAACTGCAACTGCAGCACCAGAAGAAATAATTAAATCTGGTTTTTCTTTTTTTAAAACCTTAAAAGCTAAAATAGTATTTTTTATAAGATTCTTAAAATTTCTATTAGTTGGGAAATAACAATTATAAACTTTTTCATTCTTTAACAAACTATTTGCATCTTGCTTGTTAAAAGTAACCCAAAACCTTTCTTTATTATTCCAGAACGGTTTTAACATATATAGATGGGCTAAATGACCACCACTTGACCCTACTAAACATACTTTCATTTTAATTTTCTCCTTTTAACGATACTAGGATATCTCTAATAAAACTTCTTTTGTAATCAAAACTAGGTAAAAAATAAACTTCTTTAAATAGATTAGAAAAAGTAAGCTGTTCAATTAAATTAATTCTAGAAGAATTCCTTTTGAGAGCATAGTTTATGTAGTTTAAGCTCTTTAAAAACTTCTCATTACTAGCATAACTTTGATACGTGCTTAATTCACAATTTAATTTTTTTAATAACTCAAGTCTTATAGCTTTACTATTTCTAACCGTATTTTTTTCAATTGCAAAAGTACTATTAGAATGTTGCCTCCAATATATTAATTGTTGATTACATATATAGAGAGTTCCTTTGATAATTGCCGATCTCCATAAAAAAGCATCATGATTAAAGTCTTTATTCCAATAACGCTCTATTGAATCAAAAAAATTTTTTTTGAAGCAAAATGTGCAGCCAGGTCTCTTAACTTTCATAAAATGCTTATTAATTTTTAATTGTTTGACTGCCAATTTAACTGTATTTTTAGGGTGCATATTGGATGAATTGGAAAAAGAAATATAATCAGATACTAGAACATCGATGACGTTATTCTTAGTCATGATATTATACATAACCTCAATTTTATTGGGCATCCATATATCATCTTGATCACAAGTAAATATGTAATCGCCACTACACATTTTTATTCCATCAAAGAAATTTTTTCTCCATCCTTTATTTTTTTTATTTTCTACTAGTTTCCATGATTTTTCTAAACAATTCTTTTTAATATATGTTTTAATTAATGTCCTACTATTATCAGAAGAAACATCATCACATATAATTACTTCATCAGCCTTTTTTGTTTGATTCTTTATTGAATCAAGTTGTTCTTGAAGAAAGACACTACCATTAAAAACCGAAATAACTATTGAGATTTTCAATATCCCACCTCATAAATGCTGAGTTTTATAACTTGATCTTTATTGACCGTTTTTCGCATATTTTGCTTCAACTGCGGCTTTTTCATCTTTCCACCAATCTTGGTGTTCAGTATACCAATCAATCGTGTGTTGTAAACCGGTCTTGAAGTCAGTAAATTCGGGCTCCCAACCGAGTTCAGTCCGGAGCTTCGTGGCATCAATGGCATAACGTAAATCGTGTCCAGGACGATCTTTAACATGGTCATAAGCATCTTTAGGTTGGCCCATTAACTCTAAGATCATTTCCAGAACTTCCTTGTTGTTCTTTTCACCATCGGCTCCGATCAGGTAAGTTTCACCAATCTTCCCCTTGGTCAAAATATCCCAAACCGCCCGTGAATGATCATTAGTGTGAATCCAGTCGCGGACATTCTTACCTGAACCGTAAAGCTTAGGGCGAATACCGCTCAAGATATTAGTAATCTGACGGGGAATGAACTTTTCAATGTGTTGGTAAGGACCATAATTATTGGAACAATTAGAAATCGTCGCCCGTAAGCCAAATGAGCGAACCCAAGCCCGCACTAATAAGTCAGAGCTAGCCTTCGATGAAGAATAAGGACTTGATGGTCGGTACGGTGATTCGGGAGTAAACTTTTCTCCTTTTCCTTCACCATGACCGGGTAAGTCTTCCCGTAATGGTAAATCGCCATATACTTCATCCGTCGAAATATGATGGTAACGAACGTCATACTTACGACAAGCATTGATTAAAACCGAAGTCCCAACAATATTAGTTTGGATGAACGGGGTTGGATCAATCAAGGAATTATCATTGTGACTTTCAGCAGCGTAATGCACAACGGCATCAGCTTTGCTTACCAACTTATCAACTAAGTCTTTATCACAAATATCCCCGACTACAAGTTCAACCTTATCTTTTGGTAAACCATCAAGATTGGCAGGATTACCAGCATAAGTTAGTTTATCTAAAACTGTAATGTGTTCAACTTCCGGATGGTGGTTAACAACATAGTAAACAAAGTTGGAGCCAATAAAACCAGCTCCCCCGGTAACAATAATATTTTTAAAAGTTTCCATAACGACCTCGCTTAAATTTCACCATAAACAAATGGGTTGTCTTTTTCAAATTCAGTTAAGGTTGGTTGTGCGGCATCCTTTTCAGAAGTAATGGCCTTATCAAATTCAATTGGCCAGTCAATGTTTAATTCTGGCGTCTTAAAGGAAATTCCCCCATCTGCTTCTGCATCGTAATAGTTATCGCACTTGTAAACAAAGTTAACGTTATCAGTTAGAGTCAAGAAGCCATGCGCAAAGCCCCGCGGAACCAGAAGTTGGCGGTGATTACTTGCTGATAAAATATAACCTTCCCATTGCTTGTATGTTGGTGAACCCTTCCGTAAATCAACAATTACATCAAGGACGGCACCGGTAACAACTCGGATTAACTTTGTTTGCGCTGCCTTTCCCCGTTGAAAGTGTAGTCCGCGCAAAACGCCCGCCTGCGTTGAAAGTGATTGGTTATCTTGAATAAAGTTAAAGTCAATCCCAGCTGCCTTGAAGTCACGATCAGAGTATGTTTCTTCAAAGAAACCCCGGTGATCACCAAAGACGGCGGGTGTAATAATTTTGACGTCTTGTAATTTTGTTGTTTGAACGTTTAATTTTCCCATTATCTGTTCACTCCTAGTCCTGTTGTGCTAACCGTAATAGGTATTGACCATAGTCATTCTTCTTTAATGGTTGAGCAAGTTCAACTAATTGATCCTTATTAATGTAACCCATCCGATAAGAAATTTCTTCTAAGGAAGCCACTTTTAAGTTTTGCCGCTTTTCAATTGTGGCAATGAAGTTTGCTGCCTCGAGCATTGAATCATGGGTGCCAGTATCTAACCAGGCATACCCACGACCCATTAACTTGACATCAAGTTTTCCTTGACGCAGGTATTCCTTATTAACGTCCGTAATTTCAAGTTCACCACGGTCTGATGGTTTAATATTTTTAGCAATATCAACTACTCGATTATCATAGAAGTAAAGACCAGTCACTGCATAATTACTCTTGGGATGAGCCGGCTTTTCTTCAATAGATAAAGCATGCATTTGATCATCAAAGTCGACCACGCCAAAACGCTCTGGATCATTGACATGGTAGCCAAATACCGTGGCACCATCAGTTTTTTTTGCTGCTGATTGAACCAATTCAGACAGACCGGCTCCATAATAGATATTGTCTCCTAAAATCAAACAAACACTATCGTCACCAATAAAATCTTCTCCGAGAATAAAAGCTTCGGCGAGTCCATTTGGCTGATCTTGCACCTTGTAGGAGAAGTTCAAGCCCAGGCTGGACCCGTCACCCAATAATTCTTCAAATAGTGGCAAATATTCCGGTGTCGAGATCACCAAGATGTCCCGAATTCCCGCCAGCATCAAAGTCGATAGTGGATAATAAATCATCGGCTTATCATAAACAGGAATCAATTGTTTTGAAATACCACGTGTGATGGGATAGAGACGGGTTCCTGACCCTCCAGCTAAAATTATTCCTTTTGTCATTCCTTACTCCCCCTTCATTTAATAAGATCCATTTGGCCTAATTATTATTTCAACTGTTTTCCAAATGATCCATAAATCAAATATAAAACTAGCACGTTGAATATACTGGATATCTAATTGAACCATTTCATTAAAGCCAACTTCATTTCGTTCTGTTGCTTGCCATAACCCAGTACAGCCAGGTATCACAAATAAACGTTGCTTATCATATTCACTATATTCTTCCACTTCCGACGGCAGTGGTGGCCGTGGACCCACTAAACTCATGTCTCCTCTCAAGACGTTTAGAAATTGTGGCAATTCATCCAAACTATGCTTACGGATAAAATGCCCCACTTTAGTTATCCGTGGATCATCTTTCATTTTAAACATTGGACCTTCAACATCATTATGTTCTTTTAGCTTAGTTAACATTTTATCGGCATTTACAAACATCGAACGAAATTTATACATTTTAAATGTCTTACCATTTTTTCCTACCCTTACTTGTTTATAAAAAATAGGTCCATGATCTTCAGTCTTAATTAAAACGGCAATAATTATCATTAGAGGGCTTAAAAGAACTATTCCACATGTAGCTGCTACAATATCAAAAATACGTTTTATACCATGGTAGACAAAACGTGATTTTATTTTATCTTTGTTAAGTAAAATAGCTTTACTTTCCAACAAATTCATCCCCCATTATCTTTTCTATTTATCTGCTCCCTCTCCATAGCCATAGCCATAGCCATAGCCATAAGCTGCATCACCATCGGCATTAACATCATTCATTACATAACCTAGCAAATTAGCCTGTGCTAAGTTAAGAAGCTCAACAGCCCGTTTAACCGCTAATTTTTGGGTTTGTCCCTGCTTTACAACTAAGACAACCGCATCCAGATGACGTGACAGGATTTGCGTATCAGTAACTTCTAACATTGGTGGTACATCCACGATCACCATGTCGTAAATGCCTTTAACTGTATCCAGTAATGTTTTCATCCGTTGTGAGTTCAATAATTCCGCGGGATTGGGTGGAATCGGACCGGCTGTTAAGATATCAAGGTTATCAACCCCACTTGGTTGAATAATTTCCCGTAAATCAACAGAATTAGTGCCACTAGTTAAAATTGTCGTTAATCCGTGCTGATTACTCTTATTAAAAGTAGCGTGAAGGGTTGGTCGCCGTAAATCTGAATCAATTAATAATACTCTTTGTCCTGTTTGTGCCCATACTACGGCAACGTTATCCGTTACGGTAGACTTCCCTTCACTTACATTGGCCGAAGTCAGCGCCAAACTCTTGATTGGCTTATCAATCGCCATAAAGTTAATGTTGGTCCGAATCGTCCGGAACTGTTCAGAAATTGGGCTCTTTGGATGAGCAACGGTAATCAATTTTGCCCCATTATCCATGGTGTCTGTTGATTGTTGTTGTGTTCGATGAAATAATGACATATTCTCTCCTCCTTAAACCCGACGATTACCGTTATTTTGGCGCCGACTTTCTTGATTATTAACTTTAAAGTCCCGACTCATCTCAATATGGTTCACATGACCCAGATTAGTTAATCCTAATTCATTAGTAAGATAATCGTCATCATGCACACTAGTATCCATTAAGTCTCCAATCAAGATATATAAGAAACTAAGGATTAAGCCTAATACAGCACCAGCTAAGGCGAATAATTTCTTATTCGGGAACGATGGTTCATCTGGTGTGCTTGCCCGGGAAACAATTGTCACATTGTTAACACTCATGATCTTCTTTATTTGTTGCTTAAAGACATTAGCAACGGTATTAGCAACCACTGCCGATTCTTGCGGATCATCAGTTTTAACTTGAAGTGAAAACACTTGCGAATTTTGCTGAGTTGAAACACTAATGGCCTTTTTTAATTCATCGGTTGAAAGACTATAACTCTTACCACCACGTTCAACAACTGCCGGTTGGGCTTCTTTAATTAGTCGGCGCGTTCCATCCGCGTTACGACGGTATTCTGCCGGTTGAGCCGGCTTGATAACACGAACTGGATTTTTCAGTTGCTTACTTGCCTTACTCAAAATCACTTGGTTAGTAATAATATCCTTATAAGTGTTAATCATTTGGATATCCGCTTGCTGATTATTATAGGCCTGACCATTATCGTTATTTTCATGCTTTTGGTTAACTAAGATTTCGGTCGTCGCCGTATACTTTGGTACCACGACGAACTGGGCGACGACATACCCCAGTATTCCGGCCAATAATGTCCAGATAATTAACATCTTAATATGTTTACGACAGAGCATCATTAACCGATGCAAATCAATTGTATTATTCGCTGTTTGTTGTGAACTATTCACGACTTCTACTCCTCATGTATTAATTTTTTAGACTATTTTGTAACAAGTTGGTGATCCGTTGCTGCTCACTCGTCGGCACCACCTCAAAGGCTTGACCATCTTCATTTTGGCCTCGTCCTTGCGCATGATCTTGAACGATGTGTTCGTTTGTATCACGATAACTTTGCGCTAACCGCATCATATCATTGAAGGTTAAATCAGTTTGTGAATTATCAGATACTGACCGTAAGAATGATCGGTTAAGGACTGTCTTATATGAAACGGACTTCTTAAGCAAGTCCATAATTACTAACCGTTGCCGTTGTTGTCGGCCATAATCGCCATCAGGATCGTCGTATCGCATTCGACTGAATTGAAGGGCTTTTTTTCCGTTCATATGGTAGGTCTCACCCTTTTCAAAGTGATAGCCTTCATAATCAAACGTCAATGGTGACTTGACATCAACTCCACCGACTTGGTTGATTGCCCTTTCCAAACCACCCATGTTAACTAACACATAGTAGTCAATTGGGATATTGAAGTGATCTTGAATCGTATTAATCGATTCCTTGACTCCCCCATAGGTATAAGCAGCATTGATCTTTGCTGGTGAATATTGCGGATAGCCAGGTAAGTTAACCTTCATATCCCGGGGAAGACTAACAATCGTAGTGGTCTTCGTCTTTGGATTCAAGGTCATTACCATGATCGTATCCGTTCGGCCCTTATAGTCCCGACCAAGCGCCCCGGTATCAGTTCCTAACAGGAGGATCGAGACCGGTTTCTTTTGGTCAAGTACCTTTTGCGCATCCCGTGACTTGGTAGCACCCGCGCTACTATACATATCATCGGTCGTTGATTTTAGGTTGTGCCATGCCATCCCCGCAAAGAACAGGGCGACGAGGACTAATATCCCTACAACTGACCAGAAGATCTTCCATCCCCGGTGACGTCGATGATGTCTGTGGTGGTGATGGTGATGTTCTGGTTGTTGCATACCATCATCATTATTATTCAAGGGTCGATTATTTTCGTCTGACATAAAAAATTTCTCCCATTTTTGACTAACGCCGTAATTAAAAAAATCCACTAGTGCAACAAGTTACATTACTGGAAACCTACACTAACAATTGTAAATAACGAGTTGTGAACTTTTTTAATATCAGTTGTCAGTCAATCAAATTTATAATTACTTAATACATTATTAAGAATGTAACATCAATAGTCAAGGATGAATTTCATAACTTTTTCACATTTTCGTCAAATTATAAAATTCGTTATTGTTTTCTTTATGATTATATCGGTTTCTTAACGGGTAAATAACGAATTCTGATCGCTAATCACCTGTTTATTTCATTTTAGTTACAAATTCAAATTTGAAAATTTTGCCTAACAAAAAGCGCCCAGGAAACTTTCCTTAGGCACTCACCGTTCGTTACATATATTCATTAAGCTTCTCATTATACTTTATCAGCTCTGACATACTAGCATCTTTTTCGGATTCAACAATCTGCGTGGAAACTCGGTTAGCGGAGTCATCCATTTGCTCACCTGGAAAATAGCGACTTTCTTAACTATCTCTACCACCACTGTCCCCGCGTTCAACAACGATATTTGATTGCCAAACTCAACCACCACTTGAGTGACCGGCAGATTGCAGATGAGTACAGTGTCAGCCGAGCAGCCGTTTCGCAATGGCGGCGCAGAGTAATTACCCGTGCCCACCAGCTTCGTGCTAAAATGAAAGGAGAGTTTTGAGGTGAGAATGTGGAAAAACATGAAATCGACCATCAAGCTAAGTGGCTCCATATTAAATATGATGGCGAAGATCGTGATGATGAGTGCGTTAATGAGCTTAGTATTTATCAGAACGCTGACGAGCCTGAGCTGCAAATGCTGGTGTCAAATATTGATTTTGATAATATCAGCCATGATAATACTTTTGCATTAACAAAAGAAGACGCGAGGGTATTGATTGAGTATTTAAAAGATTGGATTAACTAAAAAAACAGGTCTGGATTGCTCCAGTGACGTGTACCCCCAGAGTTGGAAATCAACTCTGGGGGTACACGTCACAGGCCTGTTTTTTATTCACTTACTTGATCTTTTCCCGATCAAAACTTTCACCCAACATCTTCCAATAATCCATGATCATCGCAAAGTCGATGGGGCCCTGAATTCCGAGGTCGAGTTGGGTGATCTTTTGTAACTCGTTACTCAACAAAACCCGGAAGTCAGTTAATTTAATAATCGTCGAATGGGGCATTGGTGGTACCAGACTAAGGACGTGATCCATGAGGTCTTCAATCAAACCAGCATAGAAGTCCATTAACTCATCGCTTGGCACAGCAGTTGGCTCTAATAAGTGGTTCCGTTCGTTATTAAAAACCTCATACCACCGTGCCATGGAGTTCCAGTAGGCATTATAAAGGCGTTTACTTTCCTTATCAGCGTATGCTAACTGATAACGACTTAAAACTTTCCACTGTTCTAACAAATCAACATAGAGTGATTCATGAGGATAAGCCGCGTCTTCCCGGGTTTCCTTAATAAAGCGTGCCAAATCATCAGTCATCTGAACCGGTGTTTTCATTTTCATTTCTCTCATTTTCCTTTTACATTAGTTTGTTGAATGGTGATCGGTGGTTTTTTAGTTAATCTTTCCCATAAAACTGCGCAGCTGCAATGGCCCGTTGCCATCCCCGATACAAGTCAGTTGCCTCTTGTGGATCCATCTGCGGATCAAACTGGTCGCCAATCCGTGATAGCTTTCGTAACTCATCCTGGTCTTCCCAGAAATCAACGGCCAATCCAGCGAGGAAGGCTGCTCCCAGGGCGGTTGTTTCTTCCATTGCTGCCCGCTTAATTGGCGTTTGTAAAATATCGGCCTGGAACTGCATCATAAAGTTGTTCCGTGATGCTCCCCCATTAACCGTCAGTGCTGTTAATGGTAACTGGGTATCCTTAACCATCGTATCGACAACATCTTTGGTCTGGTAGGCGATTGCTTCCAAGGTCGCGCGAATGATATGTCCCCGCTCAGTTCCCCGGGTAAGACCAAACATTGCGCCCCGCACTTCCTGATCCCAGTACGGTGCGCCCAATCCCGTAAAGGCGGGGACAACATAAACGCCGCCTGTTGTCTTGGCATCGACAGCCATTTGTTCGGACTCGCTTGCCTTATTAAACATCTTAAGGCCATCCCGCAACCATTGAACGGCAGAACCGGCCACAAAGATACTCCCTTCAAGCGCGTAATGAGTTTGTCCGTCCAGGCCGTACGCAATCGTCGTCAACAAGCCGTTATCCGAAAGCGTGGGTTTTAGTCCCGTATTCATGACGATGAAGGCTCCAGTCCCATAGGTGTTCTTGATTGAACCTTTATCATAGGCTGCTTGACCAAAGAGAGCCGCCTGTTGATCACCAGCAATCCCGGCAATTGGAATCTGGACACCATAGAAGTGGTAATCACCGGTATAACCGTAGATTGCTGAACTTGGCTTTACTACTGGCAGAAGCGACTGCGGAATCTCAAGCAAATCAAGGATATCTTGATCCCACTCGAGAGTATGGATATTAAAAAGCATCGTCCGGCTAGCGTTAGTCACATCCGTTGCGTGGACCCGCCGTCCTGATAATTTCCATAGTAGCCAAGTATCGATGGTCCCGAACATTAAGTCACCCTTCGCCGCTTTTTCTCGGGCACCAGGGACATGGTCAAGAATCCACTTGATCTTGGTGGCCGCAAAATATGAATCAATCACTAAGCCAGTCTTCTTGTGGATCATATCCTTATAACCATCTTTAATCAATTGTTCGGCAATATCGCTCGTTTGCTTTGATTGCCAGACAATTGCGTTATAAATCGGCTTACCGGTATGGCGATCCCAAATAACCGTCGTTTCCCGTTGGTTAGTAATCCCAATCGCCGCAATCTTATAGGGCTTGATCTGGGACTTAATCATTACGTTTGAAATCACCGACTGAACGCTATCCCAAATCTCCAGGGGATCATGTTCAACCCACCCTGGCTGCGGGAAGTATTGAGGAAATTCTTGTTGGCTGATCGCAACCTTATTTCCGTCATGGTCAAAGATAATCGCCCGTGAGCTCGTCGTTCCCTGGTCAATCGCCATGATATATTGTTGTTCACTCAATTATATTCATCCTTTCGCTGCTAATTGCGAGCAGTTTCTACCTATATAATGGGAAGAAACTTGATGGATTTTAGATCATACAAAAAAGCCACCGTGCAAAGACTGAACTGCCTCCCCCGATGACTCTCTTGTTGTTACTTGTCGCTGACCATCTTACCAGCTACACTATAGCGGTCTTTGCGCATCTCATTCAACACGATATGCACCCGTTCGGCAGGAACGTTGGCATCCTTTGAAATTGCTGCTGTAACATCCTTTACGAGAGCCTTTAACTGCTCATCGGTCCGGCCTTCAATCAAGTCAATATGAACTAATGGCATAATCCGTGCCTCCTTCTAAATTCATTTAAAATCTTACCATAATAGCGCTTTTACGGCAATTACATTAACGAAAAATATTTTAATTAACGCCGCGCAAGGTTTCACGAACCTCTTCGGCTGCTTTCCGGTCCCCCGTAAAGAGGATATGATCACCATACTCGATAATCGTATCACCATGCGGATCAATTGGCTTGCGCTTCCGGAAAATCCGACTAATCGTAATATCATTAACAAATGGCAATGTATGCAGTTCACGTCCAGTATAACGTGAATTAAGAACGGTTGCTTCATATAGTCCGGCTTCGGTATCGGTTAACATCCGCAAGATCAATGGTGATTCAATCAAGGCACGCAGGACACTGCTTTGAACATTGAAACTATTAAAGATTTCAATCCCTTTTTCACGAAGCGCGCTGACATCTTTTGGGTCTAGCCGCGGATTATTTTGACTGGCAATAACCCGTTTTACTCCATGTTCTTTGGCGATCTGAGCTAAACGTGCTGACTTATGATCATTTAAGAACCCAACAACAACAATATCACAATCAAAGTAGCCTCCCTGCTCCAGGGCCTCCGCGTCAAGAGTCGGGAGATACTCTAAATGCTTCACCTGACTATTATAGGTCTTGAAGTTATTTTCATTGTCCGTCACCATCCGCACGTCATACCAGTTCTTATATAATTGTTGGGAAATCGGAACAGTTAAGGTGTTGGTTCCGATAAAATTAACCCTTTGCTTGATCAAATCAGATTTTTCAAGCTTATACATTGAATTGAAGACGATTGGCGCAATGATACAGATAATTACGGCGGCCAATGTAAAGGCATCCGATTGCGCACCAGTAATTGCATGCAAATTCCGCGCAACTTCCAAGGTTGGTAATACCAAGGTAATCGTTGTCGCTACTAAAAAGCTGCCGGCAAATGAATTACGGGGCTTAAAACGCCGCCGATAAATAAACATGGTTGGCAATTTAGCAAGTAAAAAGCCGATGACCAAAATCGGAATCAGGGCGAGTGCTTGGTGGTTAGCAAATAAATTCTTCAAGTCAAGGCGGTCACCCGTCATGATAAAGAAGAACGGAATCAGGAAACCATAACCAATTGAGTTTAACCGGTCTTCAGTTGCTTCACTAGGCTCAAGCAGTTTCATGACCATCCCGGCTAGGAAGGCTCCCAGGATATTTTCTGCTCCCACCGTTTCGGCGATTGTTACTAAGGCAAAGATCAAGAAGAAAGCTAACCGAATATCAAGTTGAGTGGTTGATTTGGAAATTTTATTAAACCAAATAAACGGTTGCTTAAACCGCCGCAAGAGGAAAAAAGCTGCCAAGAAAAGGAAGACAATTAAGCCCAAGCGTTTGGCATTGCCCCCATTAATGGATGCATAGAAGGTCAATGCAAGCATCGGGACCACTTCCCCTAAGACCGCCGTCAGTAGTAGGGTCTGCCCCACTGGCTTTTGTAAAATATCCTTTTCCTTTAACGTCGCGATAACAACTCCGAGGGCGACGGTTGAAAAAATAATTGTTGCTAACAAAATATCGCTAAATAAGTGCAAACTGCTAATAATTAAGGCAATCACAAATGAAGAAATAACAATGAGGCCAAATGCCTGTGAAGCCATAATTACCGGCGACTTACTATCACGCTTTTTCCCGGGCGTTTTGCGGAACAGGTCAAAATTGATCTCCATCCCAGACAAAAACATTAACATAATAACCCCCATCGACGACATCATATTGAGGGTCCAGTTGGGGTTAACGATATTTAAGAAACTTTTTCCCAGAATAATCCCCGTAATAATTTCAGCAATGGCGGTCGGAATTGAAGAAACTTTAAACCGCGCCATAATAATAGGAATAATTAACGCCGCTAACATAACGATTAACAGTGATAATTGTTGCATATTTTCTTTCTCCCTTCCTATTTTATACAGCAATATTATATACTTCTTAACTTGAAATTAAAATATTCTAACTAAATCGACTTAAATCGTGGTTCGCGGTACAATTAATATATTACACAAAAGGAGAATTTATTATCTATGGGGAATAAATTAACTGCATGTACAAGTATATTAATTGGAAAGGATGCTAGTATCGACGGCACGATCATGATCGGTCGAAATGAAGATGCTAAGGCTGCCTGGCCCAAGCACATGGTTGTTCACCAGCGTGGCGAAATGCCCAGTCACTTCATCTCTAAGGATACCCGTTTAGAGCTTGACTTGCCAGAAGAAAGCGCTCGGTATACGGCTACTCCTGAATGGACAGATAAAGACGGGCTGTTTGAAGAAGATGGGATTAATGAATATGATGTGGCAATGAGTGCGACTGAAAGTGCTTATTCTAATCCCCTCGTCTTGGGCTATGATCCGCTAGTTGAAAATGGGTTAAATGAAGAAGCGATGATCACCGTGGTGCTACCATATGTTAAGACGGCACGTGAAGGAGTCCAACGCCTTGGTAACTTGATCGCGAAGTACGGAACCGGCGAAACAAACGGGGTACTTTTCGCCGATAATGATGAAGCATGGTACTTCGAAACCGGAGCAGGTCACTACTGGGTTGCGCAACGGATTCCGGATGATTCATACGCGGTGGTCGCCAACCAACTGGCAATTCAAGAAATTGACTTTAATGATACGAATAATTTCATGTTCCATCCCGGAATTCAAGAATTTGTTGAGAAGCATGACTTAAACCCTGATCCAGCTACTTTCAATTTCCGTAAAATCTTCGGGACAGCTGACCGGTCAGATGCGATTTACTCTGAACCGCGGGTATGGGTTGGTCACCAAATGTTTAGTCCCCGGCAAGCAACGGAAGAGACACCAGAATCAACCGAACTGCCATTTATCATGAAGCCGGACCATAAGTTATCGATTTTTGATGCCCAGAACTATCTCAGCAACCACTATGAGGGAACCGAATTCGATCCCCTTGGTCACGGTGAGCACGCTCATAAGTACCGGCCAATTAGTTTAGCAAAGACCCAAGAGTCACATATTTTACAGATGAACCGACCGGGCGCTAATATTCACTGGTTAGCAATGGGAGTCGCTGCCGAAAGTACCTATGTGCCATTCTTCAACGGCATTACCGATACGCCAGCCCCGTACAAGCGTGGGAAGCTACCGGCTCAGCTCAACTCTGCTTACTGGATTTTCAAGCATGCCAGTGTGCTAGTTGACAGCCACCTACACGATTTTCTTCCATTATTACGGGATGTTCAGAAGGAACGAAACGCCGCGGCCATTAAGATGATTGCGGAAACTGATCGTCGCCTCCCAAGCCTCAAAGGAGAAGCACGAGCAACCTTCTTAACGCGGCAAAGTGACGACTATGCGACCGATACTTTGAATGCTTATAAGAAGTTAAGCCTTGAATTGATTACCAAGATGACTGATTATTGTGAATTAAACTTTAATACGGATGAGAATCTGTAAGACAAAAAAGAAACAGCTCCTAAGTTGGAATTTCCAGCTTAGGGGCTGCTTTTTGTAGTTTTACTTCTTCAAATCCTCGTTTATCTTAATTTTGATGATGTTTTTCAACTGCCGTAACTAGTTCTTCCAATGATTGACTTCCAAAAATAACTGGGTCATCATCAATCATCGTCGCTGGAACACTCATAATCTTCTTTTCTTTTCGTAATTCTGGGAAATGCTGCAAGTCAATCATTGTGGCAGTAATTCCCACATTCAGAGAAGCCATCCGTTGACAAGCCGCAACAACATCAGGACAGAAATGACAAGTTAAGGAAACGCCAATCCGAATCTTAGTCGGCGCAAGTTTCTTAATTCGTTCTACCATTTCTGGTGCAATTGTTTGTCCAGGACCGGCAACGTTGTAGACACCTAGAACTAAGGAGTTTAATTCGTGACCAGTTGGAATCCCCGCATAATGTAAGCCAGTATCATTACCATCCGCATCAAGCAAGCGCAATTGTGGTAAGTACTTTACGTCCGCTGGCGCCGGTTTAGTCTCCATCTGCAGGTGCTTATCAAGTGAAGCAAATTCTTCAACAAAGCTAACTAACTGATTGCTAAGCTCTGTCCCATTGGTTAACACTTGGAGTTTAATATCCTTAGTCAAACGGGCAAAGATTGGTTGTAACTGTTGGTCAATCTCAGCTGGCAGCCAGTTTCCTTCATGCGGCGTGGTGTTTTCTTGTTGACTAAGTTCGCTTGTCTGTCCCACGGTCTTAGCAGGCTTTTTATTAGTTTCTGCATGAATCGGGATACCTTGCTTTTCCTTTTGCAAAATAATGTATCGTTCTGCAGCAGTAGAAGCAACCGCCCCATCGGATGCAGCTGTCACGATCTGGCGAAGATTTTTATGGATAACATCCCCAGCAGCGTAAACGCCATCGATGTTTGTCTTACCATTTTCATCCGTCATGATATAGCCCCGATCATCCAAATCAAGGATATTAGCTAATGCTTTCGTTGCTGGTTGCGTACCAATATAAATGAACATCCCAAATGTCTGGTCACCATCATCGACATGGTAAACCGTCTCTTCGCCAGTCTTATTATTAACCAAGGTAGCAGTAGTAAGGTAATCATCCCCACTAACTTCCTTTACCTCAGTATTGTATTCCACACTAACTTTAGGATTATCCAAGGCACGCTTAGCAGTCAATACAGGACATGTAAAATGATCGCCACGAACTAAAACAGTAACGTGCTTGGCAAAGCGGCTCAAATAGTCAGCTTCTTCAGCGGCCGCATATCCGCCACCAACGACAAAGACTTGAAGACCGGTAAAAAGTTCGCCATCACAAGTTGAGCAATAAGCAATTCCCCGTCCACGGAATTCATTTTCACCGGGAAAACCAACTTTTTTAGGGTTAGCACCAGTCGCAATAATTACGCTTCGGGCAGTATATTTTTGACCACTCTTGCCAATCAATGTCTTAACTTCACCAGTAAGATCAAACTTTTCAACCGCATCATGTTGAATTTCAACCCCAAAGCTAGCGACCTGGCTTTGCATCTGGTTCATCAATTGAGTACCGTCGACTTTTTCGACAGCTGGATAATTATAAACCACCGAGGTCGTTGTTACCTGACCGCCGACAGTATCTCCTTCTAAAATCAACGTATCCAAGGTTGCGCGTCCAGCATATAAACCAGCAGATAATCCCGCTGGTCCAGCACCAACGATGATTAAATCATATAAATGTTGTTCTGCCATTTAGCTCACCAAATTAAAGCTTACCAACTAGATCAAGACTTGGCTTAATTGAATCTTGGCCTGGCTTCCAGTTCGCTGGGCAGACCCGGTCACCATGTTCACGAACAAATTGAGCAGCTTGGAGTGTCCGTAAGATCTCATCAGCACTCCGACCAATTCCCATGTTATTAATTGTGTAGGATTGGATAATACCATCAGGATCAACAATGAAGACTCCCCGGTATGCTTGACCAGCGTCTTCGTCAAGAACATCGAACATCCGGGCTAACTTACCAGCTGGGTCAGCAAGCATTGGATATTTGATCTTGCCAATCTTGTCAGAAGCCTGAGCCCATGCCTTGTGGACAAATTCGGTATCCTCAGAAACAGAGTAAATCTCAGCGTTTGCTTTCTTGAAGTCTTCGTGCTTATCTTGCAAAGCTTCCAATTCAGTTGGACAAACAAATGAGAAGTCAGCTGGGTAGAAGAAGAAAATACTCCACTTACCTAAAACATCCTTCTTGGATACTTCGGTTGTTTCACCGTCATGATAAGCATTTACCTTAAAATCTTCAATTTCATGTCCTACAAAGTTCATGTATATCCTCTCCTTAAATTAGAATCATTCTTAACTGCAACTCTTAGTATAATCTTTTTATGCTAATTTGCAAGTAATTTTAGAATAATTCCAAAAAGATCAAATTTCCTTGCCGAAGATTTTCGTCTTAATCACCTGTCCAGTTGGGGTTCCAGCCAGTCCACCGAGGCCTGTTTCCCGTAAATCAACTGACATTGACCGGCCAACCTTATCAAGAGCAGAAATACATTCATCGGCCGGAATCATACTCGTACAACCAGCGAGTGCCATATCAGCTGCAATTAACGCGTTCCCAGCTCCAATCGCATTTCTTTTAACACAAGGGATTTCTACCAAACCGGCAATCGGGTCACATACCAAGCCTAACAAGTTACTAAGAGCAATTGCCAATGCTTGACTGCTTTGTTCTGGACTACCACCCGCTGCTTCAACAGCCGCCGCGGCAGCCATTGCCGATGCTGAACCAACTTCTTCTTGGCAGCCGCCTGTCGCGCCAGCAATTCCCGCATGATTGGCAATAATTAAGCCCAACCCACCAGCAGTAAATAAGAAGCGAATCATCTGATCTTCACTAAGGCCTAATCGTTGTTCTAACATAAAAAGAGCGCCAGGAAGAGTCCCGGATGAACCGGCAGTCGGGGTTGCGCAGATGACTCCCATTGCTGCGTTAACCTCGTTAGTTGCGATCGCATTTTCCACGGCAGCCATCATAACATCACCAGAGAGGGTCTTTCCTTTTGCACGATATTTTTTCAGCTTAATCGCTTCGCCTCCAGTTAAACCAGTTTTTGACCGAACTCCCAGCTCATTTTCACCTTGTTTAATTGCGGCTCGCATCGTCAGTAAGTTTGATCGCATCCGTTGCCAAACTTCTTTTCGATTGCTACCAGATTCATGACATTCTGCCTCAATCACTAGTTCGGACAATGCTTTTTGCTGAATTTCTGCAGTTCGCACTAAATCTTTAACACTTTGATACATCGCTCTTTCTCCTAAAGACAAATTGCAGCCGGGTACTTCTTTTCAAAATAAGCAATCGTCGCTGGCTGCATCGGTTTTTTAATATCGTAAACATAAATATCACAATCATCTGCCCGTAATACTTGTCGCCGGGTAAATGGTGCTTTTTCTTCCAAATCAGTATTGATCGCCAGTGCATTGGCCATCTGTTTACTATAATCGCGAAAGATAACAATTGGTAAGGGACCCGCTGGTAAAATATCAACACCATCAAGGTTAATAGCCCTAATTTCAATTATCCCGCCACCGATCGAACAACCAGCAACCGTTACCCTCGTCTTATCACCAGTCATTTGAAGGATGGCTGTGTTAGGATGGTGAATCGGGCTTTCACCCTCTTCTTCAACAAAGCGAAGGTCCATTCCTCCTTGGCGAGCAATCATTGGCGCCGATGGAACTCGTGAATCGTCTGGCGCAAATCCTAGCAATCCCGCCGCAATTGCATAGTCTGTTCCATGACCACGATGCGTCCGAGCAAAAGATCCATAATAGTGAACGGTTACTTTAGGTGGAACCGTGCCAAAAAGTTTATTTGCGACTCGACCAATCTTGACCGCCCCTGCAGTATGCGAACTAGAAGGACCAATCATTACTGGTCCAATAATGTCAAAAACACTTTTATAGTTATTTTTCATGTTGTTGTTCCCTTAAAAATAAAATAGAGGTTGAAAGAAAAATCATGTTTTTCTCAACCTCTTCATTATAATTACTTTTTCTTTTTATGAAAGTCAAGAAATGACCAGAAGCCGCGATGACCACCAGATTTTTTCTTCGGTTTCTTTTCTGCTTTTCGATCTTCTTTGGCAGCCTTTTCAGCAAGTGCTTTTTGCTTGGCGAGAATTCCCGCTTTTGCCGCTCTTTTTCAGCCTCTTTTCGGGCTGCCATTGCCTTTTTAGCCCGTGCTGCCCGTTGCTGAGCAGCTTCTTTCATTAATTGTGGCCGCGTTCCATTGTATCAAACATTGTTGCCACCTTAATAGCTGTCTTATTGGCTAAGGCTTGATCAGTATTTGAAGCCACTTCAATATTATGGGCTGCCGTAATCTCACGTTCCCAGTATTGTTGTGTCTTAATAGGTAAACCAGCAAACTCCTGGCTCCGTAAGAACTGACCTGCTCGTGATAACTGCATCTTCAACGAATGCTTATCCGTTTGCTGACCATTTAATGCTTTTCGCGAATTATAAATCGCTTGATCAACAAGGTCGACCATTGCTTGTGGTTCATTATATCCCTCTTTATGCTCTTGAAGGACATCCTCCCCCATTCTAATGGCTTCATCATAAAGACCCTTAGAACGATCAGTCCCATTAAAGTATTTATATGTTTGCCTTACACGTACTTGATCAGCTACATCTTTACTTAGTTGATCAAAAACTACTTTTTCGTTCATTAGATTTCCACCGCCCGACTTTACTCGTCTACTATTCTTAGTATAGCAGTTATTGATCGCGAACGAAGCTAAAATGTCAATTTTTTAGAAGATTATCGGTGAACTACTCGGCCATAAATGACCGAGCTTCTGGGAACACGAAGTAGTATTTAGGATGTTACACAAGTATTCTTGCTACCTAACTTACAGAACTCCGTTCTTTTACCAAGGCTAGTTCCTAGCCAACGGCTTTTAATCCTTTTTGCAAGATGTTAACTGCCGCATTAACATCTCGGTCGTGGTGAACGCCACACTTTGGACAAGTCCATTCGCGAACTTCAAGTGGCTTCTTGCCACTGTTAAAGCCACAATGCGAACAGATTTGACTGGTATAGTTTGGTTTCACCAAGACTAGTTGTTTGCCATACCAAGCACACTTGTATTCCAGCATCGTCCGGAACTGATACCAACTAGCGTTAGCGATCGACTTCGCTAAGTGGTGATTCTTTTGGAGATTCTTGGCTTTCAAATCCTCAATAACAATCACGTCGTACTGCTTAACTAGAGCCGTCGTTAGCTTGTGGAGGTAATCCTTGCGCTTGTTGGCAATTCGTTGTTGATAATGGGCTTTAACAAGTCGGGCGCGTTGCCAGTTCTGATAATCATTGAGTGCTAACTTGGTATCTTGGTGGTTGTGATTCCATTGGCGAACGGCAACGGTTGCCCGGTGGCGCCGCTTGCTGAATTTACTTTGCCACTTCGTTACTTGATGTTCTAACAATTTAGCGTTGAAGGTACCGTACTTGACACCATCAGAACTAATCGCAAGGTCGGCCAGGCCTACGTCAAGCCCGACCATTTGCCCCGTTTTCGGTAACCGTTCAACGGTTGTTTCAACTTGCAGGGAGAGGTAGTAACGACCCGTCGGGTCATAACTGACCGTATAACGCTTAATTTTGGCCTCACCAATAAGAGTCGTTTTACTCGTGCGTATACTTCCGAGTTTTGGTAATTGTAATCGCCGCTTGGCAAGTACCTTGCACGTTGATCGGCCAGTGTAGGCCTGATAGGCCACATGGCGGCTCTTAAAGCGGGGATAGCCACCTTGGTGCTTAAACAATCGTTTAAAGGCCTCGGTAAGATTATGGTTCACCACTAGGAAACTGGTGGAATCACTTTCCTTGAGAAAGGGATATTCACGCTTGAGCTGTTTCAAGAGGTAGTTCATACCATACTCATTGACGAAGTGGCTACTGGGATTGTTTTGGTAACGCTCCTTAGCCATACTGAGCATTTGGTTCCAAACGAAGCGGTCATTACCAAACATTTGCCATAACTGATCCCGTTGGGATTGGTTAGGGTACAAGCGAAGTTTGATCCCTTTAATGACCTTGTTCATTCTAGTTCCACCTCCTTTTTCTGTTGATCATCAATGTACTTGGCAACGGCTTGTTCATTAACGGCCCCAATACTTTCAACATAGTAACTGGGCGACCACAAGTGACGGCCCTCCTTTTTCCAATAGCTTCGCTGTAATTCCGGACATTCCCGAAATAGCTGATAGGCAGTACCGCCTTTCAGCCAACGAACAATATTCGTCACCGATAATTTGGGTGGTGCACTCACTAACAAGTGCACATGGTCGTCCTTCCCAATTTCCATGTGGGCAATTTCAAAGCCATATTTAGCGGCGATCTCATGGATAATCCGTTTGAAGGCGATCTCGACCCGACCGGTAAGGACTTTGTTTTGGTATTTGGTTCCCCAAATAATGTGGTAATTAAGGTTGTAGACCGATGTTCGGCCATATGTAAGTCTGTTTGTATCTTTCATACCAACGATTATACCATAATTCACGTTTCCCATATACGCCCGTCGGGCGTAAAAAAAGGGGGGGCAATTCATCACGTTCTTAAAAGAACGTGTTTCCTTGCCCCTTTTCAAAAAGGAGGCTGAGAAAAAACTTTGTTTTTTCAACAGCCTCTTTAATCTATACGAACATTATTTAAGATATCGTGGAACTAGCTTCGCGTCGTAACCACAAGGCTCAAGTCTAAGTCCGAACGATAATCAGCCCGTGCCGTGCTAATCACCGTTCTATCCTTAGCCCACCGCCTTGTCGAGAAGGTTAATTCCCACTCACTCCTTATTACCAACTAGCCTTACGAACACCAGGGATTTGACCCTTGTGTGCTAGTTCACGGAACTTAATCCGTGACATTCCAAACTTACGCATGTAAGCATGTGGTCGGCCATCGTAACGATCACGGTTGTGAAGACGAACCGCACTAGAGTTACGAGGAAGTTTGGATAAACCGATGTAGTCGCCCTTCGCCTTTAATTCTTTGCGCTTTTCAGCGTATTTCTTTACTAAAGCTTCTTGGTGATGTAATTTAGCAATCTTTGACTTTTTTGCCATTAAGTAGTTCTCCTTTTATATTAAAAACTTTATCTACTATACAATTACTATTTAAAATTAAAACATCTGCGAACTCTTTTCATTTTAATATTATCGCTGATACTTACAAAAAATACAAGGATTTTGCATTACTTTTTGACTTTTCTTAACCATTTAATTTTTTCGCGTATTTACGGTATTCGTCAGCATAATTGTATTGATTATTATATTCAGTTAAAAGTTCATCATCATGGGTATAAGCCCGTCCCGTCACCATCATCTTCTTGTAAAGGTCACGGTATGGCAAATCACTCTTATCGGCAATTTGTTTTTCCTGATCGCGACTATATCCAATATGACGGAAGCTAGTTTCAGCTAAACCAATATCGTCTACTTCCAAAATTAGATAGTGGGCCCGCAAATCACGCTGGAGAGGTTGCCAGTGGTTGAATGGCTCGCCGACTGCTCCGGGATTTAAAACCATGCGTTCATCACTCCCATACCGCAAAAGGTCATGGTGAACATGGGCATAAATGGCAATATCAACTGGTTCGCCAGCGACGTTAAACAACTTATCAAAATTTTCACTAGCTTGCGTAGGAAAAAGGACTTGGCCCATATTAAGCCACGGCAGGTTATGGGAGATACCAAAGTTAAGGGGGCCCACGCGTTTCGTCACGTGCATCGGCCAACTTGCAATTTCATCAACCATTCCGTCAGGGGCATGTTCCGCAACATACTGGGCTAACCGTGCAAAGTAAATGTGGGAAGGACGCTCCATATCCATCATCCCGCGAGCGCCACGAACAACTAGGTCATCCCAGTTTCCTCGTACAATTACTGTTGGCTTCATTTCTTGCAAAATCTCCCAAATTGATTTTACACTTGGGCCTGGCATCAGTAAATCACCAATAAACCAATATTCATCAACATGTTGCGCTATGCTATCGCGATACATTGCCTGCAACGCTGTTAGATTTCCGTGCGTATCTGAAAAGACTGCGATCCTCTTTTTCACAGATGATTTCCCCTTTCTTATCTTCATTAATATATTAGCAAATTTTCGAAAAGGAATGCTAAATTAATTTGTATTTTCAGAATGATTTCCCACATTACAAATTATTTTGTTACAATATACTTTTATGAACAAATCATTTTAGGAGATGATAATCAAAATGGATTCGGAAGTCGCAAGAGGAAAATTTCCTCACGGTTGGCACCGAACTTTTTACACCCTCTGGCTCGGCGCGTTCATCACCGGGATGGGCTACTCGATGACGATGCCGTTTATCTCACTTTTTATTGCAGAATTAGGAAACTTTACGCGTTTTCAGCTCAACATTTACTCCGGACTAGCATTTGGGGTGACCTTCATTAGTCAAGCCATTGTTTCACCGTTTTGGGGCAGTCTGGCTGATCGCAAAGGACGAAAACTGATGTGTATGCGTGCATCGGGAGTAATGGCTTGTACAATCTGTGCAATTGGATTTGCCCAAAGTGTCTGGATGATTATTGGCATGCGGTTCCTTCAAGGAGTCTTTTCCGGCTACATTAATAACGCTACTGCTTTAATGGCTGGCGAAACACCGCATAATAAATCAGGCTGGGTAATGTCAGCGATGACTACTGCGGGGGTGGCCGGCAATTTGGTTGGTCCTTTGCTTGGTGGTTTCCTATCAGGATTGTTTGGGTACCGAATCCCATTTTTCATCACCGGAGCACTAATGTTTTGTGTCTTTCTCAGTACGTGGTTATTGACGGTAGAACATTTTACCCCGATTAAAAAAGAAGCGATGAAGCCAATGAAAGAGATAATTCATAATCTGGATAATCCACCATTGATCTTCGTTATGTTCTTAACCACAATGATTGTTACTTCTTCTACCATGTCAATTGACCCAATTATCAGTTTGTATGTTCGGCAATTGATGGGCGGCCACGGCAATATTGCCTTTGTCGCTGGGATTGTTGCTGCTACTCCAGGACTAGGAACATTGCTTGCCGCTTCAAAGGTTGGTCACACGATGGACCGGATTGGACCAGAAAAAGTATTACAGATTGGGATTCTCACGGCCTTTATCCTCTTTATCCCCATGAGCATTACTAAGTCTCCATGGGCCTTGGCATTTTGGCGCTTCTTGCTTGGGTTAGCAAACGCGGCGTTAATGCCTGCTACCCAAACGGTCTTAACCCTTGACGTCCCAACCGAAGCATTCGGCCGGATCTTTAGTTACAATCAATCTTTCCAGGCTGCGGGTGCGGTGTTAGGGTCAATTCTTGGGTCATTCATTTCGGGAATTTCTAGTTATGAAATGGTCTTTGTCATTACTGGTTTGACTCTCCTGCTTAACTTTATCTTGGTGATGTTGGTTAGACCAAAGAAGCAACTTACAGAATAACTTAAAGAAAAGAGAAAATCATGGTTCAAACAAATAAATTATTAAATGAACACGAAGTAAATAACTTATTTTCCCGGGTTGCCCCCCGCTATGACTTATTAAACAATGTGATTAGTCTAGGAACGCAGAAAATATGGCGACACGAACTTTTTAACCAGCTTCAAATTAAGCCTACCGATAACGCCTTAGATGTTTGCTGTGGAACGGGAGACCTCACAATTGCCCTGGCTAAGCAGATCTCTGCTGGACGAGTAACCGGGCTTGATTTTAATAAAGAAATGTTGGAAATCGCTAAAGAAAAGACAAAGATGATTGGCAACCTCTTCTTAGTACAAGGGGATGCCATGGCGTTGCCGTTTGATGACAATAGCTTTGATATCGTCACCATCGGCTTTGGCTTACGAAATGTTCCAGATGCAGATAAGGCGCTCAGCGAGATTTACCGGGTCCTCAAGCCAGGTGGGCAATTCGTTAGCTTGGAAATGTCGCAGCCGACCAATCCAATTATTAAAGTCGGCTGGAAAGCTTACTTTACGGCCTTTCCATTGATGGCTTCATTAGCTGGTGGACATTACCGCGATTATCAATATTTAAAGAAAACCAGCCAACAATTTGTCTCCGCCCACCAACTGGCGCGGATGATGAAGGCAGTCGGATTTAAGGAAGTCCATTACCAACCATTGAACTTTGGCGCAGCTGCATTACATTTTGGCGATAAAATCGAGTAGGAGATAATTGATTAGTTCGATTATCGACCTCTCACACCACCGTACGTACGGTTCCGTATACAGCGGTTCGACAACTTAATCACATTGAATTGACTGGAGCGTCTTGGACATATTCATAAGTCCGAGTTGTTCCAGTTTT
>NZ_CANCWY010000015.1:0-48042 GCF_947381695.1 Limosilactobacillus sp. DJ3M12 | reverse complement strand
TGGCTAATAGTCGTAACCTCTGCTTGAAGGTTCGTTCAGAATCGGTAGGGTAAGTATGCGATGTTTCCAGAATCTCCTACTTCAAGCATTAAACCGTAGGTTTAGCTAAGTGGGAGTAGTTCAATGGTAAAAAGAGTATAATAATGACGATGAGCAAAGTGAAAGGAGGAGTTTATTATCAAAAGTGTAATTCCTGTTCATGTAAATCTCTCAACGATCATTGATCAAAATGGACAGCAAGAAAAATTTACCTTTACTGAAGAAGGTACTTTTGTTGAAATGAATGGTAAGTATTATTTACGGTACATTGAACACCAAGATGGTCAAGAAACGCCGGTCCAAATTAAATTTGAAGATGAGCTAATCCGCTTAAGAAGGCGTGGAAATGTCGAAACAAACCTATTTTTAGACCCAACACAAGAAACCATCATGCGGTACCAAACAGAATACGGTATGATTAAAATTGACGTGTTAACAGAAAGTTTGGAAAAAGACGTTGATGTAAAGGCTCCGGCTGGCCACCTTTCTGTTAAGTACCAACTAAAACAAGCGGGACAATTAATAGGTAGTTACCAACTAGAATTGCAATTTGCTGCTTAATATTGTATGATGTAGTTTAGACTTTTTGAAGGGATGTGCACCAATTTGGATTTAAAGGTTTTTGACGGTCAGGACAAATCAGAACTTTCAATGATTGAAGTCGCACACGCTATTTTAGCTCACCATGGAGAAGCAATGGCGTTTGTTGATTTAACCAACGAGGTTCAGCAATATCTGGGTAAGAGCGATGAGGAAATTCGTGAACGTCTTGCACAGTTCTATACTGACTTAAATGTTGATGGCAGTTTTATTTCCCTTGGTGACAACACCTGGGGTCTGCGTGCTTGGTACCCATTCGAATCTATCGATGAAGCCACAGTTGGTGAAAACGAAGAAGATGAAGAGGATGATCGTCCAAAGAAGAAGCGGCGTAAAGTCAATGCTTTCCTCGCAGACACCGATGACGATGACGATGTAATTGACTATGACAATGATGATCCTGAAGATGAGGATCTTGATACTGACGATGACACTGATTCTGAAGATGATTATGATGACGACACTGATGACTTCAGTGACGACGATGATGATCTTGACGACGGTATTGAAGGTCAGCTATCAGAATTACATGATGAAGAAGATGAAGACGAGGATGACGAATGATTTTCAACTTTGTGCTTGACTATTATTTATTGACCCTGTATTATTTTTCTTGGGCGCCTGTAAAAACAGGCCAATAAGTTCGTAGATAAATAAGCTCCCTGTTTCAGTGTTTTATTTGAAATAGGGAGTTTTTTCTATTATCACACCCGCAAATATAAAAAAGGAGTAGACGACAATGACGAAATACATTTTTGTAACCGGTGGAGTTGTATCATCATTAGGAAAGGGAATCGTTGCTGCCTCTTTAGGACGGTTATTAAAAAATCGGGGCCTGAAGATTGCAATCCAAAAATTCGATCCTTACATCAATGTTGATCCCGGTACGATGAGTCCATACCAACACGGTGAAGTTTTTGTGACTGATGACGGAACAGAAACTGATTTGGACCTTGGTCACTATGAACGTTTTATCGATAATGATCTTAATAAATATTCAAATGTTACAACGGGTAAAATCTACTCTGAAGTTCTTCGTAAGGAACGCCGTGGGGATTACCTTGGTGGGACAGTACAAGTTATTCCACACATCACTAATGCCATTAAGGACAAGATTAAGCGTGCTGGTGAAAGTACTGATGCTGAAGTTGTAATTACCGAAATTGGTGGTACAGTTGGGGACATTGAATCACAACCATTCATGGAAGCTATTCGCCAAATGAAAGAAGAAGTGGGTAGTGAAAATGTATTGTACATCCATACTACCTTAGTACCATATCTTCGTGCTGCTGGTGAAATGAAGACTAAGCCAACTCAACACAGTGTTCGCGAATTACGTGGTTTAGGAATCCAACCTAACATTTTAGTTGTTCGGACAGAGCAACCAATTACTGATGATATGCGGAAGAAGATCGCCTTATTCTGTGATGTTGATCCTAAAGCCGTTGTTGAATCGATGGATGTTCATACCCTTTATGAAATTCCGTTAAACTTACAAAAGCAAGGAATGGATCAATTGGTTGTCGACCACTTTGGTTTAAACGTGCCAGAAGCTGACATGACAGAATGGACTGAAATGGTAAATCATATTGAACATGACTTAACTAAGACCGTTAAGATTGCGATGGTTGGTAAGTATACTGACTTACAGGATGCTTATATTTCAGTTAATGAATCATTACGTCATGCTGGTTATCCTGTCAATGCTAAGGTAAAGATTGACCACTTTAATGCTGAAAACATTACTCCAGAAAATGTTGAAGAGACATTGAAAGACTACGATGGGATTCTTGTTCCTGGTGGTTTTGGAAATCGGGGAGTAGAAGGAATGATCACTGCAATTAAGTATGCTCGGGAAAATGATGTTCCTTATCTCGGTATTTGCTTAGGAATGCAAACAGCATGTATTGAATTTGCACGCGATGTATTGGGCTACACTGATGCAAACTCAACTGAATTTGATACAAACACTAAACACAATATTATTGACTTGATGGCAGATCAAGCGGACATTGAAAATATGGGAGGAACACAACGGCTTGGTGCATATCCATGTAAGCTTAAGCCAGGAACAGTTGCGGCAGCGGCTTATGGTAACCAATCAATGATCAGTGAACGGCACCGTCACCGTTATGAATTCAACAACGACTACCGTCAAGAAATGGAAAACCATGGCTTAGTTATTTCTGGAGTAAACCCAGATCGGAATTTAGTTGAAGTAGTTGAAATTCCTGATAAAAAATTCTTCGTGGCTGCTCAATACCACCCAGAATTCAAGTCGCGTCCTAATCATCCAGAAGGATTATTTGCTGCATTTGTAAAAGCAGCTGCTGAGGACAAATAAAAAATTAAATTGTATAATATATTTAATACAAGAGATGGGGGCAAGAATGTCACTTCTCTTGTTTTTTGTTTAGTAGAATTATTAAATTTTAAGTTAAATATGCTAATTTTTGGCCTGACCTTATGTTTTTTTTTAAGATTGTTTATAAAAGGTTGTAATTCTCTTGATATTTCATTATTATTACAGTTGACTGTTTTGTAACTGAAATAATCATTAACTTAGCTTAAATGAAAAACAGACTAAAATTTTTAAGTGAGGAAACGCAGAAATGAAGAAAATGATCATTCAAGGAGGAAACCGTCTTTCTGGCGAAGTTACGATCGGTGGTGCCAAAAATAGTACAGTGGCATTAATTCCAGCTGCTATTCTTGCGGATACCCCTGTAGAGTTTGACACGGTTCCAGATATCTTGGATGTTCACAATCTGATGATTATTTTGGAGTCAATGAATGTAAAGTCCGAGTTTAGTCACGGAGTTTTAGATATTGATCCAACACAAATCGTAGAAGCTGAACTTCCAAGCAAGGCAATTAAAAGTCTTCGGGCTTCCTATTACTTTATGGGTGCATTATTAGGTCGTTTCCATCGCGCGACATTAACATTTCCGGGAGGCGATAATATCGGCCCTCGCCCAATTGACCAACATTTAAAAGCATTTAAAGCACTTGGAGCAACCGTTAGCGAAGAAAAGGGTACTGTTCATTTAGATGCGCCGAATGGCTTACATGGGTCTCGGATCTTTTTAGATATGGTATCAGTTGGTGCAACGATTAATGCTACCTTAGCAGCTGTTCGCGCTGAAGGAACAACGATTATTGAAAATGCAGCTCGTGAGCCGGAAATTATTGATTTGGCAACATTCTTAAATAATATGGGCGCCAAAATTCGGGGTGCTGGAACCGATACTATCCGTATCACTGGAGTAAAAACACTTCAGTCAATGAATACTCATACAATTATTGCTGATCGAATTGAAGCAGGAACATACCTATCCTTGGCAGCAGCGCTTGGTGATGGGGTTATGATCCATAATGTTATTCCTGAACACTTAGAATCATTTACCAGTAAAATGATTGAAATGGGTGTTGAACTTCAAATCGATAGCGATAAGATTTATGTACCAAAATCCAGTCATTTACATCCGGTTACTGTTAAGACAATGCCATTCCCTGGTTTTGCTACTGATTTACAACAACCGCTTACCCCATTGATGTCTCTTGCTGATGGTGATAGTACGATTGTTGATACCATTTATCCCAAGCGTGTAAAGCACATTTCCCAACTACAAAAAATGGGGATGAAGATTGAAGCACATGATGGGATGATTATCGTTAAACATACAGAAAAGCTTCATGGCGCAGAAGTCTCTGCAGGTGAGATTCGTGCCGGAGCAGCTTTAACCATTGCTGGATTAATGGCAGATGGACAGACTGTAATTAATAATGCCGGAAATATTTTACGGGGTTACGATCGAATTGTATGGAAGCTTAATCGCCTTCATGCCAATGTTTCTATTGAGGACGATTCTTCAGTAAAAATTGGTTAGAAGTTGCGTACTTCTTTAAATCGTGGTATCCTGTTAGAGTTGATTATCTATGTTTCAGGCAATGATTCATGGCAAAAGGAGCGTAATAAATTATGAAACAAGGAATTCATCCAGATTATCATCCAGTAGTTTTTGAAGATTCATCTACTGGTTACAAGTTTCTCTCTGGCTCAACAGCCACTTCAAGTGAAACTGTTAAGTGGGAAGACGGTAACGAATACCCATTAATTCGGGTTGAAGTTACTTCAGATTCACACCCATTCTACACTGGTAAGCAAAAGTTTACTCAAGCCGACGGTGCTGTCGACAAGTTCAACAAGAAGTACGGTCTCAAGTAATCGAACTTCTTATAATTCAAAAAAGCCGGGAAAAGCGAAAGTTTTTCCCGGCTTTTTTTGAATTAAGTCTAATAAATCATTATTAACGTTATTTTGCGTCTTTAAGTATTGATCTTTCTCTGCATATAATATTGATAATTGAGAAAGTGGGGGCTACCTATGCATGAAAAAATAATTAATCGAATAATTGCTCTGCATCGTTATTCTTTTGTTAGAATAACCCGGCAGACATTAATTATGATTTTTCCCATTGTTTTTATTGGAACGATGGCAAAGATGATTTTGAAAACTGTTTTTAAACCAGATGGATTTATTTATAATATTGCTTTTCTTGATGTAATACCACAGAACGTGTTGCGGATTATTCAATTTATGTTAACTAGCATTAGTCAATTAACCTTAGGGATTCTAGGAATTTATACTGTTTATATGGCAGCAAAATTTACAGCGAAAAGGTATCGGCGAGACGGTAAATTTGCCGGAATAACCGCTATTTTGACCCTTTTACTAATGTCTTATCGTTATGGCAAGTCGTCCCCGCAATTTTCCCTTAGCTTTTATCAACGGCTCCTCAGTGGCAATAGTTTGTTAATCGTTTTAATTCTTGGTTACGGAATCGGCCAGCTTTACCGGTGGTTAACCCCGCCCAAAGATGGTGATAATACCAATGCGTTGCCGTTATTACAGGAACGATCATTTAGTTCAATGCTGCCAATGACAATTAGTCTTATTTTTGGAGTGACGGTTGCTCTTTTCTTAAATTCCAACACAATCTATCATGCTTGGTCAACAAGTTACTCCACGTTAGTTACGACTGCCCAAGAGCATCGGCAATTATGGCTGACGTTATTAGCTACAATGGGGCTAACAATATTTGATTGGTTAGGATTAGGTGTTCCATACACTTCGATGGCGTTAACCTCTGGAGATTCATTTACTGCTAACTTGAACTATGCGCTCGCTCATGGAACTCCGTGGAATGTACCGTATGAGTTTTTAGGCAGTTCTCTTTATAATTCATTTGCTAACTTTGGGGGCGATGGATTGATCCTTGCCTTGATAGTTGCCATTCTGTTAACTTCTAATGGCTCCTATATGCATTGTGTTGCCCAGTGGACGGCCTTACCAACACTATTTAATTTTAATTATGCGGCAATGATTGGCTTACCGGTTGTATTTAATCCCTTATTTCTGATCCCATTTGTCTTCTTACCGATTGTAAACATTCTCCTTGCCAGTTTAGCGATTGCGATTCACTTAATACCTTCAACGCCTTACCCGGTTTTGCAGGGGACACCGGGACCCCTTATTAGTTTTTTGGGGACAAATGGTAATTGGGGAATTTTGATTTTTACCTTGGTATTGCTTTTAATCGATAGCGCTGCCTATATCCCCTTTGTAAAAATGGCCTTAGTCGTTGAAAATCGCTTAACATTAGCAGAACAGGACGTGATCAGTCATGAAAAAAATGACTAAATCAATTCTCCACACTCGTTTAGTATTGATTGGCCTAATATTGATCTTAGTCCTAATGGCAATTCCAGCATATTATTGGATGAAAGATACAAATAAATATTTAGCTGCCCAACATAATTCTAGAATGTCGCCGATAATTATGGTTCCTGGAAGCTCAGCAACACAAAACCGCTTTAATCCACTTATTCGTAAACTTAACGAGGATAGCCCTAAAAAACATAGTGTGTTGCGCTTAGAAGTAATGAACAGCGGTAAAATTGTTTCGCAAGGATGGATAAATCGCGGCGATAACGAGCCGATTATCGTGATTGGCTTTGAGAATAATCGCGATGGCTATCAAAATATAAAGAAACAAGCGCAAATGGTTAATAAAGCATTTGAACGATTGACGGAAGAGTATAATTTTAATAACTTTAAGGCGTTTGGCCATTCCAATGGGGGTCTAGTATGGACTTATTGGTTGGAACATTACTACTCTGAATATAAAGATGCGATTACAATTAAAAGGCTAATGATACTGGGAACGCCATACAACTTTGCGGAGTCTTCTGTTAGCCATCCGACGCAAATGTTTTCTGATTTTGTAAAGTATCGAAGTCGAATTCCTAAAAACTTATTAGTTTATTCGGTCGCAGGGACAGAAACTTATACATCGGATGGTCTCGTCCCAGAAGGAAGCGTCGATGCCGGTAAGTACATTTATCAAAAACAAGTGGCCCATTATACGAGTATGACGGTCACGGGAAAAGATGCTCAACACTCTAACTTGCCACAAAATAAACAGATTGTACGGTTAATTGAAGAGTATTTGCTTGATCCAAATGACAACGGTAATCCTAATTCGCAAAATAAGCAGGGGGCTACTCAAAATTAATTAAGCAGGTTATACTAAGTTCATAATAAAAAGTAAGGAGTTCAATATCGTGAAAAAAGATAAAAAGCGATCATTTGAATGGTTATGGTGGACAGCGGTTGTTGTACTGTTATTGATTTCAGTTGTCTTAATTTTTAACCAACAGATTAAGTCTTACTTAGTAGGGAGTTATAAACCTGAGATTACTCGGCAAACGGTTCAAAGCAACCAAAAGAAAAAAGCGACCTATGATTTTCAAAGTGTCAAAGATCTTAACTTGCAAACGGCTGCCAAGGCTCGTGCAAATAAGCAATCGATTAATACCATTGGAGCAATTACGGTTCCGGCTATTAATATGACGATTCCAATTGCTAATGGGATTGATAATACAACCCTTGCGTTAGCAGCAGGAACCCTTCGTCCGGACATGAAGATGGGGGAAGGTAACTATGCGTTAGCTGGTCATAATATGGCCCACGGGAGTAAAATCCTATTTTCCCCATTGTATTATCATGCTAAGGTGGGACAGATGATTTATATCACCAACATGGATCGCGTTTATGAATATAAGATTTATCAACGTGAATTCATTGCGGCGACCCGGGTTGATGTGGTAGATAATACACCGGAAAAGATTATTACTTTGATCACCTGTGATGCTACCGGGACCAATCGGTTGATGATCCGCGGTAAATTTGTTAAGTCAGAACCATTTACGCAAGCACCACAAAATGTGCAAAAGAATTTTAGCGAGAAATATACAACAGGTCGTTAAACAACCTAAGATTAGTTCAGGAAGCGAGACAGAAGTCACTTGTGACTTCGTTTTTCGACGCGAAGCAAGCCTCTGGGAGCCCCCGCAAGCAACAATAGGCCTCCAATGTTCGGTTTTTAAGCCGGACGTTGGAGGCCATTGTTGTACTGCGTATTTGCTTTTTATGAAAGTAACTTAACTTATATCAAAGTCCTTTTTTGCTTGCAAATTTTTAGCAATATTTGTAATCCATTCCAAATTAAGAAAAACACAATGACGATAAAAATAGCCAAATTAAAATAAATTTTAAGTAAACAGATGAGCGAACGGACAGGAATGCCACCGTTTGCTCATTTTTTTGCTGTAAATAAATTTCTTGACTCTTTTTTAGGAACCACCTAAGAAGGAGATACATTGAATTTAAGGAGATGCAGTAATGGAAAAACGCGAACAAATGAATGTTTTATGGTTTGATGAATTGCATCGCTCGGACGTTAATCTCGTTGGTGGGAAGTCCTCTTCATTAGGGGAAATGACTTCTGCAATGAAAATTCCAGTTCCATATGGATTTGCGACGACAACTCACGCTTATCGTCAATTTATGGCGGAAACGGGATTAAACGACCAAATTAATAAATTATTAGCCGAAATTAATGACTATGAAAATGCTGACGAACTTCATCGGGTTTGCTCACATATTCGGCAGATGATTGTCGAAGCACCGATGCCAAGTGAGATCGCTATGACAATCAAAAAAGCTTATGCAGCCTTATCAGAAAAAATGGGTGAAACTGAACCATTTGTAGCAATTAGGTCAAGTGCTACCGCTGAAGATTTACCGAATGCTTCTTTTGCGGGGCAGCAAGAATCGTATTTGAACGTGCGTGGAGCTGAAATGGTATTAGCAAAGGTTCAAGAATGTTATGCTTCCTTGTTTACCGATCGGGCAACCTATTACCGGCATAAGCAACATTTTCCTCATGAAAAAGTGGCTTTATCTGCGGCCGTTCAGATGATGGTTTTCTCAAAAGCTTCTGGGGTTATGTTTTCAGTTAACGTGGCGAACGGAAATGATGCCCAAATTGTTATTGATACGATTTGGGGATTAGGTGAATACATTGTTTTAGGAAAAGTAACACCGGATCATTTTGTGATTAATAAAAATAACCTTCAAGTAGTAGAACGTTCGGTAGTTCCGAAAGCAATTGAATTGTGTCAAACCCCTGGTGGCGGAGTACATGAAGAACCGGTGCCAGCAGACCGGGCAATCCGGCCAGCGCTAACTGAAAACCAAATTCATGAATTAGCAGGATACGCAAAGGAAATTGAAAAGCACTATGGTTGTTACATGGACATGGAATTTGCGCTAGACGCCCGCACAGATCGGTTATGGCTAGTACAAGCTCGTCCAGAAACGGTTTGGTCGAATAAAAATAATAAGCAAGCAACAAAGGAGTCCACTGTCTCAATGAATAAAACTAAAAAAATCTTGGTCAAAGGATTACCAGCAAGTCCAGGCGTTTCCACTGGAAAGGTACATGTAATTGCGGATCCTAAAGATATTGATGAATTTGAAGAAGGAGAAATATTAGTAACGTTGATGACTTCGCCTGATTGGGTACCGGCAATGAAAAAAGCAGCAGCAATCATCACCGATAATGGTGGAATGACCTGCCATGCCGCAATTGTTTCTCGTGAAATGCAGATTCCGTGTATCGTTGGAACCAAGAGCTGTGGGCAGGCAGTTACTGAAATGCTACAAGATGGTGAACAAGTGACCGTTGATGCTAAAAATGGAGTCGTTTATCAAGGTGATCTCGCAGAACAATTTAATGGCGAAAAAGAGACAACGGAATGTCACCATGCAGAATATTACGCGCCGACTGCAACCAGGGTCATGATGAATTTAGGCGATCCAGAACTAGCAGAAAAATATGCAGAACTCCCTGTTGATGGCATTGGCTTAATGCGAGAAGAATTTCTTTGGACGACTTATATTCATGACCATCCCCTCTACTTAATTGAAACTGGTCATCCCGAAAAAGTTGTTGATATGTTAGCAGATGGGATTGCTAAAGTGGCTCGGGCGATTGCTCCACGGCCGATGGTTTTACGTTTTTCTGATTTTAAGTCGGGAGAATACCGTAATTTAACGGGCGGCGATAAATATGAGTCCCATGAACCTGCCGACTTATTGGGATGGCGCGGCGCTTCTCGGTACTATGATCCCAAATATATCGAAGCTTTTAAGCTAGAACTTGCGGCGGTAAAAAAGGTGCGTCGAGAATTCCAGTTAAAGAACCTCAATGTAATGATTCCGTTTGTCCGCACCGTTGCCGAAGCTGATAAAGTTACAAAATTAATGGCAGCTGCCGGGTTACATCGTGGTCCAGATTTTAAGGTATACATGATGGCCGAGATCCCAAGTAATATCATCTTGGCAGATCAGTTTAATAAATATGTTGATGGTTATTCGATTGGGTCCAATGATTTAGCAATGCTTATTTTAGGTTGTGATCGGAATAATGATACAGTGGCCCACCTCTTTGATGAACGTAATCTTGCGGTGAAACGTGCGATTAGCCACCTTATTAAGGCTGCTCACCAAGATAACAAGACGGTTTCAATATGTGGGCAAGCACCATCTGAATATCCTGAATTAGCATCTTTCTTAATTCAGCAAGGGATTGATTATATTTCAGTCAATCCAGATATGGTTAAAGAAACCAAACAGAACGTGGCAAGGATTGAACAGCGCATAATCCTGGATAACGCGACGGGTAAGGGACGACAAGCTGTGGAAAATTATGCATGGTAGAAAGGATTGAATAAAATGCAAATTTTTGTTGATATTAATGCTTCTGAAAACGGTAATGGTTCACAAGAGTTTCCGTTTAAGTACATCCAACAAGCGGCGGATATCGCTCAACCGGGGGATTATGTTCAAGTAATGCCGGGGGAATATCATGAGGAAGTTCATCCACAATATTCCGGCACTAGTGATAAGCCGATTATTTATGCATCTGCTAAGCAAAATCGGGCAATCATTACGGGCGCTGACCGTGTTACTGGCTGGCAACATGTTGCTGGTCCGGTATGGCAATTAAAACTCCCTAATGCCGAATTTGGTAACTATAATCCATACAACGTTTTAGTTGATCAAACCTTTAATCATGCCGGTGAAATCTTCCTAAATAATAAAGCAATGTATGAGGTTGATCAGTTAGCAAAAGTTGAAACACCAAGTGAAAACAAATTTTCCCGAGACCGGAAATTTACCTGCTATACCTGGTATACCGAACAGTTGCCAGCAGAAGATTCAACCGTAATCTATGCAAACTTTCAAGCGCAAAATCCTAATGATGAACATGTTGAACTGACTTTCCGTGAGACGTGTTTCTATCCAGAAAAAGCAGGACTCAATCACCTTATTCTATCGGGCTTTACAATGACGAAGGCTGCTTGTCGATGGGCATCTTCGCAATATAATAAGGGGATTATTGGTACTAATCGTGGTCAGGGATGGAAGATTGCCAAGTGTGACATTTCTCACGCTAAGTGTTCTGGGATCTCCCTTGGTCGAAATATTGTTCCAACCATTGACGATGATAAGGTTTATCCACACCGGATTAAGAACAATATGATTCATGATTGCGGGCAGACTGGAATTATCGGTGTTGAAGGCAACCCATCGCCGATTATTGAACACAATAGTATTTACAACATTAACGTCCGCCAAAACCTTGTCAGTGATGATGTCAGTGCGATCAACCTTTCGCCAGCGATTGGGGCTAAGATTTTACGCAACTGCATTCATGATTGCACGCGCGGAATTTGGCTTGGTGGCAAGGTCGAAGATACCCAAATTTCACGGAATGTGTTCTACAACAATTCACTGCCAGATTCATTTGAAGTCACAAACGAAAATCGGGAGGACTTAGTAGCGGCCCTTGGTGAAGATATTGAAATTAAGGATTCGATGGGTGTGACCTTGATTGATAATAATTTCCTATTATCGGATTGTACGCTTAAGCTCGAATCTAAGGGCGTCCTTCTCGTTCATAACCTAATTAATGGCAGTGTGGAATGGTTAAGCAATACGAATGTTGCTGAAAATGATCCTTACTACCACCGCCTTTATCAACAAAATACGCCAGAAAGTGCTCCTTACGATTCTTCTTGTTTCTATAACAATGTCTTTATCCGGAAGAACCTCCGGAGTGAAATGGCAAAATTAATTGCATTTGCCCACAAACAGGCAAGTGAACAACCAATCGATAATCATATTAGCGATGATAATGCTGCTTATGTTGGCCTAGCCAGTGGACAACGAAGCTATATTCCAGCTAATAAAGCAGGAAATATCTTTATGAATGATGAGCAAGAAGACGTTAAGGTCGCCATCGATTCAAGTGAAGATGGGGTATTTCTTAATAGTAATATTTGCGACTACTTGAATGAAGATACTAGTCGGGTGATCGCGGTTGGTGTTACTCCCGAGACTGCCCGTGATTTTGATACAGATTTCTTAGGGAACCATCGTGAAGGAATTAGTGTAACCGCTGGACCTTTTGATACGAAAGAAGAATATAGTCAACGCTTATTTAGACTACTGTTTTAAGGAGGTAAAGGAATGCGCAAACCGTTTATTATTGCGAACTGGAAAATGAATAAAAATGTTCATGAATCCGTTGCGTTTGTTAAAGCAATTAAAGAAAAACTCCCGGCAAATAAAGAAATTGGGATCGCGGCACAAGCAGTCTCGCTCTATAACATGAAAAAAGTGGCGGGATCTTCCAACTTACAAATTATTGCTCAAAATGCATCTGCTGAGTTAGAGGGACCGTATACTGGAGAAATTAGCATGCGAAGTTTAGCAGATGCGGGCGTGACATACGTGATGCTAGGGCATTTAGAGCGCCGGCGCCTTTTTAACGAGAATAATGATTCAATTAATCAAAAAGTTTTAGCAGCCCTCAATGCTGGTATTATTCCAATCATTTGTACGGATGAAGAGATGGTCCAAACAGAAGTTAACGGACAAATTCATTATGTATTTCGCCAACTAAAAAGCGTCCTTAAGGGGGTACCAGCTAATAAACTATCACAGATTGTTATTTCGTATGAACCAAGTTGGGCCGTTGGGAGCACGCATCAAGCAAATCCAGACATTGCGGAAGAGGGATGTCTGGCAATTCGTCAAAGTCTAGTTGAAATGTATGGTAATGAGATTGGCGAGCAAGTCCGAATACTCTATGGTGGCAGTGTTAATCCCGAGAATATTGGTCAAATTATGAGTAAACCAAATGTTGATGGGGCGCTAATCGGTCGCGCAAGTCTCGAGATTGAAAGCTTCTTACAAATGATTAATTATATCGAATTAGCGAGCAAGCAGAAGTTACAGGTAATTTAGGAGGAAGAATGATGGCTTACTTTGATAACGGAAACAAACTTTTTGATGATGCACGGAAGAATCAATACGCAATTGGGGCATATAATATTAATAATCTTGAATGGACCCGGGCAATTTTGCGGGCGGCAGCGGAGACTAATACCCCAGTTCTGATCCAAGTTTCAATGGGAGCTGCCAAATATATGGGTGGTTATAAATTTGTCAAAGATATGGTTGAAGACCAGATGGATGCAATGGAAATTAAAGTTCCAGTTATCCTGAATCTTGATCATGGTGACTATGATGCAGCGATTGAATGCATTAACTTAGGGTATTCGTCAGTCATGTTTGATGGCCATAAGTTGCCGATTGAAGAAAATTATGCCAAAACCAAAGAGATTGTCCAATTAGCGCATTCACGCGGCATTGCGGTTGAAGCCGAAATCGGTAAAGTGGGAGAAAATCAGGATACCAGCAGTGGGGAACTTGCTGATGTTGAAGATGCAATGGCGTTTGCAGCAATGGGGGTTGACCGTCTTGCTTGTGGGATTGGTAACATTCACGGCATTTACCCTGCTAATTGGCCAGGGTTAGACTTTGACCGCCTTCAAGAAATTGCGAATGCGATTGATATTCCGCTAGTGCTTCACGGTGGTTCAGGAATTCCTAGAGAACAGGTTCAAAAAGCAATTTCAATGGGGATTGCAAAGGTGAATATCAATACTGAATTCCAGTTAGCGTTCCAAGATGCAACCCGGAAGTATATTGAAAATGAATTAGACCTCAATAAAGAACAAAAAGGATATGATCCGCGGAAATTATTACTTCCCGGAACAGATGCAATAACTGCTAAAATGAAAGATATGATTGAATGGTTAGGCACGCCAGCAGTCGCCTAATTATAATGGAGGTTATCGAATGGCAATCACAGTTTACTTTGTCCGGCACGGTGAGACCTACTTCAACCGGTTTGCTCGCCTGCAAGGATGGTCAGATACCCCGCTTACAGAAAAAGGAGAGATGGATGCTAAAAAGATCGGCCAAGTTTTAGCGGACTTAAGGATCGATTACCTTTTCTCCAGTGATTTAAAACGAGCAGTTGATACTGCACGGCTTTTAATTGCGGATCACCTAACTGCGACGGTGAAGGAACCAATCCAAAAAAAGTTCTTCCGCGAGGTATTTTATGGGTCTTTTGAAGGTCATAGTAATGAAGAAGGCGCTATCTGGGCAAGCTATCTTGAAGGCAAGCGATTTAGGCGTATCGGTGAATTAGTTGATGAGTTTGGCGTTGAAAAAGCGCATGACTTACTGAAAGCCGCCGATCCGGCTCACCTTGCAGAAGATAGTAATGAATTAAATGCCCGTGTAGAGCAGGCAATTGCCTTTTTGCAAAGCTTACCGGATGAGAGTAATGTGGTTGTAGTAGCCCATGGATCGATTATCCAATATATTGCGGGGATGTATGGGAAACCTGGATACAAGTATGAAAACTTACATAACGGCGCGCTGATGAAGGTTCAGCTAACAGTTAGAGACGTTGAAATTACTGGATACAATCAATTTAAACTATAAAAAGAGGCAAGGAATTATTTTCCAAACCTCTTTTGTTGTTAGGACAATTCTTTAGTAATTTTATCCAGCCATAATGGCAATGTCTCGTTTAGGCTATTGTAAGTATCTTCAAAGCGGTGAGTATACCAAGGATCAGGAATTTCTTGATCTTCTTTGCCAGGAATTACTTCATATGCTAAGTGGACTTTATCACGATCTTGCGCTGGTGCAATGCGTTGTAAGTTGTACTTGTTCATATTATCCATGCAGATGATGTAATCAGCCCACTCGAAGTCTTGTCGTGTAATTGGGCGTGAGATTAAGCCATCCGTTGATAACCCGTGTGCGTGCATTGTCTTTGCGGCACCTGGGTGGGGACCATTTCCTTCTTCTTCGTTACTTGTTCCAGCAGAATCAACATTGATTTTGCCATTTAATCCTGCGTCATCAACCATTTGCTTGAACATTGCCTCGGCCATTGGTGACCGACAAATGTTTCCTAAGCAGACAAATAAAACGTTCATGTAATCACCTCGTTTATACTTCTATCATACCGAAAAAGATAATATTTTGCTAAAATATTCGGGAATCCTAACACTATCCTTAAGTTTTTGGTAAAATTAAGAACAAATATTTTTAGAGGAGGAACAAAAATGACCCTTATTATTGTAATTGTTGTCATTGTCTTGTTGATTGCTATTTATGCAGGACTTTACAACAGTTTGATTCAATTGCGGACACACGCACAAGAATCCTGGAGTCAAATTGATGTTCAATTACAACGACGTAACGACTTGATCCCTAACTTAATTTCAACAGTTAAGGGCTATAGCAAGTATGAAGCGGGAACCTTGGAAAAGGTGACAAAGCTGCGGACGGAATTAAATAGTATTCCAGACAGCGATCATGCTAAAAAAATGGAAGTTTCCAATGAATTAACGGGAACTTTACGGACATTGTTTGCCGTCGCTGAAAATTATCCAGACTTAAAAGCAAGTGCTGAATACCAAAAATTAATGGAAGAATTAACCAATACTGAAAACAAGATTGCCTACTCACGGCAGCTTTACAACAGTACTGTGGCGGCTTTAGATGCTAAGATTCAATCTTTCCCAAGCAACATTGTGGCTAAAATTCATCACTTCCAACAAATGGATTACTTACAAGTGCCAGAAGAAGCCAAGGCTGTGCCAAAAGTTTCATTTGATGATTTAGGTGATTAAGCATGTTATATCAGCAAATTGCCCGTAATAAACGAAAAACAATTTTGGTGATGTTTGGGTTCTTTGTATTGCTTGCTTTAATTGGGGCCGCGATTGGCTATTTATTTGCGCGGACAGCGATTGGCGGCATGATCATTGCGGCGATTATTGCGGTGATCTATATGTCCGTGATCATTGGTCAATCGACTGATGTAGTGATGCGGATGAATAACGCGACGGAGGTACGATCAGCGAGTGATGCGCCAGAACTTTGGCATATTGTTGAAGATATGGCTTTAGTTGCACGGGTACCAATGCCAAAAGTCTATATCATCCATGACCCAAGTCCCAATGCTTTTGCGACTGGTAATGATCCTGAGCATGCTGCTGTGGCCGCTACTACTGGTTTGATGGAAAAAATGAATCGTGAGGAACTAGAAGGGGTAATGGCCCATGAAATGACTCACGTTCGTAACTATGACATCCGTCTGCAAACAATTGCGTTAGCCTTAGCATCCGCAATCGCAATGCTTGTTAATTTTGCTGGAAATTTCTGGTGGATTGGTGGTCGGAGCAGTAGTGATGACCGGGATAATCCATCAAGTATTTTCGCCATCCTTGGTTCGATTCTTTTGATTATCTTAGCGCCATTGGCAGCAACCATTGCGCAGATGGCTCTTTCACGTAATCGGGAATACTTAGCCGATGCAGGTGCTGTGGAATTAACCCGTAATCCGCAAGGGATGATTAGTGCATTGGAAAAGCTAAAAACTGCTGTTCCAATGAAACATGTGGACCCAAGCAGTTCGGCATTATATATTAGCGATCCAGAAAAGAACGCTAAGCACCATCCTTTTTCAAATCTATTTGACACTCACCCCCCGCTAGAGAAGCGAATTGAACGGTTGCGTCAAATGTAATAAGTTTATAGCAAAGACTGAGAAAAAACTTTTGCTTTTTCTCAGTCTTTGCTATTTTTACTCACGACTTATTGTTTTTAATCGCCTTATACTAGTGAGGGTGATATAATTAAAAAGCTAGACCAAAGTATCAAAAGAAGAGGTATCTTTTTCATGAAAATGAAATTAGCGGAAATTGCCAAGGCGATCAACGCACAAAATGACATTGAACAATGGAAAGACGTAGAAGTGACTAGTGTGTCATTTGACAGTCGACACTTAGATCAAGGGAGCTTATTTGTTCCATTGCAAGGTGCCCAAGACGGCCACCAATACGTACCGAGTGCTTTTACCAATGGTGCAGTAGCTAGTTTATGGGCTAGTGACCATGAGATAACGGATCAGACGCACCCGCTATTAGTCGTTAGTGATCCACTAGCGGCCCTTCAACAACTAGGGAAGTACTACTTGCATAAGATCAATCCGATTGTTGTTGCAGTTACAGGCAGTAATGGGAAGACGACGACTAAAGATATGATTGCGTCAATCCTAAGTACGCAGTTTAATGTCGCGAAGACATATGCTAATTTTAATAATGAGATTGGGGTTCCAGTAACTCTTCTTAACATGGAGTCTAATACCGAAGCAGTGGTAGTTGAGATGGGCATGGACCGTTTTGGTCAGCTTGACTTCTTAAGTAAGCTTGTAAATCCTGACATTGCCGTTATTACAATGATTGGGGAAGCACATATCGAATTCTTCGGGACTCGTGATAAGATTGCTGATGCAAAGATGGAAATTACCCATGGCCTAAAGGAAGATGGAACACTAGTATTTAATGGGGATGAACCATTATTAGAGGAACGGGTAAAAGATCTTGCCCAACGACAGATGCGCTTTGGTCGGCAACTAAGCAATAATTTGTATGCAACAAGTGTCCGCGATGAACCACGGCAGTTATCATTTACCGTCAACGAATGGCCAGATGAAGAATTCACTATCCCAATGGTTGGTGAATACAATATTAATAATGCGTTAGCGGCTATGGAAGTGGGTAAGATTCTGCATATTACTCCCGCCCACATGAAGCAAGCGTTGGCAAACGTTGAATTAACGGAAAATCGTGCTGAATGGGTTAAAGGAAAGAATGGTGAACAGATCTTAAGTGATGTTTACAATTCAAACCCGACCGCTGCCAAGGAAGTCCTTAAGACGATTGCAGAAACACCAGTAGCTGGTCGCCGGATCGCCGTATTAGGGGACATGCTGGAATTAGGGGATGCTGCGGCAAAGTTGCATGCTAGCTTAGCAGAAGAGATTGACCACCAAAAGATTGCTAGTGTTTACCTTGTAGGCGAACAAATGAAAAATCTTAAAGACAAGTTGATCCAAGAAGGATACCCAGCTGAAGATATCTATCATTATGCTGCTAGTGACCTTCAACAATTAATTGCCGATCTTACGACTACTTTGACAGGTGATGATATTGTCCTATTGAAGGCAAGCCATGGCATTCACCTAGAAGAAGTCTTGACGGCATTAAAAGCAGAATAGTTAATATATTTGCCAGTCGATTACTGATGCTTATATCATAAATCGACTGGTCATTTTTAGGAGGAAAATTTTTGAAGTTTAGTGAATTAGGCTTATCCGATAGCCTATTAAAAGCAATCAAACGGAGCGGATACGAAGAAGCAACACCAATCCAAGAACAAACGATTCCAATGGTTCTTGAAGGTAAGGATGTTATTGGGCAAGCACAAACCGGGACTGGTAAGACGGCTGCTTTTGGATTGCCAATTATTGAAAACGTTGATACTGAAAATCTCAATATTCAAGCAATTATCATTTCACCAACACGTGAATTAGCAATCCAGACTCAAGAAGAACTTTATCGTCTTGGTAAAGATAAACATGTTCGCGTGCAAGTAGTATATGGTGGGGCAGATATTCGGCGCCAAATTAAGAGCTTGAAACAACACCCACAAATTCTCGTGGGGACCCCTGGACGGTTACGTGACCATATTAACCGTCATACAGTTAAACTTGACCACATTAAGACCCTTGTCCTCGATGAAGCAGATGAAATGCTAAACATGGGATTCTTAGAGGATATTGAATCAATCATCAAGGAAACACCAGATGATCGGCAAACATTGCTCTTCTCAGCAACCATGCCACCAGAAATCAAGCGGATTGGAGTTCAATTTATGTCTGATCCGGAAACTGTGCGGATCAAGGCCAAAGAATTGACTACTGACTTAGTTGATCAGTACTATATTCGCGCGCGTGACTATGAAAAGTTTGACATCATGACCCGTTTAATTGATGTTCAAGATCCTGACTTAACAATTGTCTTTGGTCGGACAAAGCGGCGGGTAGATGAATTGTCGAAGGGCTTGATTGCGCGTGGCTACAATGCAGCTGGTATTCATGGTGACCTTACTCAAGATAAGCGTTCTAAGATCATGTGGAAGTTTAAGAACAATGAACTTGATATCTTAGTTGCAACAGATGTGGCTGCTCGGGGCTTAGACATTTCCGGGGTTACGCATGTTTATAATTATGATATTCCATCTGACCCAGACAGCTATGTTCACCGGATTGGCCGAACAGGACGGGCCGGACATCACGGGGTATCTTTAACCTTTGTTACCCCAAATGAGATGGATTACCTTCATGAGATTGAAAAATTAACCCGGGTACGGATGCTGCCACTTAAGCCACCAACAGCTGAAGAAGCATTTAAGGGTCAAGTTGCCTCAGCCTTTAATGATATCGATGAATTAATCGCGCGGGATTCAACTGATCGTTATGAAGAAGCCGCTGAAAAGCTACTAGAAACTCATAATGCAACTGATCTGGTAGCAGCATTGTTAAATAACATGACGAAGGAAGCGGCCAGTGAAGTTCCAGTTAAGATTACTCCTGAACGTCCTCTCCCACGGCGTAACAAGCGGAATAACCGTAATGGCAACCGAAATAATTCGCATGGTGGCAACCACTACCGGCGTAAGAATTTCCGCCGTCACCAACATGGTGGTGGTCACCGAAATGATAACCATGGAAAGAGCCATTCCAGTCGCCATGCATTTAATATCCGTCATCGAAAAGAAGATTAATTAGCTAAGAAGTCTTTGGTTGAGATTTGACCAAGAACTTTTTTTAATATGGCAGATTGCAAGAAATAACTTGAACAAAGTTAGTGACGCAGATTACGCAAAAAGATCTCAATTGGTGTGCGCCAGTTTAAACATTTGAGTGGCCTGGAGTTCAAATACCAGTTAATTTGAATTAACTCATCATCAGTGATTTCCTCAATCGGTTGACCTTTGGGGATAAAGCGTCGTAGTACTCGGTTGCGATTCTCATTACTGCCCCGTTCATGTGGAGAATAAGCATGCGCAATGTAGAGGGGAATCCTGGCCTGCTCTTCAATTAGCTTGTAGTTAGCGAATTCTTTCCCATGGTCAACAGTAAGGGCCTTGAGATTATCTTCTAACTGGTTAGCTAATTCTAAAATGGCCTTGGTCATTGAGGTGCTATCTCGTCCCTGAAGCCGTTTAACGATGATAAGACGACTCTTACGCTCGACAAACGTAGCTATTGCTTGACCTTTACGCTTTCCAGATAAAACTGTATCTGCTTCAAAGTGACCTGAGGTATGACGGTCAATAACTTCAGTGGGACGATCTTCAATGGAACGTCCATGGCTAAAAGTCCCACGGGTTTCTTTGGCTCGTCGGCGGCGAATTCCATGGTCAGGTAAATCAGCCACGCCAATATCCAATACTCCTTGATCAATCCAGTTGTAGATGGTCTTGTAGGCGATTCTAACTACATGAGCCACTTGTTCAATCGACCATTTTTGGATCTTAATCTTTTCTTCAATTAATCGCTTGAGGTTAGTCGTTAAGATGGTTTTACGCCCACGATGACTAAGTTTAGCTTCATAATCAACTTGAGCTTTAACTGCGTGATATTCACCAGTCAAACGATGAACCTCATTAAAGATCGTGGTTTTACTGAAGCCAAGGTGATCAGCGATGTATTTAAGGGAGCGGTTTTCATAACGAAGAGTTTCGATGACAACACGGTCTTCAAATGATAAAATAGTGGTGCCTATAAAGGTCCTTCTTTCTAATGGAATGTTGTGGTGACACCATTAAAGACCTTTATGGGTTTTTATGTCCACTAATATGTTCAACTTAAATTTTGCAATCTACCATAAATTAAATATACCCCACTCTTATTTAGGAATGTATAAATAAGAGTGGGGTATTTCGTTGTCTTTTTATTGGCTTGTGCCCCGTAAAAATGTGGTATTGGTATTTTTAGTCCAGCTCTTGATCAACATGGCAATAGTTTGGCAGGAATGAGTTTATTACAAGATGTTGTTGAGCAATTAGTAGTTTAATAAAAGCGAGGCCCGAAGAAAATTCTTCAAGTCTCGCTTTTTGTTAATGTAATTTTTCTTGGAATTTCTGTAAATTACCAGGAGTTGGGGTTAAGTTAGTCCATTCTGGTGAAAGGAACTTACTATTGATTTGGTAATGTGGTTGCGGTTGCTTATTAGAAATAAAACTATTAGTAGCTTTATCAACTTTTACCCAACCAGCCCAACCGATATGGATAGTATCTTCCATAAATCCAGGCTTATCACCATCATGAGAAAGATCAAAAATATGATTGAACCCTTGTTGGCGAAGCTGGAATTTAATTTTTTCAACAGATTGGTAATACATATTCATGTCCATCCCCGTGTACTTTTCCCACTTTGAATTAACCGGTGGGATGATAAAGAGGACATTTGAATTGGTATTCTTAAACTGATTCAAAACTACTTCCAAATCGCCATATTCTGGTGACTTAGTATAATTGAAATTTCGTTGTGATCCCTTTGTTTTCGCTAAGTTTTTCTTTACACGCTGGGTATAGAAGCTGTTTTTGATACCGAAACAGTTGTTATCAGTATCACGTGCGGCTTCATTCATTGCATCATCATAAAGTTCATTATAATTGTAATGCTGAGGAAGCTTCTTAACATTTGGGAGGATATGCTTGCCATAGTTATTATTTAATTGAAAACCTGAGAAGATGGCATCTTCATGAACAAGCATGTTAAGTCGGAAGCGGATAACTCCCATGTCAAAACTGCTCAGGGATTTTCCTTCAGCGATTTTTTTAGCATACGAAGAAACAGTCCCATCTTTGCCAAGCATTGCAATTAATCGCGTTGCAATGTAACGATCATATGGTGATTTGGGATTAGCGTGTTGAAGCCAGTTAAGGTTAGCGAGTTCACCATTATAGTACTTGAAAGCTGGTGGTTGAACACCCTGCTTGGTAAACCATTGTGGTGAAATGATATAGACTGCCTTATTATTTCTCATCTGCGTTTCCATTGAATTAATGTTAAAGAATTGCGGAAGAGATTGGGTACCCCGTGAACCAAAGAGGAAAGGAGTATAGTTATGATAACGAGCAGCCATTACAGAAGGATGGAAGCGATCCATTCGCCGTAGTTCACTAGAACCAAAGAATGGAACATAGTGGGTGTGCTTATCACTGAGCGCTTGTTGCTTAATTGATTGGTTCTTAAAAACAACGGGGCTTAGTGATACTGCAGCTTCATGTTCAATCGCCGCTGAGTGCTTTTTACTAATCGGCAGTGAAAACAAAAGAACTACTAATAGACAAGCGACAATCAGCGGGCCAAAGATTGACCACAGCTTTTTGCCATTATGCATTTTGGAGCTCCTTTACCCGTTCTTCAATCTTTTCAATAGTGTCCCATTGGTTACGGTCAAATTCTGAAACTGGTACTTGAACGCCAAAAGCATCTTGTAAACCGAGAAGAAGACTAACAGTTGCCATTGAGTCTAAAAGACCACTTTCAAAAAGGTTTTGACTTGCATCACTAAAGTCTGCAGTATCCCGACCAGTTGCATCAGCTAAAATATTAATAATTTGTTCTTGCATAATTAAAATCCTCCTAAAATTATTTGAATAGATAAGTATCTAAGAACCCACTGAAGATCAAGAAAGTAAACATTACAAAGTTAAATGTGACAAAAATAGCAACTCCAGTAGTGAACTTATTATGTGGTAGCTGTTTTAAGTTTTTGCGCTTGAAACGCAGCCACCAGTCATTAACTACTAGGCCTAGACCTTGGAGAAAACCATAGAGAATATAGTACCAGGTAATTCCATGCCAAAAGCCCATTAGTAACATATTAAGCATATATGCGGTTGATGACAAGGCATTTCGATTCTTAAACCATCGTTTTTTGGTAGCAAGAAAGACGAACCGCATAAAAATATAATCACGGAACCAGAAAGAAAGGCTAATGTGCCAACGATTCCAGAACTCTTTAAGGTTTTTCGATTTGAAAGGCTGCTTAAAGTTCATCGGGGTACGCACACCCATAAAGTAACTAATAGCAACTGCAAACAATGAATAACCGGCAAAGTCAAAGAATAAGTAAAGTCCGTAAGTGTACATGACACCGACTAAGTTCCAAGAAGGGAATGATGGATCAGCCAAGGCCGCTTTTTCAAAGAAGGGGTAAAAACGCTGACCAAAGAAATAACCGATGACAAACTTGTACAAGAACCCAAGGAATAAGTAGAAAATTCCCGTATTAACAAGATTCAAATATTCCTCGCGGGTCGGAACCTTTTTATAATCTTTTTCAAAACGTCGGTAACGATCAATTGGTCCAGAAGTAATGGTTGGCATGAACAGAATGAAACGAATGAACTTCCATGGGGAAATCTCTTTGATCATTCCATCACGCGTTTCAATTACTGTTCCGACTGCCCGGAAAGTTAAATAACTAATTCCTAAGAAACCAAGGAGGGAGTTATGACCAACCATTGCCGGTGAGAGCTTAACAATTACAATCGGCAAAATTGATAAGGCGGCAGTGAAGTAAAAAACACCACTCGAATTATTATTTTGCCGGTAGCGATGATAAGCCATCACAATAATTGTCTGGTAAATAACATAAGCAATTAATGAAATTCCTTGTTGCCAGCTTGAACCATCGAACATTAAGAAGATAAAAATGAAACTAATTAATGCTTCATACCAGCTAAACCTCTTCCCAAAGTAAAGGCCGATTCCCAACGGCAAAATAGCAAGAAGTAAGTAGAAGAAGTATACCGGGGTTCCATAAGCACTGAAATTAGGAAGGTTTGAAATCCAATCAATCATTACTTGTTAGCCTCAGCAATCATTTGTTTAACTGCAATCTTGCCATTTGCAGACATTGGGAATGATTCACGGTAAACGAATTGGGTAGGCATCATGTATGGCATGATTAAGCCGTCCAAGCTTTCACGAATTTGTTTTGTTAATCCAGCCGTATCTTCAGTAGATTCGTTTGGAATAACATAAGCGATCAGGTGCGTAACTTTGCCGTCTTTATTATATTTTGGAACCGCAACTGCTTGTTTGATTAGAGGACTCTTTTCAAGACTGGCACGAACTTCATCAAGTTCAATCCGGTAACCATGTAATTTAATTTGGAAATCCATGCGGCCTTTGTGATGAAGTAAGCCATCGCTGTCAAGGGTACCCGCATCCCCAGTTCGGTAAGCAGGCACACCATCAATCTTAAAGAATGACTTGGCTGTTTTTTCTGGATTATTCATATAGCCACGTGCCACACTATTACCACTGATTACAATCTCACCTTGTTCACCGGGAGTAGTGATTTCTTGATCGCCATTCCAAATGGATAATTTAACTCCAGGCTTTGCGTAGCCAACTGGTAAGCGGTCATTATTTTCACTGATTTCAGGCGTAATCTCGATTCCTGATACGGCAACCGTTGTTTCAGTCGGGCCATAAGTGTTGAAGATTTTAGCATCTGGGAATCGTTGGTGTAATCCTTTGGCAGTCTTTACTGTTAACTCTTCACCACAGAAGAGAAAGGTCTTTAAGCTTGGCATTTTTTGTTGGTTAAATGCTGGGCTAAGCATTAACATATCAGCAAACGATGGTGTCCCTACAAATACCTCAAGATCAAGGTTTGGTAGAGCAGTGAACATCTGACCAAAATTTTCAACAACTTCGTGAGGAAGCGCCTTGATTGTCCCACCATTAAGTAGTGCTGGTAACCAGTACATGTTTGAAAGATCAAATGAATATGGTGGCTGCCCTAAGAAATTAGCATGTTCTTTGATTTTAAATTCATCACTTAGCATCCAGTCAACAAAGGTCATAAAGTTATCATGACTAACTTCAACCCCTTTTGGTGAACCGGTAGTTCCAGACGTAAAGAGGACATAAGCTAGTTCGTCACCATTAATCATTGCTGAAGTATCAAAAGTTTGCGGTGTTGCCAAAATTTTTTCAAGCTGTTGATGATCGACAATCGGGGCATCAAACTGGAGATCATTGCTTGGAAAATCATTAACAGCAATAATCATCGCCGGTTTAGCAGTATCCAGAATTGATTGCATCCGTGGAATTGCTGAATCGTTGGACACTGGAATATAAGTATGTCCAGCTTTTAGAGCTGCTAAAAAGCTAATAATCATTTCAACTTGATGATCACCATATACGAGAATCGGACTACGATCAGGCAAAGATTGAGTACTAAGCCATGCCGCTAAAGTATCAATTGCTGAGCTTAAGTCCGCATAAGTGGTCGTTTTGCCCATTTCATCATATGCGATCCGCGTTGAGTTGTCCTTGGCAATTTGCTCAAAGACGGTAATAATATTCTTACTCATATATTATCTATTTCCTCCGCATTAGAATTCGTTGTAGATAAATGGCTCTTGGCCTGCTCCATAATAACCATAAAGGTAGATTAATAAAAGAAGCACTACAAAGTAAAATAATGTTTTTAAGATGAATTGTAATGCAGGATGGCGTTGAATAATCTGAGCCATAGTTCTCCTTCTCTCATCTTTATAAATTTGTAATTGACATTCATATCAAGAATACCATTAATTATGTATCTCGGCTAATAGGGTGAGTTACTTTCACCTTACTGTAAAGTCTTTAAGAAAAAATTAATGAAATATTCAAAAATAAGAATGCTTATTGCCTTAAAATTATAACTTTTTCTGAGCTAATTGTAACTAGAAAAATATAAACTTTATTTATAATTTTATATGACATGACAATGATGGACTAATGTAACAATAATTGCAAGAAGTGCTTATTTTCGATAAGATTAAGCGGTAGATAATAGTGATAATTAAGGAGACGAACGCTCGATGATTAAGGGGATTGGAATCGATATAACCGAGATTGAACGAGTTAAGAAAGCTGCGACAGCGCATTCTCAATTCATCCAGCATGTATTGACACCGACTGAACTAGAACAATATAGTCAATTTAGCGGCCAACGATCAGTAGAATATCTTGCTGGTCGGTGGTCACTAAAAGAATCTTTTGCTAAAGCATATGGAACGGGAATTGGTGCTAAACTAGGCTTTCATGATATTGAAATCATTGATAACCAATATGGTGCGCCAATTGTGATTAAATCGCCGTATAATGGTAATGCTCATGCTTCAGTGAGTCATACTGCCGCGTTAGTAATGACAGAAGTAATTTTAGAAAGTGAGAATAAATAAATGGTTAATGGTCGTTTGCGAGATACATCATTAATAGTGGACTTAGATGCATTACGTCATAATATTCAAGAACAGAAAAAAGTTTTGCCCGAAAATAGTAGAATCCTTGCTGTTGTAAAAGCAAATGCTTATGGCAATGGATTGATTCCAGTTGCCCAAACAGCAATGACCAGTGGTGCAAGGGGTTTATGCGTAGCAATTTTAGACGAAGCATTGGAATTGCGGGATAACGGTATTGAAGCCATGACACTTGTCCTTGGAATTACGCCAGTTGAAGATGCGTTGATTGCTGCTCAAGCCGGAGTTTCTTTAACAGTCGGCTCCTTAGATTGGCTTGAACAATATCATCAACTAGCACAAGTTGCCAAGCCTAAGAAACCATTAAAAGTTCATCTGGGAATTGATTCAGGAATGGGCCGGATTGGTTTTACAGAGGTCGCTACATTTAAGCAAGCTGTTAAGTTGCTTGATAGTCCTGAATTTGAATTTGAAGGGATGTTCACGCATTTTGCAACTGCTGATAGTCCTGATGAAAATTACTTTAATCAACAGGTTCAACGGTGGCATCAATTTGTTGCCAGTCTTGACGAACTGCCACCATATGTTCATATGGCAAATTCAGCGACTGGTTTATGGCATCAGGAAAAAATCACGGCTAATACAGTTAGAATGGGGATTTCAATGTACGGACAAAACCCATCTGGACGTGACTTGAAATTAACGCTTGATTTACAGCCCGTTAGTTCATTAGTTTCATCAATTTCTTTTGTTAAGCAGTTAAAGGCAGGAAGATCTGTCAGCTATGGTGCTACTTATACAGCGGAGCAAGATGAATGGCTAGCCACTTTGCCGATTGGTTATGCTGACGGTTATCCCCGGTGTATGACTGGTTATAAGGTATTAGTTGACGGTCAATTTTGTGATATTGCCGGACGAGTATGTATGGATCAAATGATGATTCGGCTTCCTAAGTATTACCCAGTCGGCACTCCAGTAGTATTGATGGGCAAATCCGGTGACCAAGAAATTACAGCAACTGATTTAGCTGAGCAGGCAGGAACTATTAACTATGAAATCCTAACTAATATTAGTAATCGGGTTCATCGCATTTATCACCAAAGTAAATAATTAAGGGAAGCGAAGGTAATGACAAAACGAAAAGTAAAACGGGGTGACATCTATTACGCTGACTTATCCCCGGTAATTGGATCGGAACAGGGAGGCGTTCGTCCAGTCCTGATCCTTCAAAATGACGTGGGAAATCATTATAGTCCAACAGTGATCATTGCTGCGATTACTGCCCAAATGCAAAAAAAGAAGATGCCTACTCATGTCCAACTAAAAGGTAAGTCGTTACCGTTAACTCATGATTCGGTCATTTTATTGGAGCAATTACGAACGATTGATAAACAACGATTAAAAGACCGAATTGCTCATTTATCGCCAGAGACAATGGCAAAAGTGGATAAAGCATTAACGATTAGTGTGGGATTAAATGCTACCTATGATGAAAATAAATGAGTTTGACAATTTGCGTCAGAACTCGTATACTCACTATTGAATTAATCACGGTTCTTTTAATGTAGCCCAGAGAGACTACAAAAGACAAAATAATATAAGTATAGTGGGCACAAAACTATGCTTCCTCTTTTGTAAAGCTCTAGGACCATTAAAGGGACTAGAGCTTTTTAGGTCTAAGGAGGATATCTTGTGAAAGAGCAAAAGGGGACAACAATTTTTAGTATTCCAATGAAGAACAGAAAGACTAATACTTGGGATATGTTTGCCACGTGGGTCGGTGCAAATGCCAATAATGGAACCTGGTTTGTCGGCGGAGTGCTCGCCGCTTGTGGATTTTCGGTTGCCATGAAGGTCTTAGTATTGTCATCTGCCTTATCATATGTATTTTTAAGTTTGGTAGGTTACATTGGTTATAAGACTGGGGTATCGACGATGACTTTAAGTCGTGCCTCCTTTGGTGAACGGGGCAGTTATCTCCCATCATTAGTTAATATTACTCAATTTATTGGTTGGACAGCAGTTAATACTTTTATTGCGGCCCAGTCGGTAAGCATTCTTTTCCATGACTTATTAGGATGGCCTGTGTGGGGACAACATGGCGGCTATTTAGGGCTAGTAGTCGGGATTATTATCATGAGCATTCTCCATATTATTAGCGTTTCTAGCGGATCACGTTCAGTCCAAATGATTGAGCGGTTAGGGATAATCCTTGTTCTTGTATTCGTCATTTGGGAGTCAGTAGCTGTTTTTCGAACCGTTTCCTTCAGTCAAATTGTAAATTGGCATGTTCCTGCGCAATCAAAAATGGCAGTCGGTGCGGCGGTCGATTATGTAGCAGCTTTTAATTTAGCCTGGGTAACTGCCGGTGCTGATTTCACCCGCTTTACTGCTAAAGAAAAGAATGCGACTTTGACGCCGTTCCTTGGTGCTTTACTAGGGGTTGTATGGTTTGCTTTCATCGGCCTGATTTCAACAATTAGTATTGCAATTTCAAGTGGGGTATATAACGCAAATAACTCTGATCCCTCAACGATTGCTAGTAAGTTAGGACTGGGGGTAGTTGCCCTTCTTGTTATTATTTTGACCTCGATGACGGCAAATGCTGTTAATTTATTAGCGGCCGGATCAGCTCTTTCAAATATCTTTACAAAGCTCAAATTAAAGTATTCATTATGGATCGTCGTATTGCTTGCGACAGTTGTGACCTTTATTCCGATGTTTGTCGGTAGTTTCTTGAGTGCTTTTGAATCATTCCTTGACTATGTGGGGATGGTGTTAGGACCTACGATCGCCATTATTTGTACTGATTTTTATTTCCGTGCTCACCGGCAATATGATGTTGATGAATTAGGTAAAGTTGGTGGAAAATATTGGTATCGTGGAGGCGTCAACTGGGTAGCGATTATTGTTTTTGCTATCGGGGTTGCCTTCTTCTTAGGTGTTCATCAGTTACCAATCTTCGTAAATACGATTGGGGCCACATTTATTGATATGTGTTTGAGTGGTATCCTATATTATGGAATTATGTTGCTGGTTGACCGAAAGGAAGATGAATTATGCTATTAAAAAATGTACATGTTGATAATCATGAAGAAGTAGTCGATGTTCGAATTCTCAATGGAAAATTTAGTGAGATTAAGGCTAACTTAACGCCCCATGACGGTGAAGAAGTTATTGACGGTAAAGAAAATTTACTTTTGCCACCATTTGTTGATTCTCATGTTCACTTAGATGCTACGCTTACTGCTGGTCAGCCAGAATGGAATGAAACCGGGACTTTATTTGATGGTATCCGGATTTGGAGTGAACGGAAACAAGATTTAACGAAGGAAGATGTTAAATCGCGCGCGAAAAAGACATTACTGAATATGGTTGGTCATGGAATTCAACACGTACGGAGCCATGTTGATGTAACTGATCCTCATTTAATTGCCGCCCGTGCTCTTCTTGAATTGCGTGAAGAATTAAAAGACCAGATCGACTTGCAGTTGGTTGCTTTTCCGCAAGAAGGTATTCTTAGCTATCCTCATGGACGTGAATTAATGGAGCAGGCGGTTAAAGAAGGATTAGATGTCGTTGGTGGTATTCCCCATTTTGAATTTACAACTGAATATGGTTGGCAATCCGTCCATTTCTTAATGGCCCTCGCAGATAAGTACGATCGTTTAGTTGACGTTCACTGTGATGAAATCGATGACCCAGCTTCGCGTAACCTTGAAGTTTTAGCGACCGAAGCCTATGAACGAGGGATGAAAGACCGGGTCACTGCTAGTCATACGACAGCGATGGGCTCATATAATGATGCTTATACTTATAAGTTATTCCGACTATTAAAGATGAGTGATATTAACTTTGTATCTAATCCATTAGTTAATGTTCACCTTGGCGGCCGTTTCGATACTTATCCAAAGCGTCGTGGCGTTACCCGGATTAAGGAATTAACAGCAGCGGGGATTAATGTTTCCTTTGGTGAGGATGATATCCAAGACCCGTGGAATCCTCTCGGCGATGGTAACATGTTAGATGCAGTTACGATGGGTGTTTATATTGCTCACTTGATGGGGTATCACCAACTGCAAGATGCCTTTAATTATGTAACTTATAACGGTGCTAAGACATTGCATATTAGTGATAATTATGGAATTGAAGTAGGAAAACCGGCAAACTGTATCTTATTGAATGCTCACGACTTTTATAATGCCCTTAATAAGCATGTTGAAGTTCTTTATAATATTCGTCATGGGAAAGTCCTTGCTGAGACGAAACCAGCTGAAACCAAAGTTAATATAAAATAAAATTAAAGAAATCTCATAATAGTTATTGACAAGTTAGGGAATGGCCGGTATATTATATCCAACAATTAAATTTAGATTAGAAAAGCGTTGAAGGAAATAATGATTTGAAATTGGTAACAGAGAATTAGCGGGTGGTGTGAGCTGATCGAGATTTCTAATTGTTAATCGTTCCTGAGTTACCGGCTGAAACTAAGTAAGCTGAGGTTGGCTGCCATCCATTATTTTGGCCACAAATGATTGTTTGTGAATGAGAGGATCGACTACGAGTTGATCAAAGTAGGATGGTACCGCGCAGAAGCGTTCTTACAATTGCGATAAAGCAATGTAAGGACGCTTTTTTCTTTCTAAATTTTAAGAAAATATTTTGTCTTGGAGGTAATTATTATGACTGAATTAAACGCACGACAGGAAGAATTTGCTAAGGCTCTTTTTGAAGCTTATGACACTAATACGCCGTTAAAAGAGGAAGAATGGAAAGACGTTGTGACTGATGATGAAACAGCATATGCAGTTCAAGATGCGGTAGTAAAGTTGAAAGGAAAGCCAACTGCTGGCTATAAAGTTTCGTTAACTAGTAAAGAAACTCAAGACATGTTTGATGCTGATTCACCATTGTATGGACAACAAGTTGCTGAACGATTCCTCCAGTCACCGGCGGATGTTGACTTGCAGATGTTAAATGAACCGTTATTAGAGGTTGAATTAACCTTCCGCGCAAAAGAAGACTTGCAACCTAGTGATACATTAGAAGATTTATTTCAGAAAGTAACTGTTGCGGGAGCCTTAGAATTGCCTGATGCCCGTTTCGTCGATTGGTTTCCAGATTTAGGAAAATATAATGTAATGGCTGATTGTGCTGTTGGTGGTCTTGTTGTATATGGTGAAGAACATGATGCAGATAGCGTATTTGAAAATGTTGACGATGCTGCTAATGTTCATGCCGTTTTATTCAAAGATGGTAAGAAATTAAAAGAAGGGGTATCATCAGAAGTTTTAGGCAATCCCTTTAAGTCCCTCCAATGGTTAGTACAAAAATTAGCTGAACAAGGAAAAGTATTTACCAAGGGCCAAATGGTATCATCTGGAACATTTGTCTTACCACCTAAGCTCACTGCTGGTAAGTGGGAAGTTGAGTTCGATAGCGGTTTAGGAAACGTTGTAGTTAATGCGAAATAAGTGTTGAAAGCAGGTGGGAAAATTGGGTGAGAAATCGCCAGCAGAAATTAATATTCTAAAAATTAAAAGGGGCTGGGAGAAAACTTTTGTTTTCTCTCAGCCTCAACCGCTTTTATAAACAATAGTAAGATAACGTGGAAAATAACCACAAGGCTCGAGGCTAAGTACGAACGATAATCAGCCCGTGCCGTGCTAATCATCGTTCTAGCTTAGCCAACCGCCTTGTCGAGAGGGTTATTTCCCACTCTCTTTAATATTTAATAGCTTTGGTGCAAGTCTTCAATTTCTGAAACTTCTAACCCTTTTTTCTCGAGTCGTTTAACAATCCGTTCCATCTTTTCTTTAGTAACATCAGCAGGCAAGGTGTATAAGACCCGTTTCATTGTTTCGTCTTCTGGATCGAGTGAAATGACATTTACGATCTGACAAAAACGAGTGATTTCTTTAGCAGCCGTTACTAGCGCTCCCCGTTCATCAGGAGTAATAACAGTTAAAACATAACTCCCATTATTCACGTTCCAGCCAGCAGCTAACATCCGTAAAAGACTATTATGGGTTAAAATCCCATAAAACTGATTATTGTTATCCAATACCGCAATATATGGAAGGTCTCGAATAGCAAAGAAGATAGAGAAGAAAGCCGCGTTAATTGAGATAAATTTAGTAGCATTCTTTAATAATGCAGTTACCGGTAAATGCATATCCCCCTGTCGTGCTTTATGCCGGTAAAGATGCATCTTATAAATATTTCCCCGAAAGATCTTTCCTGACTTATCAAGAACTGGGACACACCGATAGCCGGTATCCTCCAAGACAGTCAGAGCCTCATCCAATGTCGCTGTTTCTGGAAGAGTTGTTAAGGTTGCTTTGGGTTTGATTAATGAATTGAAAATCATAATTAACATCCTTTTTATCGATTAAATGCACTCACTATAATAACACATTTCTATCAAAAGGATTAGAAAAAGATTAGAAGATTTATGCTGTTAATTCAAATTAGTATGCTGAAAAAGTAACATAGGGTATAATACTAGTTAAAATTTATGCTGGACGGGAAAAGTGACCGTGCGGCTTTTTTGCGTGAAAGGAATGAAAGAACAATGAAAATGATTGTTGGCTTAGGAAATATTGGGACGCGGTATGATGAAACCCGTCATAATACTGGCTTCATGGTGGTTGATCAACTAGCACGAGATTATCACCTGGGAGCATTCACCCACCTAAAACAAGAAGCAGTCGCAGTTAGTGGGATAATTAATGGTGAAAAAGTAATGTTGGTAAAGCCGACGACGTTCATGAATGATTCAGGACGAGCAGTCGGACCACTAGTAGACTATTATGATATTGACTTGGATAATCTCGTAATTGTTAATGACGACTTGGATATGCCAGTTGGCAAAGTACGTTTAAAAACACATGGGGCTTCAGGCGGTCATAATGGACTTAAAAGCATTATCAGCGCGTTAGGAACCAAGAACTTTAACCGGGTAAAAGTAGGGATTGACCATCCCCAACATGGAACGGTGGTTAGTCATGTCTTAGGTAAATTTTCTAAAGAAGAACGTCCTAAATTTGACCAAGCAGTTGAACAAGCTGAGCATGCATTAGAAGACTGGATTAATGGAGAAGACTTTGCCAAATTAATGAATGCTTATAATTAAAATAGAAAGGTGGCGTTGATGGTGCAAATAGAAAATTTAATCGAGAAGACGCCATCATTTAAACAAATTACGGCTGACCTCCAACCCAAGAACCATCAATTAATAACGGGGATTTCTGGATCAGCGCGAACCGAATTACTAAGTGCTCTTTCTAAAGAAGGGCAGCGACCAATTCTAGTAGTGACCGACACGATTTCCCATATGCAGGAATTGGCTAGTGACTTGGAGAACCTTCTTCCTGCTAATCGTGTTTACCAGTTTCCGGTTGAAGAGGTTTTAGCAGCGGAAGTAGCAACTAGTTCTCCTAACTATCGTCTTCAGCGGGTACTGGCCTTAAATGCGTTGATTAATAAAGAACCGGCAGTTGTAGTTGCATCTGCTGCGGGGTTACGACGCAATATTATTTCACCAGAATACTTTGCCCAGTCCTCGTTAAAGATTAAGACTGGCGGGGAAGTGGATCCAGCAAAAATTCGGCAACAATTAAGCGCAATGGGGTATCAATATCAAAAAATGGTTTTGCGTCCTGGTGATTTTGCAATTCGTGGGTCGATTATTGATATCTACGCCTTAAACACTGATAATCCGATTAGAATTGATCTTTTTGATACAGAAGTTGATTCACTTCGGTATTTTGATGCTAGTACTCAGCGGAGTATTGATAATGTTGAAGAAGTTCAGATACTGCCAGCGACAGATTTTATTATCCCATCGACTGAATTTTCGCGGGTGTATGAAGCGCTAGATACTGAATATAAAAAGGTAGGGAAGGAGTTAAGTGCTGACGATGCGGATATTAAACAGCAGGTGGCTAACCGCTTTGAACCATTATTGAACGCACTTAAGAACCAGCACTTGCCTAATGAACTTTTAGAATTTAGCAACCTGGTTTATCCGGCTAAGCATTCCTTATTTGATTATCTTCCTGATGATGGGACAATTTACTTTGATGACTTGACGCGGATAAAGCAATTTGCCAAGCAGATGACCCAGGAAGATGCAGGCTGGTTTAAAGATAAGGTTGCTCACCATCAATTAACGGATGTTCCAGATCTTAGCAATGACATATCGGCCATAATAAAAAAAGACCCGCATCCGCAAATTTATGGCGCCTTATTTAAAAAAGGTCTCGGTAATATTAAACTTAGCCAAATTACCGACCTAAAAAGCAGAACCATGCAACGTTTCTTTGGTCAAATGCCACTGCTGAAAGCCGAACTTCAGCGGTGGATTGATCAAGGGCAAACGGTAGTACTGATGGCTAATAGTCCAGAACGGCGAAAGCAAATTGCCCAAACGCTTGCTGACTTTGATATCACCGCAACAGAAACTGAATTAACAAATATCAAGCCGAATGTTGTTCAAATTGTTGCTGCTAACTTAAACAATGGATTTGAAATGCCACTTGCTGGGCTGGTTGTTATTACAGAAAGCGAGATGTTTAAGCAGGTAAAAAAGGTTCATCATCGTCCACAAAAACTTGCCAACGCCGAACGATTAAAAAATTATACTGATCTTAAACCAGGTGACTATGTAGTTCATGTCAATCATGGAATTGGGATTTTTAGTGGAATTAAGACGATGGAAGTTGACCATGTTCACCAAGACTACATGATCATCAATTACCGAGATAACGCTCAGATATATGTGCCAGTAACCCAACTAAATCTTGTCCAAAAGTATGTATCATCAGAATCTAAGACCCCGCATATCAACAAGCTTGGCGGTAACGAATGGGCAAAGACTAAGCGGCACGTTTCTTCAAAAATTGAAGATATCGCTGATGAATTAGTTGACTTATATGCTAAGCGAGAAGCGGAGAAGGGATATGCTTTTCCGAAAGACGATTATCTCCAAAAACAATTTGATGCTAATTTCCCGTATAATGAGACTCGTGATCAGTTGCGGAGTATTGATGAAATTAAAGAGGATATGGAAAAACCAAAGCCGATGGATCGACTGTTGGTAGGGGATGTCGGCTATGGTAAAACTGAAGTTGCAATGCGGGCAATTTTTAAAGCAGTCACTGGAGGAAAGCAGGTGGCCTTCCTTGTGCCAACAACTGTTCTTGCCCAGCAACACTACAACACCCTGATGCGCCGGTTTGAGGGCTTCCCAATCAACATTGCCTTGATGTCACGTTTCAAGACGCCAAAAGAGCTAAAAGAGACAGAAGCAGGGCTAAAGGATGGAAGCGTCGATGTTGTTGTTGGAACCCACCGAATCCTATCAAAGGATGTTGAATTTAAGGACCTTGGGCTGTTAATTGTTGATGAGGAACAGCGCTTTGGGGTAAAACATAAAGAAAAACTAAAACAATTAAAAAATAATGTTGATGTTTTAACCTTGACAGCAACCCCGATCCCCCGGACATTACACATGTCAATGCTGGGCGTACGAGATTTATCAGTCCTTGAAACACCGCCAGCTGGTCGTTACCCAATCCAAACCTATGTAATGGAGCAAAATAGTAGTGCGATTCGCGATGGGATCATTCGTGAAATGCAACGCGGCGGACAGGTTTATTACCTTCACAATCGCGTTCATGACATTGAAGAGACAGTGGCGTGGTTACAAGACCTTGTTCCTGAAGCCCGGATTGGCTATATTAATGGTCAGATGAGTGAAAATGAACTGGAGACAGTCCTCTATGAGTTTATTCAAGGAAATTATGATGTATTAGTGACTACCTCTATTATTGAAACGGGGGTTGATATCCCAAATGCTAATACGCTCTTTGTTGAAAATGCTGATCGGATGGGGTTAGCTCAGCTATATCAGATTCGCGGACGAATTGGTCGTAGTAATCGGGTGGCTTATGCTTACTTTATGTATCAGCCTAATAAGGTCCTAACAGAATTAGGAGAAAAGAGGCTAGCTGCAATTCGTGATTTTACCGAGTTGGGATCTGGATTTAAGATTGCAATGCGAGACCTTGCTATTCGGGGAGCTGGTAACCTCTTGGGGAAACAACAACATGGATTTATCGATTCTGTTGGTTATGACCTATATTCAGCGATGCTTAGTGATGCGGTAGCTAAAAAGCAGGGTAAGAAGCAAACTATTCACTCCGATGCAGAAGTTGAGTTAGGGGTTGAAGCTTACCTACCAACGGATTATATTGCAGACCAACGGCAAAAGATCGAATTATATAAGACAATTCGCCAAGCTAAGACAGATGAAGAAGTTATTGATATTCAAGGTGACTTGATTGATCGGTTTGGCGATTACCCGGCACCGGTTGGGACGCTGTTGCTTGTAAGTCAATTGAAGAATCATGCTGACCTGGCAATGATTGCTGAGATTAAGCGGCAACGGGATAATATTAATATCAAGTTTACTGAACGTGCTAGCCGCTTGATTAAAGCCCCTGCAATAATTAAGGAGCTAGCTAATACGCGATTTAAAGCAACAATCGGTGAAGACAATCAGCAACTAATGATTCGGCTGGTTATTCAACCTAAAATGACTACTGATGATTGGCTTCACCAGCTACTACAATTTGTAACGACTTTAGGAAACGTTATTCAAGCCGATGAAAAAGGAGCGGAAAAATGAGATTAGATAAATTTTTAAAAGTATCACGGATTATTAAACGTCGATCAATTGCTAAGGAAATCGCGGATCAAGGACGGATCTTAATTAATGGTCAACCAGCAAAATCATCCAGTCGGGTAGCGGTTGGTGATACTTTAACAATTAAGTTTGGTAATAAGACAGAAACAGTTAAGATTAATCGGATTGTTGAAACGACGAAAAAGAGTGAAGCGGAAGATATGTATGAAATTGTTGATGAAACTTACGCGGAATCCTTTGACCAACTATAATATCTTCTGAGATATAAAAAAGTTGATAATCATATGGACATTCTCCGCGGTATCTTGCTATACTTAAAGCGTGATAAGTTAAAATGGAGGGGAATGTCAGATGAAAGGACAATCTGATAGCAAAGTTTCACAATTAAATACCCCATATGCCCGCCAGGTTTCAAATCAAAAAACATATAATCGGCATGTGCATAAGCGCCGTTGTCAGCGGATTATTGCCGTTTTTTTGGTTATATTCTTAATCTTTGGAATTCAGATATTTCAAAGCAAACGGACATTAGCAGATATTAATGGCAATATTCGACAAGCACAATCACAATTAACAAAACAAAAACAAAAGAATCAACAACTACAACGTCAGATTAAAATGTTGCATAATCCCGAATATATTCAGCAGGTTATCCGTGCTAAGTATAATTACTCTAAGAAGGGCGAGATAATCTATAATTTGAACTAATGATCACAAAATAGGATGTTTTTAGTAGGGTTAGAATATTTTAAATGTTAAAATTGAGAATGTAATTGGGTGATTTTTCAGCTTAGTTTTTTATGAGAAGTTTAGTTATTTTCATACGTTTTCAAGATGAAGTTATGATATACTCAAATACAAAAATATGAGATGGTTCAGGAGGATCTATAGGTTTCATGGCAATTGAAGTTGGAGCAAAGGTTTCAGGTAAAGTTTCAGGAATCACTAATTTTGGTGCATTCGTTGATTTAGATGATAATCAGACAGGGCTAGTACACATCAGTCAAATCTCTGATAAATATATCAAGGATGTTCATGATGTATTGGCTGTCGGGGATGAAGTTACAGCAAAAGTAACACGGATTGGTGATGACGGTAAGATTGCTCTTTCAATCAAGGCCGCAGCTCCTCGTGAACATCAAGATCATCATGAAAATAACCATCATCGTGAAAATAATCACCGTGATTTTCACCACGAACGGAATAATAATTTCCGTGGTCACAATGATAACTTCCGTGGTGGTTTTAGTGGTCGTCACCACAACAGTCACCAACACGAAGACTTTAATGACATGTTAGCTGGCTATTTAAAAGAAAGCGAATCACGTTTATCTACTTTGAAACGTCAAACTGATGGTAAGCGTGGCGGCCGTGGTGGTCGGCGGAGCTAATATGGCGGATTTACAACAAGCATTTGAGCGACACCTAGTAAGGAGTCGCTTTTTTGCTACCCAAGATAAGGTGGTAGTGGCTGTCTCAACCGGAGTCGATTCGATGGTTCTGTTAGATCTCTTGCAACATTTGCCGTTAAAATATCGTCCCCAGATTATCGTTGCCCATATGAACCATGAGTTACGAAAACAAAGCCAGCTTGAAGAACGGTTCATTCGGCAGTATTGTAAACAAAATGATTTAAAACTAGCAGTTGCACACTGGCCACAAGATCTTCATCCACAGACCGGGGTCGAAAACGCTGCCCGTCAAGCACGCTACCAATTTTTCCGGGAAGTGATGAAAGATAATCAGGCAAGCATTCTGCTAACTGCACACCACCAAAATGATCTAGCAGAAACAATGCTGATGAAGATGGCTCGTGGTGGTCAGTTGAGTCAATTAGTGGGAATACGAGATCGGCGACCATTTGCTTCTGGAACCTTAATTCGGCCGCTTTTACCCTTTAGTAAACAGCAGTTAAAGAAATATGCTTTGCAGCATCATCTTAAGTGGTATGAGGATAAGACAAATAAGGACTTGAACATTCAACGGAATCGATTTCGGCATGCGATAATTCCAATGCTTGAAGAAGAGAATCCTCAGTTGCTTTCTCACCTCGAAAGCTATCATCAACAGTTAACGGATCTCCTTGCCTGGCGTGATCAAGAAGTGGCAGATCAATTAGCAGCATGTGTTGATCAACAAGGAAGGATGATCCTGGCAAGATTATTGCAAAATAAGGAAATCATTCGAAAAGAAATTTTACGACAATGGTTTAATCAACAAGGAATATATGATATTAAGGACCAGCAACTTGATGAACTGCTGCAGATCCTAGAAAACGAGCAAAAGCCACAGCAAATCATTGAGTTGCCGCATCGATATATTCTTGAGAAAGCCTACGCTACTTGTGTGTTAAAAAAATTGGATAATCCGCTTGAGAACCTACAAAAGTCCCAAGATCATATGATAAAATTGGAACAATGGTATCAAGTAGATCCAATAAACTTAATGGCAGTGTCAGCTGAAAAGTCGTTTTTCAATGATGAAGAGCAGGTAGTTTTGCAATGGCTTGCTCCAGATCAATTTCCGCTGCGGCTACGACAATGGCGACAAAAAGATCGTATTCGCTTAAAAAATGGTCATCACCAGTTAGTCAAGCGGGTCCTAATTGACCAAAAAGTTTCCCGAAAACAGCGTGACCAGCAAATGGTCCTGGTTGATGCGCATGACGAGGTCGTCTGGATAGTTAACCGAAAGTGGAGTTGGTTTGAACGGCCAACCGGCTATCAGCAGACATGTCGGTCATGTTTTATTGGAATAAAAAATAAGGAGAAGAAGGTAAATGAATAACGATATTGAGCGTGTCTTATACAGCGAAGAAATGCTTGGCAAACGAATGGACGAATTAGCAACGGACTTAACAAAAGATTATAAGGATAAACGGCCAATTATCATTTCCGTTCTAAGCGGAGCAGTTTTATTTACTGTTGATATGATTGAACGGCTAGATATCATGGCCCAAATCGACTTTATTGATGTTTCTAGTTATTTTGGTGGCTTAGGTTCGACTGGAAAAGTTAAACTTATTCATGATTTGAAAACAGATGTTAAAGATCGGCATGTTCTAATTATGGAAGATATTGTTGATACCGGTCATACTTTGAAGTACTTGATGGACCTTTTAGCCGACCGGGGAGCAAAGAGCATAAAGGTTTGTTCATTATTAAATAAGCCAGAAGGTCGGGAAGTAGATGTCGAACCCGATTATGTTGGTTTTACGGTTCCTAAAGAGTTCTTGGTAGGGTATGGCCTTGATTACAAAGGATTCTACCGAAATTTACCGTATGTTGGAATTTTGAAGCCATCTGTATACCAAAATGACTAAAAATGTTAGATAATTAGGATGACGGAAAAATCAATATTAAATGGACGGTATTTTAAAGATATTCTTAATTAACGTCCATTTTTATGGATCCGTAAATATGTAGTATGTATTATGTATTATTAATAACATTGGCGATAAAACTATTAATTCTTCTGTAAAATTAATGGTCAATATTTGTCAAATATGCTATGATAATGACTACAATTATAAAATATCGTTGCTGGTAGATAGGAGGTTGTTATGAACAACAATCGTAAAAAAAATAATTTTACTCATAACGTTCTCTTCTATGCCGTGATGTTCTTGTGTATTATGGGAATCGCCTACTTCTTCTTTGGGGGCAATGCCTCAACAGGACAAAGTAAGACAGTTTCCCAAAGCGAGTTTATCTCCGAACTGAAGAGTAATAAGGTTAAGAGCGTTCAGCTTCAGCCAAATGGTGGGGTATATAAGGTTACGGGTACTTACCGTAAACCTCAGTCAAACAATGCCAATTCCGCCAACAATACTGGCTTTGCTCTTACACCACAACGAAACAATAAGGTAACTCAATTCCAAAGTTCTGTTTTGGAAAGTGACGTAACTGTTAGTCAACTTCAAAACTATGCTAACCGTCATAATGTAAAGATTAGTACTCGTGCTGAAGAATCTAATAGTGTCTGGATGAACCTGTTGTTGACTGTCTTGCCATTGGTCATCATGATTTTCTTCTTCTACATGATGATGGGCCAAGCTGGTCAAGGTGGGGGTGGCCGTGGAGTGATGAGCTTTGGTAAGACCAAGGCCAAGCCATCTGATGCTAAGAAAAACAAAGTTCGTTTCTCAGATGTTGCCGGTGAAGAAGAAGAGAAACAAGAATTGGTTGAAATCGTTGAATTCTTGAAGAATCCAAAGAAATTCACTAAGCTTGGTGCTCGTATTCCATCTGGTGTTTTACTGGAGGGGCCTCCAGGTACTGGTAAGACCTTGCTAGCTAAGGCGGTTGCCGGTGAATCAGGGGTACCATTCTTCTCAATCTCTGGTTCTGACTTTGTTGAAATGTTCGTCGGTGTTGGTGCTAGTCGTGTTCGTGACTTATTTGATCAAGCCAAGAAAGCTGCTCCAGCAATCATCTTTATTGATGAAATTGATGCCGTTGGTCGGCGCCGTGGAAATGGCATGGGCGGCGGTCACGATGAACGTGAACAAACCTTGAACCAATTGTTAGTTGAAATGGATGGTTTCCAAGGCGATGAAGGAATCATCGTCATGGCAGCTACTAACCGTTCAGATGTCTTGGATCCCGCCCTTTTACGTCCAGGACGTTTTGACCGAAAGATTTTAGTAGGTCGTCCAGATGTTAAGGGTCGTGAAGCCATTTTACGAGTTCATGCTAAGAACAAACCAATGGCAAGCGACGTTGATTTAAAGGAAATTGCTAAACAGACTCCCGGTTTTGTTGGGGCTGACTTAGCTAACCTATTAAACGAAGCGGCCTTATTAGCTGCGCGGCGGAACAAAACTGAAATTGATGCTGCTGACTTAGATGAAGCAGAAGACCGGGTAATTGCTGGACCAGCTAAGCATAACCGTGTCCAATCTGAACAAGAACGAAAGACTGTTGCATACCACGAAGCGGGTCACACGATTGTGGGTCTTGTATTAAATGACGCACGAGTTGTGCACAAGGTTACCATTGTCCCACGTGGTCGCGCAGGTGGATATGCTATCATGCTTCCACGTGAAGATCAGATGTTAATGTCGAAAAAGAATGCGATGGAACAAATCGCTGGTCTGATGGGTGGACGAGCTGCTGAAGAGCTTGTCTTTAAGTCACAATCTTCAGGAGCTTCAAATGACTTTGAACAAGCAACCCAAATTGCTCGTTCGATGGTTACCCAGTACGGAATGAGTGATAAGATTGGTCCGGTAGAACTGCAAAGTTCTGGTCAGGTCTTTACAGGTCAAGGCTATGACCAATCACCTTACTCCGAAAAGACTGCTGCTTTAGTTGATGAAGAAGTACGTCGAATCTTAACTGAAGGGCACGAAACCGCCTTACACATTATTGAGACGCACCGTGAACAACATAAGCAAATCGCTGAAGCATTACTCAAATACGAAACGCTTGATGAAAAACAAATTCTTAGCCTTTATAAGACTGGAAAAGTTCCTGATAAGGATGTGGCTGCTGAAGACGAAGAGGCACGTGCACAAACCTTTGAAGAATCCAAGCGTGAACTTGAACGATTGGAAAATGAGCGTCACGATGAAGCAAAGGATAATCAAAATGATTCATCCGATACTAAGAGTGACAACTCAAATGATTCACAATCAAGTGATGATTCAGACAATTCTGAAGACAAGTAAACTATTGAAAAGACGGAAGATACAAAACCTGATTGGTAGGTGGTGATCTTCCGTTTTTTCTTTAGGATTAATTTTAAGGAGAAATTTAAAATGAAAACAACAGATTATTTAGTAAAGTCAATGACTAAGGATGGAAAGTTTCGGGCTTATGCTGTAAATGCTACCCAAGTCGTTCAAAAGGCACACGAAATTCATGATACATGGAGTGCTTCTTCGGCTGCCCTTGGTCGAACGTTAATTGGAACGATTCTCTTGGCTACTTCTAGTTTACAAGGAGAAGCAGGAATGACGGTTAAGATTCAGGGAAATGGTCCAGTTGGCTTTATTATTGCGGATGGAACTGCTGAAGGAACCGTAAAAGGCTACATGGGTAATCCACACGTTTCTTTACCAGCCAATGATAAGGGGAAGATCGATGTCGCAAAGGCAATTGGTAATCAAGGAACTCTTTCTGTAACCAAGATGTCTCCTGGCGACAAGACACCATATACCGGCGAAGTAAATTTAGTTTCTGGTGAACTTGGTGATGACTTTACTTACTACCTTGCTCAATCTGAACAAATTCCTTCAGCAGTTGGCCTTTCAGTATTCGTTAACCCTGATGAAAATATTGACGTTGCTGGTGGCTTCATGATTCAAGTAATGCCTGGTGCTAGCGATGAAGAAATCAGCAAGCTTGAAAAGACATTGAAGAGCTTGCCATTGGTATCACAAATGTTACGTGATGGTGATACGCCAGAAGATATTTTAAAGAAAATTTTTGGTGATGACTTAAAGATCCTTGAAACGATGCCGGTTCGTTATGCATGTGATTGCTCGAAGGAGCGTTTTGCACATGCCCTTGCAAGTATTTCTAAAGATGATATGAAGAAATTGATTGACGAAGACCACCATGCGGAAGCTGTTTGCCAATTCTGCGGGAAGAAGTACGAATTTAGCGAAGACGAATTAAAGAAGATCTACGCGGAAATGACTGCAAATGATGATAAAAAATCAACAGATGAAAAGTAATTTTTGGTGCTAAGCGTGTTGATATGCTATGATAGTTGAGTTATCGGACAATTAAAAATGAAACTGGATGGCCAGCACAGTTTCTTAAGCAGTAATGAGGTGAAAAAATGAAATGGAAGATCGGTAACGTTGAAATTCCTAATCAAGTTGTTGTTGCACCAATGGCTGGAGTAACCAATTCAGCCTTTCGGGTTATCTGTAAAAGATTTGGTGCTGGCTACGTTGTCTGTGAAATGATCTCAGACCGTGGCATTGTGTATCATAATCAACGAACTTTAAATATGATGGATGTCGACCCGGAAGAACATCCAATGGGAATTCAAATTTTTGGCGGAACCAAAGAGACATTAGTTGAGGCTGCTAAGTATGTAGATCAACATACAGCAGCTGACGTGATTGATATAAATATGGGGTGTCCTGTTAATAAGGTTGTAAAAACTGACGCGGGTGCACGGTGGTTACTGGATCCTAATAAAGTCTATGAAATGGTGTCATATGTTACTGATGCTGTTAAGAAGCCAGTTACCGTTAAGATGCGAACTGGTTGGGACGACAAGCATATTTTAGCTGTTGAAAATGCTTTAGCAGCTGAACGTGCAGGAGCTAGCGCGATTGCGATGCATGGTCGAACTCGAAAACAAATGTATACGGGACAAGCAGATTGGAATATACTAAAAGAAGTAGCGAGTCAATTGAAAATTCCGTTCATGGCTAATGGTGATGTGAAGACACCAGAAGATGCTAAGAAGATTCTTGATATGACTGGCGCAACCGCCGCAATGATCGGTCGGGCAGCAATGGGTAACCCATGGATGCTAAAGCGGACTGAACATTACTTAGAGACTGGTGAGCTGCTCCCAGAAGCAACCCCAGAACAAAAGATTGAAATGGCCAAAGATCATCTTAATCGTTTAGTTGATTTAAAGGGTGAATATGTTGGAGTTCGTGAGTTCCGTGGGTTATCCACGTACTATATCAAGGGTATTCCGCGTGCTGCCCGGACTAAGGTAGCGTTAGTCGAGGCAGAAACACTTGATGAAATGAACGATATTTTTGACCGCTTTGCTGAACAAACTGCAGAACGAGCTGCAAAAAGACAGCAAGCTTAATTACGAGGAGGAGAACTTAAGTGTCACAAGAACTAGATCAAATGCGCGTTCGGCGTGAAAAAATGGAAGAGTTAAAAGAAGCGGGGATTGAACCGTTTGGCCGTCGCTTCAAACGAGACCATCTTGCCCAAGACTTGCATGATAAGTTTGATCAATACGATAAAGAAGAATTAAACGAGATGGGCGCCAAAGTAATTATTGCGGGTCGAATGACAAGAAAGCGGAGTAGTGGTAAGGCTGGTTTCGCTGACTTTGTTGATCGGACTGGTAAGATTCAAGTTTACGCTCGTAAGGATATGGTCGGGGATGAGCCTTACCATGTTTTCAAGCGGTCAGATATTGGTGACTTCCTTGGAATTGAAGGGGATGTTATCAAGACGGATACAGGTGAATTAACTGTTCGTGCACATAAAATTACCTTCTTGTCAAAAGCATTACGTCCGCTTCCTAATAAGTGGGATGGGGTTACTGATCCTGAAACTATCTATCGTCAGCGCTACCTTGATTTAATTTCTAACCCAGAAAGTTTCAAGCGTTTCCACCAACGGACAGCGATCATCAAGGCTGTCCGGAAGTACATGGATGATAATGGCTTTACAGAGGTAGAAACCCCAATTTTGAACACTCAAGCTGGTGGTGCTAATGCGCGTCCATTTATCACTCACCACAATGCACTTGATATTGATATGTACTTGCGGATTGCTACCGAATTGTACCTTAAGCGGTTAATCGTTGGTGGCTTTGAACGAGTATACGAATTGGGACGGATTTTCCGGAATGAAGGGATGGATCCTCACCATAACCCTGAATTTACTACAATGGAAACTTATGCTGCTTACTTCGACTTCCAAGATGTTATGGATGAAACAGAGGGAATCGTTAAGGCAGCAGCTAAAGTTGTTTCAGATGATGGAAAGATTACTTACCAAGGACATGAAATCGACCTTGGAGGAAACTTTAAACGGATTACGATGGTGGATGCCGTTAAGGAAAAGACTGGCATTGACTTCAGCGATGAATCAATGACGGACGAAGATGCTAAGAAGTTAGCCGATGAACATAAGATTGAATATAAGCCTTACTGGACAAAGGGCCATATCTTGAATGCATTCTTTGAAGAGTTCGTTGAAGATACACTTATTCAACCAACTTTTGTCTATGAATTCCCAGTTGAAGTTTCACCATTAGCAAAGCGGAATGCTGATAATCCTGCGATGACTGACCGTTTCGAATTGTATGTTGACGGTAGCGAATTGGCAAATGCCTTTAGTGAATTAAACGATCCAATTGACCAGAAGGAACGTTTTGAAATGCAAGCAAAGGAAAAAGCTAACGGTAATGATGAAGCTGAACCAGTCGACTTAGATTACGTTCAAGCCCTCGAATACGGAATGCCACCTACTGGGGGACTTGGTATTGGAATCGATCGTCTTGTAATGCTCCTTACTGATGCTAAATCTATTCGGGATGTTATTCTCTTCCCAACTATGCGTCCGGAAAAGGAAACTAAGAACGATTCAAAGAAAAAGAAGAACAAGAAGAAGTAAGCTGAATGGTTGATGAAAAATTAGCATAAATAGATAACTCGTATTCCATTTTTATGGGGTGCGAGTTTTTCTGTTTTAGTTATGTTAGAATAACTATCAATTTAGAGGAGAAAATGAGGGGAATTCGATGGGAGAATTAGAAAAGTTAAAGCAAGACTGTATAGTAAAACAAAAGCGTGGGTTGCATATAATAATTGCTTCGATCGTAGTATGGGGTGGTATTCTTGCAGTAGAACTACTTAATGTTCCCGTTCTTACTAAAAACTTATTCGTATTTGTCTGTACGGCCTTACTTTTACCAATATCTTATTTCATATCGCGATTAATTAATGTGGATTTTCAAAATAAGACAAATCCGTTAACTAAGTTGGGGATGTTATTTTCGATGAATCAGCTTTTGTATCTTCTAATTGCAATGTGGATTTATCCGACTATTCCCAATAAAATGCTAATGGTGTTAGCGATAATATTTGGTGCTCATTTACTGCCATGTAGTTGGTTGTATAATTCTAGGGCTTATTTTATTTCATCGATAGTAATTTCAATATTAGCTTTATTGGTGGGAACTAATTTTAAACCGTTTATTTTAGCATCAGTTATGCTTACCATAGTAGTAGCATTTTGCATTACCTTAATATTAGAAAATCATCAACTTGACTGAAGGGCTCCGATCCGTAAAGAAGATCGAAGCCTTTTTTACTATATTATTTTAATTCTTGCGAAACTTCTAATAGTAGAAAAAACAATTGCAAAAAGAGACTAATAGTTATCAAGGAATGTTCCTAACAATCTATCCAAGAAGATATAAAAATTGAATTGGTCCGGCTATTCAGCTACTGATTTAATGGCTGAATAATAATTTCCAGCGTTAAGATAAAAATTGAATGGGTAAATACATCGAGTTACTAACCGAGTTTAATATTGATGCTTTTCTCCATACTAATTAGGTAATTTTCGGGATGGAAAAGAAATGCTAATTGGTAAGAATGGTAAAGGAGGCAGGCAAACTTATTAAAGGAATAGTGAGTTTAAGAAGCTAATAGATAGCGATGAAAATAAAATTCAAAAAAGTTGAAAAAAGGTGTTGACGAAAGAATGAAATCCATGTATAGTAGTTATCGTTGTCAAAACAGCTAAGTGCTGTTGAGATGGTTTAACAAAAAGTTAAAATAATTGTTGACATCGACTTGGCAACATGATATATTAATAAAGTTGCTGATTGAGTTATCGATCAAAAGAAATTCAAAAATAATTTAAAATTTCTTCTTGACAAGTTAATCTGATACATGATATAATAAAGATGTTGATTGGCTGCTTAATTAGCCGACAGGTAGACCTTTGAAAACTGAACAAAGTTTCGACGAATCAAATGTGTAGG